>NZ_JBQEQE010000013.1:0-88631 GCF_052046095.1 Pseudomonas sp. 22072
TCCATGGCGCGGGGCGGCTAAACCGGCATCCCTGCCGGTTTACCCCCCAAATCACTGTCGAATTCCGGCCAGCGTGGTTTGACGGGGCGCCTAAGATCAAGATCAAAAGCAGATCAAGAGCAAGATCAAGAGCGGCTCGCTTCGCATCGTGGTTACCGTCGGCTGCTATCGCAGGCAAGCCACAATGCCAGTCAGTCAAGCGGTCATCGCCGACTGTAGGAGCGAGCTTGCTCGCGAAAATCGTCAACGATAACGCGTGCTTGCTGAATGAAAGCGGCGCCTGTGAGTTTTTCGCGAGCAAGCTCGCTCCTACAAAAAGCCCTTAACTGACTGGCATTGAGGCAAGCCAGCTCCCACAGCGTTATCCAGTTTCGTCAGGGAAGCCCGGTTACTTACCAGGCGTCAGGGTCAACCTTGTCTTGCCGTACACCTTTTCAAAGTTCTGCGGCTGCATCGGAAAGCTCAGGTATTGCGCCTTCAGCGACGGGTCGATGCCATTGGCATAGTTCGGGCTGGCCGGGTTGCCGGATTGGCCGATGCCGCCCTGGCCCATCATCGGTTCCACTTGGCCGAAGTCGATGATCATGCGCAGCGCCGACACCTGGGTCGCGTTGAAATCCTGGCCCCAGCTATACGGCGCCGGGTTCAAGGTGTTGTGGTCGCCACCGCTGGCAAAGGGGCCGCGGATGACCTGGCCGCTGGTATTTTTCCAGGTGGTGCTGTGCAACTTGCCCCACTGCCAGGCCTTGTGGTCGGCGCCCAGTTGGCTGTCGCCAGTAGTGATGGCGGCGGCCAGGGTGCGAGCCAGGATCGCGGGTTTGTCTTCTATTTGCGGTGTACGCGTGTCATCCCAAAATGGGCTGTCTTCACGGCCCAGCAGGTGGTCGGCGATGGCCGAGTAGGACAGGCTGGCGTTGCTGACGAAGGCTTTCCAACTGGCGCTGTTTTCCGGGCCGAGTTTGTCGAGGAAGATCTGCCGGGCGCTTTCCTGCAGGAACAGTTCGTAGATTGCCGCGTCAGCCGAGGTGGTTGCCAGCCGACCATCGAAAGTCATCAGGCGCTCCAGTGCTTCGCGGGCCTTGGCACGTTCCGCTGTCGGCAGGGCCTCGATGGCCTGCTTGAGCGGCTGGGCCATGCCGGGTGCCTGGAACATGTTCTTGAGCTTGGCGGCGAAGAGGGTGGTCTGGTCGTATTGCATGGCGATCAGGCTGCGGCTGTCATGCTTGCCGGCGTTGGCCAGTTGCGCCAGGCGCTCGCTGCGCTCCGGTGCATCCCAGGCGTTGGACAGTTGCATGCCGTAGCCACGCGGCGCGGTACGCTGGTTGGCGGTGCCGATCCAGCCTTGGGCCGGGTCCTGGTCGTACGGGTGCAACATCGCGTCGGCGTAGCCGTCCCAGTCAAAGCGCGTGTCCCAGCCCGGCGATGGCAACAGGCCTTCGCCTTCGCGGCGGTTGGGGAAACGGCCGGTGACCTGCCAGCCGATGTTGCTGGCGTCGGCGAAGATCATGTTCAGGCCGATGGCGCGAATCTCGCGGGTAGCATCCGAGGCCTTGCCGGCGTTTTGTGCGCGGGACAGGTCGAAGAACGCATCCAGGCTCTTGTCGTCCTTGAAGTCGGCGGTTTGCAAGGCCAGGCCAAGACCGCTGGTGAGCGCCTGGCTGCTGTTGAGCAGAGCGCCGTGGCGGGTTTCGTACACCACTTCGCGAATCGAGCGCTGGCCCTTGATGAAGAAGGTTTCGTTGCGCACGCCGGCCGGCAGCCATTTGCCGTTGTTCTCGTAGTACAGCGCACTGCCCTGGCGTTTGACCTTCTCCAGAAACAGGTCCTGGGTGTCGCCCTTGACCGCGCTCATGCTCCACGCCACTTTGCCGTTGAAACCAGCCAGCAGGGTCGGCAGGCCGGCAATCGAAGCACCGACGGCCTGGTATTTGGGCGCACGAATCTGCACGTAGTTCCACGGCGACGGTGCTTGTGGCTGCGCGGCGATATCGTTGGCCAACAGGCTTTTGCCGCTGCGGCTGCGTTGTGGGCCAATGGCCCAGTTGCTTGAGGTGGTGACGCCCAGGGCATTGAGGTCGCGCAATTGCTGGCCCACCGTCTCCAGCCCGGCGAGGCCGGTGATCTGGTTCAGGTTGACGCCTTTGAGCTTGTCGGCTTCGGCCAGCGGGACGGGTTCGTCCGGTGCGCTTGGGGTGAGCCAGGCCAGTTTATCGACGCCGACCTTCTGCGCCAGCACCAGGGACGAAAGCTCCTCCTGCAAGTTGCTCGACTGGCTGAAATTGAGCAGGCAGAACAGCAGCGCCGAATCTTCCGGCTTCCAGTACTCGGGCTTGTAGCCGCTCTGGGCCAGGTCCGTCGGCAACTTGTCGCGATAACGGAACAGGTAGGCGTTGACGCCTCGGGCATACACTTCAAAGAAGCGTTTGAGGCGCGGCGATGAGGCGCTATACAACTCGCCAGCGCTTTTCTTGAGGTTGACCGCCCGCATGAAACGGTCGACGTCCAGCACTTGCGGCCCCGACATTTCCGCCAGGCGGCCCTGGGCCAGCAGGCGCAGGGTGACCATCTGGGTGATGCGGTCGCTGGCGTGCACGTAACCGAGGCTGAACAGTGCGTCGTGGAAGGTGTTGCTTTCGATCAGCGGCATGCCTTGGGCATTGCGGCGCACCGACACATTCTGTGCCAGGCCCTTGATTGGCTGCACGCCGGCAACGGGCGGCAGGGTGTCCTGGGTGTTCTGGAGCTGGCAACCGGCCAGGCCCAAGGCACTGACCACTGCCGCGGCAACGCCGAACCGGGGAAGAAAATGTAAGAGGGCTGGCGAGGCCATGGCAAAGCTCCTGCGGGGGGTAGCGTCAGTAAAGGCGCTACGTTAGTGAGCGCGGCGAAACGACGCAAGCGGGAGTTTTGGCAATTGCGTGAGAACTTGAAACAGCCACCAATCGAGGTGGCTTAAGGTTTTGTAGGAGCGAGCTTGCTCGCGAGAAACCCATAGGCGCCGCGTTTACTCAGAAAACGCGCGCTATCGTTGACGTTTTTCGCGAGCAAGCTCGCTCCTACCCGTGCGGTTTAAGCACCGTGGCACTTCTTGAATTTCTTCTCGCTGCCGCACGGGCAAGGATCGTTGCGACCGACGTCCTTCAATGCATTGCGCACCGGCTCTTGATGAGCGTGGCCGCAGTTCGGGCCGTGGACATGGCCGTGGTCGTGATCATGATCATGGTGGTCGTGATCGTGGTTGCAGTCAGGACCATGGACATGGGGTTGCTGTGTCATCGATGTTGCTCCGGAATAAAATCGCCGGGGATTATCTCGCCATTGTGTGCCACCTGCACGTCATTACCGATGAATAATCCGGTTTTCAGTTCGCCTTCTAAACGATAAGGCACGGGCCGGTCGGGATTTTTCAGCATCTGCACCACCTCACGCACCTGTGGCCAGAGGTTGGTGCGCACAGAGACCTTGAAGAATTTATGACCGCGTGGCGGTACGGTCAGCCACTCGTTGGACTCGCCTTCGGTCAACACCAGATTGCCCAGGCTGACCTTGTAGACCAGGCCGCGCACGGTCAGGTCGGCGTCGTCGCGGTTGTCCACGCGAAAGTACAGCTTGAATTTCTGTTCCAGCAGCTTGGCCCGCACCACTTCGACCTTGACCAGGGAAACGTGGGGGGGCGGCGCGTCGTCTTCGAACCAGGACGCGCAGCCGGTCAGGGCCAGGGTCAACGCCAGCATCAAGCTATACATCCGAAGCATGGCGCTATCCCCGTCGAGTGATTAGAAGTAGCTGGAACAGCACTTCTTGAATTTCTGCCCGCTGCCACACAAACAGGCATCGTTACGTCCGGCCTTCACTTCTACCGTAGGATCGATGAAGTACCAGCGCCCTTCATTCTGTACGAAAGAAGACTGCTCGCGGTGACTATGTTCACCGGCAGCGTCATGCCAGCGCGCGGTAAAGGTGACAAAGGCGTGCTCAGGCTGGCCGCCGAATACCTCGGAGCTTTCCACCTCCAGGCCCAGCCAGGTGCTCTGTGCACTCCAGGCGGCAATGGCGTCGCGGTCCAGGCCGGCCTGTTGCGCAGGCAGCGTAGTGGCGACCAGGTAATCGACCAGGCCCAGCACATAGGCGCTGTAGCGCGAGCGCATCAACGCGCTGGCGCAGGGGGCCGGGTGGCCGGCGTGATAATGGCCGCAGCAGGCATCCAGCAGATTGCCACTGCCGCACGGGCAAATGGATGTACTCATCGGGTTACCACCAATACTTTCCGAAGTTTTCCGGGTTGGCCCAGAAGCGGGCGTTGAGCCAGTCCGGCACCTGTTTATAGTCAAGCAGATCATAGGTAAACAGCGTCAGCACCTGATCATCGCGTTGGAAGCGTTCGCCGGCTTGCAGGGCCAGGGAGAAAAAGTCGGTGTCCTTCCAGTCGCAGGCACCCAGGTCGACCAGCACGGCAATGCGGCTGGCGTTGAGGTTACGGATGCCTCCGAGCAGGGTCAGGCCCTGGGGTTTGGACAGGTGCTCCAGGCAGTCGACCACCAGCGCGAGGTCAAAGCGCTGCGCCGCGAGGTCTTCCGGCAACGGTCCTGGCGCGGCATAGAACACCTCGGTGTCCGGGTGCGCAGCTTTGAAGGCATCCAGCGCCGGAAATTGGCTGGCGCCCACTAACAACAGGCGTTTTGGCCTGTGAAGGTCCAGCAGGGCCGCCAAGGCGTGTTGGGGCGTACGGGCAGAAATTCCAGCGGTCATTGCAGATCCTCGCATCAAGACCGTAGAGACTAGCGCGGCTGGGCGCGTGGGCCTAGAGCGCGGCGGTCGATACCCACCGAGGTGGAATTGAAGTTTTTTGATCCTTCACTGGCAAATCGCCGGTAGAAGTCGTTACTGTGCGCTCAAAGAAAAATTTGAAAACACTCAGGAGCCCCATGATGCGTAAGGTTTTTCTGTTGGCCCTGTTGGTCAGCCCCGTTGCCCTGGCCCAGAGTGTCAGTGTCGAAACCAACTCGTTGATGCGCTTGCCCAGCAGTACCAGCGTGTTGCAGCTCGAGCGCCTGGACGTGGCGGACTACGGCACCTTGCTGATTCCGGCCACCATCAGCCAGGTCACGGTGGATGAGCTGCACTTGGGGCGCGACGCACGCATCACCATTGTGCCTGGCAATACCGCCTTGCAAATGCAGGTACGCGAGGCGCAGTTGGAGCACGGTAGCCAGATCACCTCACGGGGCGCCCCCGGCACCCACGAAAAACCCGCCAAGGCTGGACGTGATCTGACCTTGCGCATTAACTCGCTGACTGCCGAAGCGCTGTCGGTGGATGCCCGTGGTGGCGCTGGAGCCCAAGGATATGCGGGCCTGGACGGTGCCAACGGCGTGGACCCGGGTTGCACCTGGGGTTCAGCCGGGCGCGGCTTTAATGGCGATAATGGCGGCGATGGCCGGCCAGGGGCAGCGGGCGCCCAGGTACGCCTGGAGTTGCCACAGGAATTCCCGGCTGAACAGATCAAGGTCTGGGTCGATGGCGGGGCTGGAGGCCTGGCGGGTGTTGCAGGTAAACCCGGCAAGGGCGGGCAGTCCAAGGGCTGCCTGGTGTACCGCGCGGACGGCGGCGAAAAGGGCCGACCAGGGTTGGAGGGGCAACCGGGGCCGGCTGGGCCTGCGGGGTCTGTGACTATCCAGCGGCTCTGAGTCGCCTGGCCTGACGCTATCGCNGGGCTTGCCCGCGATAGCGGTGTAAGACTCGCCTCAGAACATCGGCCGAGCCGAAGCCACCGCCACCACCACCAACCCCACGATCAAATTAATCCCCACCAACCTGCGAATCTGCCCCAGCGCAGCCGCGCCCGCCGACCAATCCTCAGCCGCCACCGCTGCCTTCAGCTCCGGGAACTTCAAGGCCTGGATTCGGATAAACAACGCCGTCATCACCAGATACAGCCCCATCATCACCTGCACATAACGCGGCGCGGTCTCAAAACCACTGAAGCGCAGTTGCAGCAAACCGATGCCGCTGATCGGTAAAAGCACCACCGCCACCCACACCCACACAAAAAAACGTTGAAACACATTTGCCCACAGCTTGAGCCGGGCAGGGCCCTCAAGCGCCGCCATGGCGGCGGGGCGCAGGATCATCCAGGCGAAAAACATGCCGCCGACCCAGATCAATGCGGCCAGTACATGCAGGGTATAAGCGAGGCTAAACGCGGTCATTGTGGTACTCCGTTCTGCGCGGGATTAATTAGCGGGGTATGATAGCGGCCGATCCGAACCACTGAAAATTTATCCAGCGTTTTTTGCGCCCGACTATCCATGATCAGCACTGAACTCAAAACCACGATCCAGGGCGCCTATTCGCGTTTTCTCGAAGCCAAGAGCTTGAAACCGCGCTACGGCCAACGCCTGATGATCGCCGAAGTGGCAAAAGTCCTCGGGGATATCGACACCGACGACGAAGGCCGCCGCGAGGGTGAGCCTGCGGTAGTGGCCGTCGAGGCCGGTACCGGTACCGGCAAGACCGTGGCCTACAGCCTGGCTGCGATCCCTACGGCCAAGGCTGCTGGCAAGCGCCTGGTGATCGCCACCGCTACCGTCGCGCTGCAAGAGCAGATCGTCTACAAAGACTTGCCCGACCTGATGCGCAACAGCGGCTTGAGCTTTACCTTCGCCCTGGCCAAGGGCCGTGGCCGCTACATGTGCCTGTCCAAGCTCGACGTATTGCTGCAGGAAGGCCACGCCCAAACCGCCACCGCCTCCTTGTTCGAAGAAGAAGGCTTCAAGATCGAGGTGGATGAGGCCAGCCAGAAGCTGTTTACCAGCATGATCGAGAAGCTGGCCGGCAACAAATGGGACGGCGACCGCGACAGCTGGCCCACCGCCCTGGAAGATTCAGACTGGGCGCGCCTGACCACCGACCATAGCCAATGCACCAACCGCCATTGCCCCAACTTCGGCCAGTGCGCGTTCTACAAGGCGCGCGAAGGCATGGGCAAAGTGGACGTCATCGTCACCAACCACGACATGGTATTGGCTGACCTCGCCTTGGGCGGCGGTGCGGTACTGCCTGATCCCCGCGACACCCTCTACGTCTTCGACGAAGGCCACCATCTGCCAGACAAGGCCATTGGCCATTTCGCCCACTACACCCGTTTGCGTTCCACGGCCGACTGGCTGGAAACCACTGCCAAGAATCTCACCAAGTTGCTGGCCCAGCACCCGTTACCCGGCGACTTGGGCAAGTTGATCGAGCAAGTGCCGGAGCTGGCGCGCGAGATCAAGACCCAGCAGCAGTTCATGTTCAGCGCCTGCGAGCAGGTGGCGGACTTCAAGCCCGGTGAAGACGTCGAAGGCCGAGAGCGCCCGCGCCACCGTTTTGTCGGCGGGATGATTCCCGAGCACATGCGCGAAATGGGCATCGAGCTGAAGAAAGGCTTTTCACGCCTGACCGACCTGTTCACCCGCCTGACGGATTTGCTCAAGGAAGGCATGGATGGCGAGGTCAATATCGGCATCGCCAGCAACCAGGCCGAAGAGTGGTATCCCTTGTTCGGCAGTTTGCTGTCTCGTTCCCAAGGCAATTGGGAGCTGTGGACCGCCTTTACCGTCGAAGACCCGGAAGACAACCCGCCCATGGCCCGCTGGCTGACGTTGTCGGAAAGCGGTGCGCTGTTCGATATCGAGGTCAACGCCAGTCCGATCCTCGCCGCTGAAATGCTGCGCCGCAACCTGTGGAACGTCGCCTACGGCTGCCTGGTAACCTCGGCCACGCTGACGGCCCTGGGCACCTTTGACCGCTTCCGCATGCGCGCCGGCCTGCCGAAAAAGGCCGTCACCGCCGTGGTGCCCAGCCCGTTTCATCACGCTGACGCCGGCGTGCTTCGGGTGCCGGACCTCAAGGCCGACCCACGGGATGCGGCGGCGCACACGGCGGCGATCATTCGCGATCTGCCGTCGTTGGTGGAAGGCTCCCGCGGCACCCTGGTGCTGTTCTCGTCGCGCAAACAGATGCAGGACGTGTTCGATGGCCTCGACCGCGACTGGCGCAAGCAAGTGTTTATCCAGGGCAACCTGTCCAAGCAGGAAACCCTGAACAAGCACAAAGCGCGGGTCGACGGTGGGGATTCCAGTGTGTTGTTCGGCCTGGCCAGCTTTGCCGAAGGCGTGGACTTGCCCGGTGCCTACTGCGAACACGTGGTGATCGCCAAAATCCCGTTCTCGGTGCCGGATGACCCGGTCGAGGCCGCACTGGCCGAATGGATCGAAGCCCGGGGCGGCAACCCGTTCATGGAAATCTCGGTGCCGGATGCTTCACTGAAACTGGTGCAGGCCTGCGGGCGTCTGCTGCGTACCGAAGAAGACCGCGGCACCATCACCTTGCTCGACCGTCGCCTGGTTACCCAGCGCTATGGCAAGGCGATCCTCAATGCATTGCCGCCGTTCAGGCGCGAAATTTCTTAAGCCACCGTGGGCGGATTCGCCCACTCTGTGGTCTATCTCATCACTATCATCAGGCCAGTCATCGGCCGTTTGGGAGAACCTTGTTCGTATGATTCGCACGCTGCCCGCTCTTTTTGCCCTGCTGTTCGCTGCGCCGTTGATGGCGGCGCCCGAGGGGCAACAAACGCTGTTCAACTTCGTCCGGCCGGCCGATGTGGTCAAGGTGGCGACCCAGGACGCCAGCCTGCCGCAATACAATGCCGAACAAACGCCCGAAGGCGAGGTGCTGCGCCGCATCACCTTCAACCCAGCGGCCGAGCCGAGCCTGGTGCTCAGCCCGCAGACGGGGACGTGGGACTGGTCGCAATCGAGCGCCATGAGCCTGCGTATCCAGAGCGCGATGAACTGGGCGCTGACCCTTTACGTCAAGGTGCAGAGCGCCGACGGCAAGACGCTCGTCAGCCGCATCGACCTGCCGGCCGGCCCGGCCCAGACGCTGCTCGTCCCGCTGCAAGCCAACTCACCGCTGAGCCAGGGCATGAAGGCCGGCCCGCCGATGCCGATGACTGTGGATGGCCAACGGGTATTGCTGGCCGCCAGCGCCGGGGAAATCGACCGCAGCCAGGTCGTCTCGGTGACCCTGTCGATGCTCAAGCCCAATGCCGCTCAAAGTATCCTGCTGGAGCGCTTTGGCGTGCAGGACAGCGAGCCGGTATTGAAGGCTGCCTACACTGAACTGGTGGATGCCTATGGCCAATCCAACCGCGCACGCTGGCCGGAGAAGGTCAGCAGTGACGAGCAACTCAAGGCATCGGCCGCCAAGGAAAAACAGCAGCTCAAGACCTGGCTGGCCGAGCGGGACAAGTCCTCCCTGGATCAATACGGTGGCTGGAAGAAGGGCCCGGCCTTCGATGCCAGCGGTTTTTTCCGCACCCAGAAGCGCGACGGCCGCTGGTACCTGGTGACGCCGCAGGGGCATCCGTTCTACTCGCTGGGGGTGAACACCGTGGCGCCGGACAACAGCCAGACCTACGTGGCGGGGCGCGAGTGGATGTTCGCGGCGCTGCCCAAGGCCGGCGAACCCTTTGACAAGTACTACGGCAGCGACGACAGCCGCACCGGCAACGGCGCCGGTGAAGGCCGCGGCTTTGGCTCGGGGCGTTGGTACGATTTCTATGGGGCCAACTTGCAGCGCACTTACGGCGGTGACGCGTTGGACCAGCCACGCTGGGTGACCCATACCCTCGATCGCCTGCAAGCCTGGGGCTTCAACACCGTCGGCAACTGGAGCGATCCGGACCTGGCTACTGCCGACCGCGTGCCGTACACCTTGCCGCTGTCGATTGTCGGTGACTATGCCAGCATCAGCACCGGCACCGACTGGTGGGGCGGCATGCCCGACCCGTTCGACCCGCGCTTTGCCATGGCCACCGAGCGCGCAGTGGCTATTGCCGCACGCGATCACCGTGACGATCCTTGGCTGATCGGTTTCTTTGCCGACAACGAACTGGCCTGGGCCGGTCCTGGCGAGGATGCAAAATCCCGCTACGCCCTGGCGTACGGCACCCTGCGCATGACCACCGACGTGCCGGCCAAGCGCGCCTTCCTCAAGCAACTGCGCGATAAATACCGCAATGAAGAGGGCCTTTCCAAAGCCTGGGGTATTCAACTGGCTGGTTGGGAACTGATGGAAGACCCAGGCTTCGAGCCGCCGATGCCCAGCTCTGAACACCCGGAAATCGAAGCCGACTTCAAGTATTTCCAGAAGACCTTCGCCGATGCTTACTTCAAGACCATTTCCGACTCGCTGAAGTGGCACGCGCCCAACCAGCTGTTGCTGGGCGGCCGTTTTGCGGTGAGCACGCCCGAGGCCGTCGCTTCGTGCGCGCAGTATTGCGACGTGCTGAGCTTCAACATGTACACCTTGAAACCCCAGGACGGTTACGACTTCGCCGCCCTGCGTGCGCTGGACAAACCGGTACTGATCACCGAATTCAACTTTGGCTCCGCCGACCGCGGCCCGTTCTGGGGCGGCGTGACGCAACTGGCTCGCGAAGAGGACCGCGGCGCGGCCTACTCCGCGTTCCTCAAGCAGGCGGTGGCCGAGCCGTCGATTGTCGGGGTGCACTGGTTCCAGTACCTGGACCAGCCGGTAACCGGGCGTCTGCTGGATGGTGAAAACGGCCATTTCGGCCTGGTCGGCATCACCGATGTACCCTTCCAGGGCTTTGTCGAGACGGTGCGCAAGAGCAACCTGGCCGCGCTCGACCAGTTGGGCCGTGAGGCGCAAAAAGCCAAGGCCACCCAAGCGATGCGTGAAAGTGACGCCGGCAAGCCGGGGCGCGACGGCAAAGGCGCGGGGCAGGGCGCTGAGCATGCTGGTGGGCACGCTGGAAACGGTCATTGATTCATCGTTGACGGGTTCACAAAACCTACAATGGCTGAAAGAATGGCGACCACTTTTCATGGTGTTTTCCGAGGGGACTTAGGTGCAGATTCAGGGTCATTACGAGCTGCAGTTCGAAGCGGTGCGCGAAGCCTTCGCCGCCCTGTTCGATGATCCTCAGGAGCGTGGTGCCGGGCTGTGCATCCAGATCGGCGGGCAAACCGTCGTCGACCTGTGGGCCGGTACTGCCGACAAGGACGGTGCCGAGGCCTGGCACAGCGATACCATCGTCAACCTGTTCTCCTGCACCAAGACCTTCACGGCAGTGACTGCCCTGCAACTGGTGGCCGAAGGCAAGCTCAAGCTCGATGCGCCGGTAGCCGAGTACTGGCCGGAGTTTGCCGCTGCTGGCAAGGACGCGATCACGCTGCGCCAGTTGCTCTGCCACCAGGCCGGGCTGCCCGCCATCCGCGAAATGCTGCCTACCGAAGCGTTGTACGACTGGCAATTGATGGTCGATACCCTGGCGGCAGAAGCCCCGTGGTGGACACCGGGCCAGGGCCACGGCTATGAGGCAATCACCTACGGCTGGCTGGTTGGCGAACTGTTGCGTCGCGCCGACGGGCGCGGGCCGGGGGAGTCGATCGTGGCGCGGGTGGCACGCCCATTGGGGTTGGACTTCCATGTAGGCCTGGCGGATGAAGAGTTTTATCGCGTCGCTCATATAGCGCGCAGCAAAGGCACTATGGGGGATGAAGCCGCGCAACGGTTACTTCAAGTAATGATGCGCGAGCCGGCGGCGATGACTACCCGTGCATTTGCCAATCCACCGTCTATTCTGACCAGCACTAATAAGCCTGAATGGCGACGCATGCAGCAGCCTGCGGCGAATGGCCACGGTAATGCACGCAGCCTGGCCGGGTTTTATAGTGGTTTGTTGGACGGTAGTTTGCTGGAAAGCGACATGCTCGAACAATTGACCCGCGAGCACAGTATCGGGCTGGATAAAACCTTATTGACCCAAACCCGCTTCGGCCTGGGCTGCATGTTGGATCAACCGCAGTTGCCCAATGCCACGTTCGGCCTCGGACCACGTGCATTCGGGCATCCCGGGGCAGGGGGCTCAGTCGGGTTTGCCGACCCTGAACATGATGTAGCCTTCGGTTTTGTGACTAATACCCTGGGTCCCTACGTACTTATGGACCCGCGGGCCCAGAAGTTGGTCGGAATATTGGCCGGTTGTCTATAAACCCCTTGCTGTTTCACAATTTTTTGTTACAAAGGCAAGTATAAAAAAGATGCTGAACGACATGTTGTAAGTTGAATGTTCTTTTAGCGTCTGTTTAACGGGTCCTGCGACCCTCTGGTTTTTTCTCATTTTGTGGATATCTCATGTTATCGAACAAGTCTTTGGCACTGGCGCTGTGCCTCACTATTACGGGTTGTGCACAAACTCCACAAAATGATGCCGAAGGTGGGCATTGGTGGTCATTTGGATCTGACAAAACGGCGACCAAGGATCCAGTGGCCCAGACCGACGCCAAGTCGGATGCCAAACCCGACGCCAAGCCGGCCGCCGGTGCCAAGCCTGTTGAGCCTGTCACCGCTGCTGCCGCTGCCCCGGCTGCCAAAGCCGACACCGGTTACAGCTGGTGGCCGTTTTCCACCAAGAGTGCCGAAGACAAAGCCGCCGACGCCAAGGCCGACCTGAAAGCCGACCTCAAGGCGGCAACCCCGGCCTCGGACGCCGCACCTGTCGTCGCCAAGACCGACAGCGAGCCGCGCTGGTGGTGGCCGTTCGAAAGCAAGCCAAAGCCATTGGCCAAGGTCGATGTGACCAATGTACAAATGCCTGACCCGAAGATCACCCAAGCCTGGCTGGACGAATACGAACCACGCCTGCGTGCCGCCATCAAGGACAGCAACCTGCAACTGGAGCGCCGTGACAACACCCTGGTGGTGATTGCCCCGGTAGACGGCTCCTACAACCCGAAGCGTCCGGCCATGTTGCTGCCGGTGACCCTGGGCCCGTTCACGCGGGTGGCCAAGGCCGTCGAAGCTGACCCGAAGACCGCCGTACTGGTGCTGGGCCACGTTGATGCCACGGGCAGCGCCCCGGCCAGCCAGGCGTTGAGCAAGGAGCGTGCGCAGTCCATTGCCTCGATTTTCAGCCTGAGTGGTCTGAAACAGGATCGCTTGATGCTGCGTGGCATGGGCGACCTTATGCCGCGTGCCGCCAACGACAGCAATCAGGGGCGTGCGCTGAACCGTCGCATGGAAATCATGTTCACTCAGCGTACAACGATGTTGGCACTGCTGAGCAAGTACAACTCCGGCAAGACCCCGCCCGTAGCCGAAATGGTCGCGGTGCAGAATGTGCCTGCGCCAGCACCTGCGGCCAAAGCGCCTGCCAAAAAGGCCACGGCCAAGAAAGCGGCGGCCAAGCCAGCGGCTAAAAAGGCTGCGGCCAAGCCGGCTGCGAAGAAACCTGCCACGGCAAAAGCCAAGGCGGCACCCGCTTCGAACGATCAGGCGAAGAACTGAGCTGTTGAACCACAAGGATAAAGCCGCATGACCCAGGCACTGGCCGATATGCGCCGTGACTACACACGGGACGGTTTGAGCGAGGCCCAGGCCCCGGACGAGCCGTTTGCGTTGTTCCACCATTGGTTTGCTGATGCGGTGAAAACCGAACAGCCGCCAGTGGAGGCCAATGCCATGACGCTGGCGACAGTGGATCAGGACGGCCGCCCGCACTGCCGCATCCTGCTGCTCAAGGGCCTGGATGCACAGGGCTTTACCTTCTTCACCAACTATCAGAGCGCCAAGGGTGAACAACTCGCGGCGCGGCCGTTTGCGGCCATGACCTTCTTCTGGCCCACCCTGGAGCGCCAGGTACGCATTGAAGGGCGCGTGGCCAAGGTCACGCCTGAAGAGTCGGATGCTTATTATCAGGTGCGCCCGTTGGGCAGCCGCCTGGGTGCCTGGGCCTCTCCGCAGAGCAAAGTCATTCGTGATCGCGATGAGCTGCAGGCGCTGCTCAAGGCCACTGAAGAGCGTTTCAGCGATACCCAGCCCGATTGCCCCGAGCATTGGGGAGGGTACCGTTTACTGCCTGAGCGCATCGAGTTCTGGCAAGGCCGCGCCAGCCGCCTGCATGATCGCCTCAACTACCGCTTGCAAGACGGCCAATGGTGCCGCGAGCGCCTGGCGCCCTGAGCGTCACCTTTCGTCATCCCACCTGAATCAACACCGTTGCGTCGAAGTCTCTGTTCAAGAGACTTCGGACGCTTTCGGCTGTGCGGCTACACTGATCGAGCCGGTTATGGCATCGTTCCGTACCCTGGCTTGGTTACCGTTCGTCGAGTTCTCTGGTGCTGGCAGTCTGTACTCAGGCTGAATGAAAGCAAGTTTCTGCCTGGTGCGCCGTGACACGCGCCAAGCCACAGCGTTTAATGAATACCTGTCCTTTGGAGTTGATGCTATGCGTAAGTCCGTTTTACTAGTTGCCTGCTTTACCACCCTGTCGTTGCTGCTGGGTGGCTGCGCCTCGAGTCTGACCGGCGACTCGTACTCTCGTGATGAGGCGCGTCGTGTACAGACCGTTCGCATGGGCACCATCGAATCTCTGCGTCCGGTGAAAATCGAAGGCACCAAAACCCCAATCGGCGGCGCCGCGGGCGCAGTCATCGGCGGCGTTGGCGGCAGCGCCATCGGTGGCGGCCGAGGCAGCATCGTTACTGCTGTGATCGGCGCAGTTGCGGGCGGCCTGCTGGGCTCGGCCACTGAAGAAGGCCTGACCCGTACCCAGGGCGTGGAAATCACCGTGCGCGAAGACGACGGCAGCATGCGTGCTTACGTACAAGCCGTGCAGGAAAATGAAATCTTCCGCATTGGCGACCGCGTACGCATCATGACCGTCGACGGTACCAGCCGCGTTACTCGCTAAGCCTTAAGCTTCAGGCGAAGAAAAACCCCCAACCGGGTGACCGGTTGGGGGTTTTGTTTGTAGGAGCGAGCAAGCTCGCTCCTACAACTGACTGACTTCAATCATGCAACGACGACTTTCTTGCGACTTGCCATCGCCGTCACGGCATACCCGATAAAGGCCGCCAGGATCGACCCGGTCAGAATCCCCATGCGATCTTCACCGGCAAACTCACTGGCGCCTGGCACAAACGCCAGGGAGCCGACAAACAGGCTCATGGTGAAGCCGATCCCGCACAGAATCGCCACGCCCATTACCTGACCCCAGTTGGCGCCGCTGGGCAGTGAGGCGATGCCGGTCTTGATCGCCAGCCAGGTGAGGCCGAACACACCGACGGTCTTGCCGATCAAGAGACCGGCGGCGATGCCCATGGGCACGGAGTGGGTGAAGCTCTCCAGGCTGACACCTGTCAGAGAGACCCCGGCATTGGCAAACGCGAACAGCGGCAGGATGGCGTAGGCCACCCAGGGATGCAGGGCGTGTTCCAGGCTCAGCAGCGGTGAGGTTTCGGCATTCTTGGTGCGCAGTGGAATGCAGAACGCCAGGGTTACACCCGCCAAGGTCGCATGCACACCGCTCTTGAGCACGCACACCCACAGGATCAGGCCGATGATCATATACGGCCCCAGCTTGATCACGCCCAGGCGGTTCATCGCAATCAGCGCAATCAAGCACGCCCCCGCGCCCGCCAGGGATGCCGTGGACAAGTCAGCGGAATAGAACAAGGCAATGACGATGATGGCGCCAAGGTCATCAATGATCGCCAGGGTCATCAGGAACAGCTTCAGCGACACTGGTACGCGCTTGCCCAGCAGGGCCAGAACGCCCAGCGCAAAGGCAATGTCGGTGGCCATGGGGATCGCCCAGCCGGCCAGGGCGGCCGGGTTGTCCTTGTTAAGCGCCCAGTAGATCAGCGCCGGCACAACCATGCCGCCGATGGCCGCTGCGCCAGGCAGCACCACTTGCGAAGGCTTGGACAGGTGACCATCCAGCAGCTCACGCTTGACCTCCAGGCCGATCAGCAGGAAAAACAGGGCCATCAGGCCATCGTTGATCCAAAGCAGCGCCGGCTTGGCGATTTTCAACGCGCCAACCTGAGCCACCACCGGCGTGTCGAGAAAGGCGTTGTACAGGTGCGACAACGGTGAGTTGTTGATAATCAGCGCCAAAGCGGCAGCGGCGATCAACAACAGACCACTGGCGGCTTCCAGCTGGAAGAAACGGGTGAAAGTGCTACGCAGAGGCAAGGGATGCTCTCCAATCCAGGTTCAATAGGTGGGTACCCTAACCCGTACCGTTAGTTGTTAAAACAAAAGTTATATTCTTATTTGTTATAAGTGGTTGGCCGGAACATCGGTGGGTTAAAGACTAGCAATTGTGTGTCCAATTGCGTCGTCACTGTATCTGTGTGAAGCGTGGGAAACATCCTAAGATCACCGCTGAAAGCCTTTAGAGAAGCCACCATGAGCGACCACCGTACCTGGGCCCGCGAAGCCATTCGTATCATTGAAGCGGACTTCCAGCGGAGCGCCGATACCCACCTGATCCCGCTGCCATTACCGGGTTTGCCAGGCATCGAGTTGTACTTCAAGGATGAGTCCAGCCACCCCACCGGCAGCCTGAAACACCGGCTGGCGCGCTCGTTGTTCCTGTATGCGCTGTGCAATGGTTGGCTCAAGCCTGGCGCCCCCGTTATTGAAGCGTCCAGCGGCTCCACCGCGATCTCGGAAGCCTACTTCGCGCGCTTGCTCGGCTTGCCGTTCATTGCCGTCATGCCCGCGACCACGTCCCAAGAGAAGATCGCCCAGATTGCCTTCTATGGTGGCAAGAGCCATCTGGTCCAGGACCCGACGCAGATCTACGCCGAATCCGAACGCCTGGCCCAGGAAAGCGGTGGTCACTTCATGGACCAGTTCACTTACGCCGAACGTGCCACCGACTGGCGGGCGAACAACAACATCGCCGAATCGATCTTCCAGCAGATGCGCTTTGAACAGCACCCGGAGCCGAGTTGGTTGATTTCCAGCCCTGGCACCGGCGGCACCACCGCGACCCTGGGCCGCTATGTGCGTTATCGCCAGCATTGCACCCGGGTGTTGTGTGCCGATGCCGAACGCTCGGTGTTCTTCGACTTCTACCAGAGTGGTGATGCCAGCCTGCGCCTGGACTGTGGCTCACGGATTGAAGGGATTGGTCGCCCACGTGTGGAGGCCTCGTTTCTGCCGGCGGTGATTGACGCCATGGTCAAGGTACCGGATGCATTGTCCCTGGCGGCCATGCATTACCTGGCTGAGCATTTGGGACGACGGGTTGGCGGGTCCAGCGGGACCAACCTGATCGGTGCGCTGATGGCGGCGCAACAGATGAAAGCGGCGGGGGAGTCGGGGTCGATCGTTGCGATCTTGTGCGATGGTGGTGAGCGCTATGCCACGACCTATTACGATCAAGCTTGGCTGGCGGGGCAGGGCTATGAGCTGGAAGGGTTGATCGCGGCGGTTGCGGCGAGTGTCGAGCGCGGTGAGGCGCTACCCGCTAACATCCTGCGCGCTAATATCTGACAAGCAGCGCCAAGTTGTAAGCTCCAAGCTACAAGAAAAGCAGGATGCATACCTGTTTTTAGCTTGTGGCTTGAAGCTTACAACTCGAAGCTTCAACCGTGGATGCCGAGCATATCCCGCGCCAACGCCTCGGCGATCCGAATCCCGTCGACACCCGCCGACAGAATCCCACCGGCATACCCCGCGCCTTCTCCGGCCGGGAACAAGCCTTTGACGTTCAGGCTCTGCATTGACTCGTTGCGGGTAATGCGCAAGGGCGATGAGGTGCGGGTCTCGATGCCGGTCAGCACCGCATCGTGCAGCGAGTAACCTTTGATCTGTTTCTCAAACGCCGGCAAGGCTTCGCGGATGGCTTCGATGGCGAAGTCCGGCAGGGCCAGGGCCAGGTCACCCAGCGACACACCGGGTTTGTAGGACGGCTCCACACTGCCCAGCGCGGTGGAGGGTTTGCCGGCGATGAAGTCGCCCACCAGTTGCGCCGGGGCCTCGTAGTTGCTGCCGCCGAGGATGTAGGCGTGGGACTCCAGGCGCTCCTGCAACTCGATACCGGCCAGCGGGCCACCCGGGTAATCCACCTCGGGGGTAATGCCTACCACGATGCCAGAGTTGGCATTGCGCTCGTTACGCGAGTATTGGCTCATGCCGTTGGTCACGACGCGATGGGGCTCCGAGGTCGCAGCCACGACGGTGCCGCCCGGGCACATGCAGAAGCTGTAAACCGAACGGCCGTTCTTGGCGTGGTGCACCAGCTTGTAGTCCGCAGCACCCAGCTTCGGGTGGCCGGCGTATTTACCCAGGCGTGCGGCGTCGATCAGCGACTGTGGGTGTTCGATACGGAAACCCACCGAGAACGGCTTGGCTTCCATGTACACGCCACGGTCGTGGAGCATGCGGAAGGTGTCCCGGGCGCTGTGGCCCAGGGCAAGAATCACGTGCTTGGAGAGGATCTGCTCGCCGCCGTCGATGACCACGCCGTTCAACTGGCCGTCTTCGATCAACACGTCGGTGACCCGCTGCTCGAAGCGTACTTCACCGCCCAGGGCGATGATCTGCTCGCGCATGTTTTCCACCACGCCGGTCAGGCGGAAGGTGCCGATGTGGGGCTTGCTGACGTAGAGAATTTCTTCCGGCGCGCCGGCCTTGACGAACTCGTGCAGCACTTTGCGACCGTGGAATTTCGGGTCCTTGATCTGGCTGTACAGCTTGCCGTCGGAGAAGGTGCCTGCGCCGCCTTCACCGAATTGCACGTTGGACTCGGGGTTGAGCACGCTTTTGCGCCACAGGCCCCAGGTGTCCTTGGTGCGTTGGCGCACTTCCTTGCCGCGCTCGAGGATGATCGGCTTGAAGCCCATCTGTGCCAGCAGCAGCCCGGCGAAAATTCCGCAGGGACCGAAGCCCACCACGATTGGCCGCTCAGCCAGGCCTTCCGGCGCCTGGCCCACCACCTTGTAGCTGACATCCGGTGCCGGGTTGACGTTGCGGTCGTCGGCAAACTTGAGCAGCAGCGCGGCTTCACCCTTCACGTTCAGGTCGACGGTGTAGATGAAGCACAGCTCAGAGGTCTTTTTACGCGCATCGTAGCTGCGCTTGAACAGGGTGAAATCGAGCAGGTCATCACTGGCGATGCCCAGGCGCTGCACGATGGCAGTGCGCAGGTCTTCTTCGGGATGGTCGATGGGCAGCTTGAGTTCGGTGATTCGTAACATGACAGGATCCGGTAGGCGGCGGGCAAGGAGGCCGGCTGTTTTGCAAACCGGCGATTATAAGCCCCAATGGCAAGTTTCCGTCAGGTTAAAACAGCACAGGGCCTAATCAGTCGTCCCGCGAGCCGCCGAATGCTGCGCAACCACGCTGCACCTGGCCGTTCACGCGCAACTCGGCGCTCATGTGTTGCAGGCTGCCGCTCACACTGTCGACGCAGCGCTGGGGCGCCACCCACAGTTCGATGTGCTGGTTGTTGGCTTCGGTCATCAGATTGAAGCGGCCGTCGCCCAGTTGTTCCTCGACGTAGGGTACTGCCAAAGGTGGATGGCCTTCGCGTTCCAGCACCATGCCCTTGGCCGTGACATTCATTGCCCAGGCGGGTTTATGGCCGTTGGCCCGCAGGATCATGCGCTTGAAGTCCGGGTCGGAGCACGCTGAAGTCGAGCGTTCGACGCGATACAGCTGTTGCAGGTCCACTGAACCCTGGGTGCCGCTGGCGACCCCGGAAAACTTGCCGCGCAGGTCGGCAAACAGCTTGCCCTGCTGGCCGGCCAGCGAGGCGGCTTCCTGCAGGACGCTGGTGCCGCCGGTGTCGTTGACCACGTAGCTACGCTGGTCGCCGCACGGCTGGAACAGCAGTTTGCCGTCCACCGCGGTCAACTCACCCTGCATACGGGTCAGCCCGACAGTCGATGGCTTGGCCGGCTCGCTTTCGAACAATTGGCAGGCGGCGAATACAGGAAGCAAGGCAAACAGGACGAGGGTACGGGCGGCGCGCATTATCGGGTCTCCAGGCAAGTGCCGCCACGTTACGCAGGCTGGCCGTGCATCACAAGCCCGCTTGCCAGCTTCAGGCGTTTCTTACAGCACTCACCCTCACCCCACGATAAAGGTCTGACCAGTTTGTAGGCCCTCGACGCTTTTGGCGTAAGCCAGCGCTACATCGGCGGCGGGGGCAGGTTTGTAGCCACGGAAATAAGGGGCATAGCTGCCCATGGCTTCCAGTAGTACCGTCGGGCTGACCGAGTTGATACGCAGGCCGCGAGGCAATTCAATGGCCGCCGCTTTGACGAAGGCGTCCAGAGCACCGTTGACCAAGGCCGCCGAAGCGCCGGTACGGATCGGATCACGGTTCAGGATGCCGCTGGTGAACGTGAACGAAGCACCGTCGTTGGCGTACTCACGGCCGATCAACAGCAGGTTGACCTGGCCCATCAGCTTGTCACGCAGGCCCAGTTCGAAATCGCTGTCGTTCATGTCTGCCAGGGGCACGAAGTTGACGCTGCCTGCCGCGCAGATCAGGGCGTCGAACTTACCGGTCTGCTCGAACAGCTTACGGATCGAGGCGCTATCGCTGATATCCACCTGGAAGTCACCGCTGGTGCGGCCGATGCTGATCACTTCGTGGCGCTGGGCCAGTTCCGCCTTGACCGCTGAACCGATGGTGCCGCTGGCACCGATCAATAGGATTTTCATCGTGCTGTTCCTCTGGGGCTGATTTCCTGCAGGGGCAAGCGTGCTCGCGAAAAACTCAAGGTCGCCGGCGTGTAGTCAGGCTTACCGCGTGATCGTTGACGTTCTTCGCGAGCAAGCTCGCTCCTACAGGGGTTGGGATTTGCGTTCAGTCTAGTGTGGCTTTTTAATTGGATAAACGTGCTAATAGGCAACCTTTGGTTTTCAAATGGAAACAGTCCATGAGCGAAATGGATGACCTGGCGGCGTTCGCCGTGCTGATCGAAGCCGGCAGTTTCACCGTGGCGGCCGCACAATTGGGCTGCAGCAAAGGGCAGTTGTCCAAGCGCATCAGCCAGTTGGAAGCGCAGTTTGCCGTGGTTTTGCTGCACCGCACCACGCGCAAGCTGAGCCTGACTGCTGCCGGCGCGGCGTTGCTGCCCCAGGCACAAGCATTGGTGGTGCAGGTGGAACGCGCCCGCCAGGCATTGGCGCGGCTCAAAGATGATTTGGCTGGCCCTGTGCGTATGACCGTTCCAGTGTCGTTGGGTGAAACCTTCTTCGATGGCTTGCTGCTGGAGTTCTCCAAGCAATACCCGCAGGTGCAGATCGAGCTGGAGCTCAATAACAACTACCGAGACTTGGCACGGGATGGTTTTGACTTGGGGGTACGGTCGGGCGCCATCGAACATGAACGCTTGGTGGCTAAACCTTTGCTGGCCTGGCATGAGATGACCTGCGCCAGCCCGGCTTATCTGGAACAGCATGGCGAGCCGCAGACCCCAGCGGACCTGGCGGCGCACAGCTGTTTGCTCAACAGTCATTACAGTGGCCGCGAGGAATGGTTGTACCACCAGCAACACGAATTGCTGCGGGTAAAGGTGAGCGGCACCTTCGCCTCCAACCACTACAACCTGCTGAAAAAAGCAGCGTTGGTCGGCGCCGGTATTGCCCGCCTGCCGTCCTACGTTCTACCCACGGAGCTGGCTGACGGCCGATTGCGCTGGCTGCTGCGCGATTATCAGACACGCAGCATGCCGATGTACCTGGTGCATCCCTACCAGGGCGGCTTGCCACGGCGTACCCAGGTGTTGGCCGACTACCTGGTGGACTGGTTCAAGCGCAGCGGCGAGGCACTGGATCGGCTTCAGCGATAACGACGGGCAATCAGGTGGTCGATGGACAGGCACCCGGGGCCTTTGGCAAGCAACAACAACAACAGCGCAAGCCAGGTGCCGTGAGTGGGGTAGGCGTCAGGGTAGACGAACAGCTGGATGGTCAAGGTCATGCCGATCAGGGCCAGGGCCGAGAAGCGCGTGGCGAACCCCAGCAGAATCAGTACCGGGAAAAAGTGCTCGGCAAAGGTTGCCAGATGCGCGGCCACCTCTGGCGACAGCAGAGGCAATTGGTATTCGCTGCGAAACAAAAAGAGGGTCGAGGCGGCGAGTTTGGGCTCACCCCATTGGAAGGTGCCGCTGATCAGGTCAATGGCAAAGCCTTCGACCTTGGTCTGGCCAGACTTCCAGAACACCGCCGCAATGGAGAAGCGCGCGATAAAGGCGATCAGGCTGTAGGGGATTTTTTCAAACAGTGCCACGGTTCGTTTTACCAGGCAGGGAGCGGGAAAGTTCATGGCGATACCTCTGGTTGCAGATGCAAATGGGTGATGGCGTCGTGGCTGATCAACAGCGTGAGACATAGGTGCAAATCGAATTCGTCAGAGGCTTGCAGGGCATCAGCTATGGCCATTTCCAGCCCTGCGCCTTGGTTGAGTCGGTTGATAAAGGTCACAGACCCGCGGTCGATGGCGAATACCTTGACCACCAACCCTTGGCGCAAGACCAGCCCGCCTTGGGCATGCCAGGGGTTCAAGCTGGCGATGGCCCCGTCGGCCTGGTGCGCCGCCCAAACCGATACCACCGCGTAGGAAGATTCCAGCGTGGCAAGTGACGGATGCAGTCCTACACGCAGTTGCCCCAGTTGCGCGCAACCTTGCAGTTGCCGAAGTACGCTGTGCTGATCCAGAACCAGACAATCCGCCGCGTGATAAGCGCGGACCCTCAAGCGCTCCAGCCGGGCGACATCGGCCAGGTAGGGCACGCTCCAGGCTGGTTCGAAACCCTGGATAAAGTCAGCGAACGTGCCGCCGTACTCACTGATCAAGGGGCTGGTGGGCGGGTGGGCCTGGGCATACAGACCGGCCATGGCACGGAAAAACTCATCGCCGACCAGTTGCCGCGCCACCGGGTAGGCGGCTGCCAAAGCATTGATCAAAGCGCTATGGACATTGTTTCGATACACCGCAAAGCGGCTCGCCGGTTCAGCACCGTTGCTGCTGAACACGCCCTCGGGGCAGGTTACTTGCGGGGCCAGTAAAGCCTCTGCGAATGTTTGCTGAATGCTCATCGGGCCACCTGCGACAAATACCATTCGGCCTGCCGGGCCTCTGCTTGCAACACGCTGAACGCGGGCACCTGGTTATCCCGCTCGATCAGCGTCGCCACCGCTCCGGTCCGCGCCAGTACCTGTGCGTAAAGCTGCCACACGGCGTTATCGATCGGCGCGCCGTGGTCATCAATCAGCAGGCGGTCGCCCAGGCTGTCGGTGTCTTCGGCAAAACCGGCCAGATGAATCTCACCCACTGCGTGCAATGGCAAGGCATCGATGTAGGTCAGCGGGTCGCGCTGATGATTGATGCAGGACACGTAGACGTTGTTGACGTCGAGCAGCAGGCCGCAACCGGTACGGCGGACTATCTGGCTGATGAAGTCGGTTTCGTCCAGGGTAGAGCGCTGGAACTGCAGGTAAGTGGAGGGGTTTTCCAACAGCATCGGCCGCTTGAGCGTGCTCTGTACCTGATCCACGTGTTCGCATACCCGCTCCAGGGTGCAGGCGTCGTAGGCCAGGGGCAGCAAGTCGTTGAGAAACACCGGGCCGTGGCTGGACCAGGCCAGGTGTTCGGAAAAAGACTGGGGTTGATAGCGTTCGATCAGCGTGGCCAGGCGTGCCAGGTGCTCGCGATCCAAGGGGGCTTCGCCGCCGATGGACAGGCCGACGCCGTGCAGTGACAGGGGGTACTGCGCACGAATCAACCCCAGGTAGTGATGAAACGGGCCGCCGGCCACCATGTAGTTTTCGGCGTGTACTTCGAAAAAACCGATGTCGGGGCGGGTCTCGAGAACCTCGCTGAAGTGCTCGGTCTTGAGCCCCAGCCCGGCCCGATAGGGGAGGCCGGGCACCTGAGCCGGTGAGACCGCGTGTTGGGCTGTAGGCGTCATCATCAGTACTCAGGCTGCGCGGGGTTCAGGATTTGGCGGTGAAGGCCGCTTCCTGGCCAAAACCGGTCGGCGAGGTGGTGCTTGGGGTCTTGGTGCAAGTGCCGGCGGGTACCAGCTTCCAGGCATTGGCCTGGTCTTTGGTTTTGGAGGTGCCAGCGCACGACGTACCGGCGCCCGCGGCGCAGTCATTCTTGCCGGCTTCAGCCACGCCGAAGCATTTCTGCATGTCGTCGGCCGCGTGGGCGGTGGTGGTCAGGGCGGACAGGCTCAGGGCAGAACCAAGGGCCAGAACGAGGGTGGCGGCGGACAGTTTGGTGGTCATGGTGTGTCTCCAGCAGTGGTTGAATGCGCAGGCTTGATTGCCTGCATGCACCACTAGAGAAAGGGGGAGGGAATTCGTTACAAAGCCATCGAAAAAAACTGCAAACAACACCTGTTTAATGACTTATACAAAGCAAATGTGGGAGTCGGGCTTGCCCGCGATGCAAACGCCTCGGTTCTTCAGATACACCGGGGTGATGCCATCGCAGGCAAGCCAGCTCCCACACAAGCCAACTCCCATTTGGAACTCACTCTTTCTTAGCCGCCGAGGTAGGCCTCCCGCACCTTCGGATCGGTCAGCAATTGCTCACCCGTACCCTGCATCACCACCCGGCCATTCTCCAGCACATAGGCACGGTCAGCGATTTTCAGCGCCTGGTTGGCGTTCTGCTCCACCAAAAACACCGTCACACCGTCCTTGCGCAGCTGTTCGATGATGTCGAAGATCTGCTGGATGATGATCGGTGCCAGGCCCAGGGAAGGCTCGTCCAGCAACAACAGCTTGGGCTTGCTCATCAGCGCCCGGCCGATGGCGAGCATTTGCTGCTCGCCGCCGGACATGGTGCCGCCGCGCTGGCTGAAGCGTTCCTTGAGGCGGGGGAACAGGTGCAGCACCTTGTCCATTTGTTCCTGGTAATCGCCCTTGTCGGTAAAGAACCCACCCATGGCCAGGTTCTCTTCCACGGTCAGGCGCGAAAACACTCGACGGCCTTCCGGTACCACCGCAATGCTCTTGCGCATGATCTCGGCGGAGTGCTTGCCCACCAGTTCTTCACCCATGTAGCGGATGCTGCCACTGTAGGCTTGCGGCGAACCGCACAAGGTCATCAGCAAGGTCGATTTGCCGGCACCGTTGGCGCCGATCAGGGTGACAATCTCACCCTGGCGCACTTCCACATTGACGCTGTGCAGGGCCTGGATCTTGCCGTAGAAAGTGGAAACGTTTTCGAATTGCAGCATTTTACGCTTCCCCCAAGTAGGCTTTGATCACTTCAGGATTGTCGCGGATCTGCTCCGGCGTCCCGTTGGCCAGCGGCGTGCCCTGGTTGATCACCACGATATGGTCGGAGATGCTCATGACCAGTTTCATGTCGTGTTCGATCAACAGCACCGTGGCGTTGTTTTCCTCACGCAGCACACTGATCAGCGCCTTGAGGTCTTCGGTTTCCTTGGGGTTCAGGCCCGCGGCAGGTTCGTCGAGCATCAGGATGCGCGGGCGGGTCATCATGCAGCGGGCGATTTCCAGGCGACGTTGCTGGCCGTAGGCGAGGGTGCCTGCCGGGCGGTTGGCGAACTCGGTCAGGTTGACCTTGTCCAGCCAGTACGCCGCGTATTCCATAGCCTCGCGTTCGCTCTTGCGGAACGCCGGGGTCTTGAACAGGCCAGCGAAGAAGTTGGTGTTCAAGTGACGGTGCTGGGCGATCAACAGGTTCTCGACCGCCGTCATGTCTTTGAACAACCGCACGTTCTGGAAGGTACGCACCACGCCTTTGCGGGCGATTTCGTGGCCGGCCAGGCCCTGTATGGGTTGGCCGTCCAGCAGGATGCTGCCACCGCTCGGCTTGTAGAAACCGGTGAGGCAGTTGAACACCGTGGTCTTGCCGGCGCCGTTGGGTCCGATCAGCGCTACCACTTGTTTCTCTTTGACGGACAGGGCCACGCCATTGACCGCCAGCAAACCACCGAAGCGCATGCTCAGGTTTTCGACTTTCAGGATCTCGCGGCTCATTTGCGCAGCTCCATGTGTGGACGTTGCATGGGCAGCAGGCCTTGAGGGCGCCAGATCATCATCAGCACCATCATGGCGCCGAACATCAACATGCGGTATTCGCTGAACTCACGCATCATTTCCGGCAGCAGGATCATCACGATGGCCGCCAGGATCACGCCCAGTTGCGAGCCCATGCCACCCAGTACCACGATGGCGAGAATGATCGCCGACTCGATAAAGGTGAACGATTCCGGCGTCACCAGGCCTTGGCGAGCGGCGAAGAAGCTGCCGGCAAAACCGGCGAATGCAGCGCCCAGGGTGAATGCGGAAAGCTTGATGATGGTCGGGTTCAGGCCCAGGGCACGGCAGGCGATTTCATCTTCGCGCAGCGCTTCCCACGCACGGCCGATGGGCATGCGCAGCAGGCGGTTGATCACGAACAGTGCCGCCAACGCCAAAAGCAGCGCCACCAGGTACAGGAACACCACTTTGCTCACCGGGTTGTAGGCAATCCCGAAGTACTCGTGGAAGGTCTGCATGCCTTCGGCGGCGGTGCGGTCGAACGACAGCCCGAAGAACGTCGGCTTGGGAATGCTGCTGATACCGTTGGGGCCACCGGTGATATCGGTGAGGTTACGCAGGAACAGGCGAATGATTTCGCCGAAGCCCAGGGTCACGATGGCCAGGTAGTCACCGCGCAGGCGCAGCACCGGGAAGCCCAGCAGGAAGCCGAACGTGGCCGCCGCCATACCCGCCAATGGCAGGCAGATCCAGAAGCTCCAGCCCAGGTAATGCGAGAGCAGCGCGTAGGTATAGGCACCCACGGCGTAGAAGCCCACATAACCCAGGTCGAGCAGGCCTGCCAGGCCCACCACGATGTTCAGGCCCAGGCCCAGCAACACGTAGATCAGGATCAGCGTGGCAATGTCGACCGCGCCGCGCGAGCCGAAGAACGGCCAGATCAGCGCCGCGATGATCAACCCGATGATGATGTAGCGCTGGGTGCGCGGCAGGGTCAGAAATTGGCTGACCTTGGGCGACACCAACGGGCCACGGTTGCCCTTGAACAAGGCACCCACCTGCTGGGTGAACAGTACACGCAGGAACATCAGCACCGAACACAGGGCGATGACGGTCAGGGTCACAGGCCCGGTGCCGTGCACTTCCAGGTTGATGCCGACAATGCTCAGCTTGAGGCCGAGTACCGGGAAGGCCACGGCCCACACCAGCAAGGCGCTGAAAAACGCCGATTTAAGATATCTGCTCATACTTTCTCAACCTCCGGACGGCCCAGGATGCCGGTCGGACGGAACAACAACACCAGAACCAACAGGCCGAACGCGACGACGTCCTTGTACTGGTCACCGAAGATATCGGCGCCAAAGGCTTCGGCCACACCCAGCACCAGCCCGCCGAGCATGGCGCCCGGAATGCTGCCGATGCCGCCCAATACCGCAGCGGTAAAGGCCTTGAGGCCCACCAGGAAACCGGCGTTGGGGTTGATCACGCCGTATTGCATGCTCAGCAACACGGCCGCCACGGCCGCCAGCGCAGCACCAATGACGAAGGTCAGGGCGATGATGTTGTTGGTGTTGATGCCCAGCAGGTTGGCCATCTTGATGTCTTCGGCGCAGGCCCGGCAGGCGCGCCCCAGACGGGAGCGGGAGATGAACAGCGTCAGGCCCAGCATGGCCACCAGGGTGACCACGAAAACCAGAATCTGCATGTACGAAATCAGCACTTCTTGTGCGCCACCCGGGCCGAAGGAGATGCTCCCCGGAATCAGGTTGGGAATGGACTTGTCCTTGGAGTCCTGGGACAGCAATACGGTGTTCTGCAGGAAAATCGACATGCCGATCGCGGAAATCAGCGGGATCAAACGGTTGCTGCCCCGCAGGGGACGGTAGGCAACCCGCTCGATGCTGTAGCCATAGGCACTGGTTACGATGATCGACGCCAGGAACGCAGCGGTCATCAATAGCGGCAGGGAGTGGATCCCCATCATGGCCAGCCCGGCAAGGGCGATAAAGGCCACGTAGGAACCAATCATGTACACCTCGCCATGGGCGAAGTTGATCATTCCAATGATGCCGTAAACCATTGTGTAGCCAATGGCTATCAAGGCATAGGTGCTGCCAATGGTCAGGCCATTAACCAGCTGTTGGAAAAAATGATAGATCTCAGGCATTACAGCGCTCCTAAAAACCCGATACGCATTTCACTGGTGGAGTCATTTCCGGCTCGGTGCCCTGTTCTGTGACCAGGTTGCACGAAGCGTTTGCCAGCGAACCGCTGGTGACGGTTTTAAGATTTTCAGGTGAGCCAGCGCCCGGATCGCGGGTGACATGGCCCATAAACCTCGTAAAACAAAGCCCACTGCTTGCACAGTGGGCTTGTTGACCAGTAACGCCTGGCTTACTGAGGGGAAACTTCGGTTTTTGGTTTACCGAAGTGCCATTCGTAGACCACGAACTTGAAGTCCTTCAGGTCGCCCTTGGCGTCGAAGCTCAGGTCGCCGGTAGGGGTCTTGAAGGTACCGGCGTGGATGGCCTCGGCCACTTTGGCGGTGTCTTCGCTCTTCGCGGCAGCGATACCGCCGGCGATGACTTCAACTGCCGAGTACGCCGGGAATACGAACGGACCGGTTGGGTCCTGTTTGTTCTTCGCGAACTCTTCAACGATGGCTTTGTTGGCAGGGTCGGTGTCGAAGGATTTCGGCAGGGTCACCAGCAGGCCTTCGGAAGCGCCCTGGGCGATTTGCGAGATAGAGTCGTTACCCACGCCCTCTGGGCCCATGAACTTGGCGTTCAGGCCTTTTTCCTTGGCTTGGCGCAGGATCAGGCCCAGCTCAGGGTGGTAGCCGCCGTAGTAGACGAAGTCGACGTTGGCTTGCTTGAGCTTCTGGATGATCGAGGAGAAGTCTTTGTCACCGGCGTTCAGGCCTTCGAAGACGGCAACCTTGGTGCCTTTTTCTTCAAGGGTCTTCTTCACGGCGCTGGCAATACCTTCACCGTATTGCTGCTTGTCGTGCAGGACGGCAACGATTTTCGGCTTCACGTGGTCGGCGATGTAGTTGCCGGCCGCTGGGCCTTGCGCGCTGTCCAGGCCGATGGTGCGGAAAATCAGCTTGTAGCCACGGGAGGTGATTTCCGGGCTAGTGGCGGCTGGGGTAATCATGATGACGCCTTCGTCTTCATAGATATCCGACGCTGGCTGAGTGGAGCTGGAGCAGAGGTGGCCGACGACGAACTTGACGCCATCATTGACCACTTTGTTGGCAACGGCCACGGCTTGTTTTGGATCGCAAGCGTCGTCGTATTCCTTGGCCTCAAGCATCTTGCCGTCTACGCCGCCCTTGGCGTTGATGTCTTTGATGGCTTGCTTGGCACCCATGAATTGCATGTCGCCGTATTGCGTCACCGGACCGGTCTTGGGACCGGCGATGCCGATCTTGATGGTGTCGGCTGCGAACGAATGGCCGGCAACCCCAGCCAGGACCATAGCGGCAAACAGTTTGGAAATCTGCTTAGTAGCCTTATTCATAGTGCTCCACTCTTACTGTTGTATTTTTTATAGTTCTAGCGGCCTTGTGAGCTGCAGAACCGGATCAGATATCGCGGATATCCCCCCGGCATTGCCCTGGCAACTGTACCGGTACAGTGTAGAGCGCCGGCTGATCGCTTGAAAAGCTGGCAGCTGGGGGCAAAACCTGGGTATGTCGCTTAAGTGAAAGAAAAAGACAGAATTGCGCCGGGCTCCTAACAGCTTTCAAGGCATTCCTTGGCTTTCCTGGCAGTTTCAATCGCTACTTCATTTGCTACTGGGTTTTTCTGCCTGAGCGACGGGGCTATGATTGCGCCGATTTTCTACTCAGGTGAATTCCCATGACGCAAGAACCAAGCACCCTCTATGCCAAGCTGCTCGGTGAAACCGCCGAAATTTCCTGGAAGGAGCTTGAACCGTTCTTTGCCAAGGGTGCCCTATTGTGGGTCGATGCCGGCCTGGATTTGATCGAGGCCGCCGAAGGAATGGCCGAAGACAACCGTGACAAAGTCGCCGCCTGGCTGGCTGCAGGCACCCTTGGCGAGGTGTCTGCGACGCGGGCATTGGACCTGGTCGAACGGGATCCAAGCTTATGGGCAGTGGTGGTCTCGCCATGGATCCTGATCCAGGAAAGGGCAGCATAAGAATGGCGCGCACGAAAAAGGTGCGTATTTTTCACGCGCTGAAGTGTGTAGCCGAGTAACCGCTGAACGCGTGATGGCACCTTGCCGTAGAGAAAGGTCACAGCCGAGGGTGACGTAAGCGTCACGGGAACAGTTGAGGTCCGAAGGAATGAGTGGCGCAATTGTTTCCAGGTATGACCCGGCGTGAAGAGAAGCAGCGATTACACCACCACTCCCCGTGCCTGCGTCTCAGCGAATCGGCCTGACAATAGACGGCGGGCCGATACGCCCTGGCGCCGGGTCTTTTGGCTGTGGAGCGTCGTTGTTCTCTACGCTGAGCGGGTATAGCGGGTTGCGCATGGCAATCCCCTGCATCACGCCGATGATGTCATTGAAAGGCACCGCCGGGCTGAGCAGGTAGCCCTGGATGTAGTCACAGCCATGCTTGAGCAGCAACTCGAACTGTGCCTGGGTTTCCACGCCTTCGGTAACCACCTGCAAGTGCAGGGTGTGGGCCATGCCGATAACCGCCTGGACGATTTCACTGTCTGCGGTGGATTTGGGAATGTCCTGGATAAACGAGCGGTCGATCTTCAAGGTGTTGAGCGGCAAGCGCTTGAGATAAGCCAGCGACGAATAGCCAGTGCCGAAGTCATCGATGGCCAGTGACACACCCAGGGCGCGAATTTGCCGCAACAGTGCCAGGGTGCTGCTGATGTTGCCCATCAGCGCATTTTCAGTGACTTCCAGTTCAAGTCGGTTGGTGCCTATGCCGGCGAAGCGCAGGGCGTCTTCGATTTCATCGGCCAGTTCGTCACGCGCCAGGTTCAACGCCGAGCAGTTTACCGCCATGATCAACTCGGTGTAGCCCCGGTCAGACAACAGGCTCAGGTCGTGACAGGCCTGGCGCAATACCCAGTGGTCCAGCTCGGCGATCAGCCCGTTGTTCTCGGCAATGCCGATAAAGCGGTCCGGAGCCAGGAGTCCGTGCTGGGGGTGTTGCCAGCGCACCAGGGCTTCCAGGCGCGTGACCTTGCCCAGCTTCATGTCGAAGATCGGCTGATAAAACAGCACCAGCTGGTTGCGCGTACGCAAGGCGGCGCGCAGTTCCTCCTCCAGTTGCAGCTCAAGGAAGGCGCGTGTTTTCAGGTTGGAGCTGAAGAAGTGCAAGCTGTTGCGCCCGGCGTCCTTGGATTGATACAGCGCCAGGTCGGCAGTTTTCAGCAGCTCTTCGCAGGTGTGGCCGTCCTCGGGAAACAGGCTGATGCCGATGCTGGTGGTCATCACCATGCGCCGGCCAGCCAGCTCGATGGGCTCTTTCATCTTCTGCATGATGCGCTGGGCCATCTGCCGGGCTTCGTCGCGGTGATGAATAGTGATCAGAATGCAGAATTCATCGCCGCCAAAGCGTGCCACTACATCTTCATGGCTGCGTATCGAGCCCTTGATATGCCCGGCCAGCACCGTGAGCAACTGGTCGCCCGCATCGTGGCCAAGGCTGTCATTGATGCGCTTGAAGTGATCAATGTCGAGAAAGATTACCGCCAGCATGCCTTGGCTTCGGGTTTTTTCCGCAACCTTTTCCGCGAAGATCTGATTGAAACCACGGCGGTTGAGCAGGCTGGTCAGTGCATCGAAGTGGGCCACTTGTTGCAGTGAAGCGCGGGCCTGGTCGAGTTCGCTGAGCAGCGCATTGACCCGGCGCAGGTCCCGCTCTTTGTGCTGCAGCTTTTTATCTGCCAGGGCTGCGCTGACACTACTGCCGATCACCAGCAAGGTAATTACCGCCACCGACAACCCCAGTTGAACCGGACTGCCATCCACCGGCAATGAAAGATCCGCGCCAGCGGGCACCAGCATTTGCATGGCCGCCATGCCGGTGAAATGCATGCTCAGGATCCCGGCCCCCAGCACCAGGCTGGCGGCGTATTTGAGCAGTTGGTGAAACATGCCGGTTCCGTTGCGCAGGTAGCTGGACAGCAACAATGCCGCCAGGCTGGCGCCGATGGCAATCGCCACCGAGGCCAGGAACAGCCGTGTTTCGAAGTACACCTGGGCCTGGGAGCGCATGGCCGACATGCCCACGTAATGCATCAGCGCGATACCCAGTCCCATCCACACCGAAGCCACCAGGTACTGATGAAAGCGCAGGTGAGTATGACTGAGGGTCTGCATGGCGAGCAGCGAGGCGATCAGGGCGATCAGCAGCGAGGCGAACGTCATGATCAATTCGTAGTGAATGGCGATGGGGGCCTGGAACGCCAGCATGCTGATGAAATGGGTCGACCAGATTCCGCCTGCCAGGCAACCCGCGCCCAGCCAGCGCCAATGGCGGCGGGCGGTGGGGTCTTCGACATGGCCCACACGTTCGGCCATGTCCAGCGTACCGAAGCCCGCCGCGCAGGCGACCAGGTACGCCAGTAGCACCAGAAAGGGGTTATGACTGCAATTGAGTAATAAATGCCCACTGTCTGGAAGGTCGGTAAAAAAGTGCTGCCCCAGCCATTCCATAGCGTATCCCGTCATAGAGCCATGTCACTGCCAGAGGCGATGACCGATGAGATCGAGTATAGAAGTCTCCGAAGATTTGCCATGAGTAATGGCGTTTTGATCTCAAATTATTTTGACATGCCTTCCATAGCGTTTGGTGCTAAGCGCTGATGGGCAGGTCGAGTTCGAAGTGTGGGGCTTCCAGCGGCGCCAGGCCGAATGCGGCACGGGCGGCGTCGCAATCGACATTTTGCTCGCCCTGGCTCCAGGACGAGTCGAACTCACGGCATACGCTGGAGCGTTGCTCATAAATAGAGCAGCTGGTGGCCTGTCCGACTTCACCTTCAAGGCTGCAGCACCGTGCAGGTTTCTGATCGGTGCCGATCATCGCCACGCGGCTGGGGTTGATCTGCACCACTAGGTCATCGGGCACCGTGCCCCCGGACGAGGCGCACTCACCCCAGAAGAAAGACACGCGAAAGTGTGAACAGCAGGCACCGCAATTCAGACACGGACTGGCTTCGGACATGGGCGTCATCAATAAGAAAAGTAGGAGGAGGGTGCTACGAAAGGCTCGCCATTCTATCCGTGCCATCGCCATTGGGAAGAGGGGCACGCACTTATATTTTCGTGGGCAAAATCCGCTGTTGCCTGGGTGAAATCATGCCCTATCAGCTTTACGAATCATTACAGACAATCACTGCCAGCCTGACTATGTTGCAGTGACCTGAGCAGGATGCATCGGGCATCGCAGCTCTCATAACAATAAAAGAGACGGACCCATGCAGAACTCGACCCAAGCGGCGAATGCCTGGCGCATTCTGTTCCTGCTGTTCCTCGCTAACCTGTTCAACTTTTTTGACCGCACCATTCCCGCGATCATCATTGAGCCCATCCGCATGGAATGGCACCTGAGCGACTTCCAGCTCGGTATCATCGGCACCGCTTTTACCATCGTCTACGCCATTGCCGGGCTGCCGCTCGGGCGCCTGGCCGACACCGGTTCACGCAGCAAGTTGATGGGTTGGGGCTTGTTCGCCTGGAGTGGGCTGACGGCGGTCAACGGCATGGTCGGCAGTTTCTGGACCTTCCTGCTGGTGCGCATGGGCATTGGCATCGGCGAAGCCAGCTATGCACCCGCGGCCAATTCGCTGATTGGCGACCTCTTTCCCGCCCACCGCCGAGCCCGAGCCATGGGGATTTTCATGCTTGGTCTGCCGTTGGGCCTGTTGCTGGCGTTCTTTACGATCGGTGCGATGGTCAAGGCGTTCGACAGCTGGCGCGCGCCCTTCTTTATCGCGGCGGTGCCGGGGCTGATCCTTGCGGTGTTTATGTTCTACATAAAAGAACCCAAGCGTGGTGCGGCGGAAACCGTGCAAGTCTCCCAAGAGCGCGTCGACCGCCCGATCCGTCGCGTGCTGGCTGTGCCGACCTTTCTGTGGCTGGTGCTGGCCGGGTTGTGCTTTAACTTTGCCACCTATGCGTGCAACTCGTTCCTGGTGCCGATGCTGCAGCGCTATTTCCTCATGCCGTTGCAGGACGCGGCCGTCGCGACGGGTGTCATCGTCGGCCTGACCGGTTTGGTGGGCTTGACGCTGGGGGGCTGGATTGCCGACAAGATTCATCAGCGGGTCGCCAATGGCCGACTGTTGTTCGCCGCCTTCAGCTTGATCATCTCCACGGTCACCACCGCCTGGGCATTGCATGCCGGGCGTGTCGAAATCGGGGTGTTTGTCGCGCTGTTCAGTGTGGGCTGGCTGTTTGCCTACAACTTCTATACCTGCGTGTATACCGCGATCCAGGACGTGGTCGAACCACGCTTGCGCGCAACGGCGATGGCGCTGTTCTTTGCCGGGCTGTATCTGCTCGGCGGTGGCATGGGGCCGGTGGTGGTCGGGGCGTTGTCCGATCACTTTGCCCATTCAGCGATGTATGCGGCTGGGGCGCAGCAGATGACAGAGGCTTATAAAGCGGTAGGCTTGCATGACGCCATGTACCTGATTCCAGTGGCGTTGTTCTTGACCATGCTGTTTCTGTTCCAGGCCTCGCGCAGTTTTGTGCGTGATGCCAAGCGGATGAAGGAAGGGTTGAGTGCGGTTGAGGTGCCGGCAGCGGCGGCAACGGCGTGAGACCGAGTGATCGTTCCCATGCTCTGCGTGGGAACGCCGCTCTGGACGCTCTGCGTCCGCTTAAAAGTCGTGACGCAGAGCGTCACATGATGCATTCCCACGCCGAGCGGGGGAACGATCTCTAAGGCTAATAAAAAGGCCCGCATTGCGCGGGCCTTTTACGTTCAGCGGATTATCAACCCGCCACCAACACCCGAATCGCTTCCAGTCGCAGTGCCGCTTTATCAAGCATGGCCAGGCCTTGCTCGCGCTGGTTGCGCAAGGCAACCAGCTCGCTGTCACGTACGGTCGGGTTGACCGCTTGCAGCGCGGTCAGGCGCGCCAGCTCTTCGTCGGTGTCTGCCGCCAGGCGACGCTTGGCTTCGGCTACACGCTCGGCGTGACGCGGGGCGATCTTCTCTTCACCGGCGTTGATGCGCGGTGTGAGTTGGTCGCGCTGCGCCTGTACGAATTTGTTCGCGCTGGCCCGTGGCACGCTTTCCAGCTGGTCATTCAAGGTTACGAACGACACGCGGCCCGACAGGTCATTACCGTTGGCATCCAGCAGGCAGCGCAAGGCGGCCGGTGGCAGGTAGCGACCCAGTTGCAGGGAGCGCGGGGCGACCACTTCGCTGACATACAGCAGTTCAAGCAATACGGTGCCTGGCTTGAGCGCCTTGTTCTTGATCAGTGCCACGGCGGTGTTGCCCATGGAACCGGACAGCACCAGGTCCATGCCGCCTTGCACCATCGGGTGCTCCCAGGTGATGAACTGCATGTCTTCGCGCGACAGCGCCTGGTTACGGTCGTAGGTGATGGTTACACCCTCGTCGTCGCCCAGGGGGAAGCTGGCGTCGAGCATTTTTTCGCTGGGCTTGAGGATCAGCGCGTTTTCCGAATGGTCTTCGCTGTCGATGCCGAATGCGTCGAACAGGGTTTCCATATAGATCGGCAGGGCGAACTGGTCGTCTTGTTCGAGGATGTCCTCGACCAGTGCATCGCCTTCGCCAGCGCCGCCTGAATTGAGTTCGAGCAAGCGGTCGCGACCGGTGTGCAGCTCCTGCTCCAGGCGCTCGCGCTCGGCACGGGCTTCGTCGATCAGGGCTTGCCACTCGCCGTCGTCGGCGGCTTCCAGCAAGGGCAGCAGGCGTGGGCCGAACTGATGCTGCAAGGCGTTGCCGGTCGGGCAGGTGTTGAGGAAGGCATTGAGCGCCTCGTGGTACCACTGGAACAGGCGCTCTTGCGGGCTGGTTTCCAGGTAGGGCACGTGCAGTTCGATCACGTGTTTCTGGCCGATCCGGTCCAGGCGCCCGATGCGCTGTTCCAGCAGGTCGGGGTGGGACGGCAGGTCGAACAGCACCAGGTGATGGGAGAACTGGAAGTTGCGGCCTTCACTGCCGATTTCCGAGCAGATCAGCACCTGGGCACCGAACTCTTCATCGGCAAAATAGGCAGCGGCGCGGTCACGCTCCAGAATATTCATGCCTTCGTGGAACACCGTGGCCGGGATGCCGGAGCGCACACGCAGGGCGTCTTCCAGGTCCATGGCGGTTTCGGCGTGGGCGCAGATCACCAGGACCTTGGTGCGCTTGAGCATTTTCAACTGGTCGATCAGCCACTCGACCCGAGGGTCGAAACGCCACCAGCGGTTCTCTTCCTCGATGTCCGGTTGCGCCTGGAAGCTGACTTCCGGGTACAGCTCGGCGTGTTCGCCCAGGGGCAGTTCGAGGTATTCGTCCGGGTTCGGTAGCGGGTAGGCGTGCAGCTTGCGCTCGGGGAAGCCTTGCACCGCAGCACGGGTGTTGCGAAACAGCACGCGGCCGGTGCCGTGGCGGTCCAGCAGTTCACGCACCAGGCGTGCGCTGGCCTCGGTGTCGCCATCGTTGACGGCGGTGAGCAGGGCTTCACCTTCGTCACCGAGGAAGCCTTGAATGGTCTTGTGCGCGGTCGGCGACAGGCGGCCCTTGTCCAGCAGCTCCTGCACGGCTTCGGCCACCGGGCGATAGTTTTCGCTCTCGGCGCGGAAGGCTTGCAGATCGTGGAAGCGGTTCGGGTCCAGCAGGCGCAGGCGCGCAAAATGGCTGTCCTGGCCCAGTTGTTCTGGAGTGGCGGTCAGCAGCAGCACGCCAGGAATCACTTCGGCCAGTTGTTCGACCAGCGAGTATTCGGCGCTGGCCTTGTCTTCGTGCCACACCAGGTGGTGGGCTTCGTCGACTACCAGCAAGTCCCAGCCGGCGGCGAACAGCGCGTCCTGGGCCTTCTCGTCGTCCACCAGCCATTCCAGCGCAACGAGTGCAAGCTGGGTGTCTTCGAACGGGTTGGTGGCATCGCTTTCGATAAAGCGCTCTTCATCGAACAGCGCAACCTGCAGGTTGAAGCGGCGGCGCATTTCCACCAGCCATTGGTGCTGCAGGTTTTCCGGGACCAGGATCAGTACGCGGTTGGCACGGCCCGAGAGCAGTTGGCGATGGATCACCAGGCCTGCTTCGATGGTCTTGCCCAAACCCACTTCGTCCGCCAGCAACACGCGTGGCGCGATACGGTCAGCGACTTCGCGGGCGATGTGCAGTTGGTGGGCAATCGGTTGGGCGCGTACGCCACCCAGGCCCCACAGCGAGGACTGCAACTGGCGGCTGGTGTGTTCCAGGGTGTGGTAGCGCAGCGAGAACCACGCCAGCGGGTCGATCTGCCCGGCGAACAGGCGATCACTGGCCAGGCGGAACTGGATGAAGTTGGACAGTTGGGTTTCTGGCAGGGTGACCTGCTCGTTCTGCCCATTGAGGCCGTGGTAGACCAGCAGGCCATCGACGTCGTCGACTTCCTGTACGGTCATTTTCCAGCCTTCGAAATGGGTGATGGTGTCACCCGGCGAAAACCTCACGCGAGTGAGGGGCGCATTCCGTAGCGCATACTGGCGAGTGTCGCCAGTGGCCGGATAGAGCACGGTCAACAAGCGGCCGTCCTGTGCCAGAACGGTGCCTAACCCCAGCTCTGCTTCGCTGTCACTAATCCAGCGTTGCCCCGGTTGATACTGCTGCGCCATGCTGCCTGACTCCCGCCGTGAAAAAGCCGACTATGTTAACGGAACACGGCCCGGCGCCCAAGAACTCTGACAAAAACTACGCTGTTTGTACGGGCAGGCGGAAATTGAATCGACGGGTGGCGGGCACTTGAGAGTGTCGACTGAGTCACAGCTTGGCACGCGGGTGCTCAAGTCGCCCTGCCACCCGCCGACAGCCTGTTGATCAGGAGAATAATTATCATGCTGCCACCCATGCTGCCCGTCAGTGTTGTGCCGGTCACGTCGCAACTCGACCCGGCACGCCAGAAACCGGATATTCCGCCGGTGGTGCCCGTTCAACCGGGCTCCAACGAGAGCACGATCGACCTGAAAAAAGGCGATGCCGAGCAATCGACCTTTCTGCTGCGCGAAGAGCAGCGTCGCCAGCAGGAGCAGCAGAAACGCCGGCGTGAAGCCGACGACGACGCGGAGCAGCATTTGCCGATTCCCGGCGACTTGCTCAACGCTGACAACACCGTGCCCGTGGCGCCGCTGATCGAAGACGCGCCGCGCCAGGGCCTGTGGGTGGATATCGAGGTTTAATCGTTCAGTTCGCGCAGCGCCTTCACCAGTAACTCAATCTCGTCATCGGTGTTGAGCGGGCTGACGGAGATGCGCGCAATGCTGTTCAACCCACGTGCTTGCATATCCAGCGGGGTGTAGGCCACGCCATTGGCGCCGATGTTGATGCGCTTGCAGGCCAGGCGTTGCTTGAGTTCAAAGCTGTCCCAGCCGGCCAGGTTGAACGCGATCAAGCCTGAATGCGTTCTGCCTAAGTCATGCAAGGTAATTCCCGGTATCTGACGCAGTGCCTCGCGGATTCGCGCGCTGGTCTTCGAGACCCTTTGCCATACTTGCTCAATCCCCAAGTGATTGATTTCTTGCAACGCATTGCCCAGGCCGGCCAGCAGGGCGAAAGAGACTTCGCTGGTTTCAAAGCGCCGGGCGTCGTTGCGCAGGTCGAAGCCTTCGGTGGTCCAGGGCGCTGAAAACACGTCGCGTTGGGCCGGGTTCAGAGGCGGCAGAAAATCCGGCCTGATATACAGCAGCGCGGTACCGCGAGGCCCGCGCAGGTGTTTGCGGCCGGCGGACTTGAGCACATCGCACTGCAACGCTTGCACATCCACCGGCACCTGGCCGACGGCTTGGCCCGCGTCGATGAAGTAGGGAATGGTATGCCGCCTGGCCACATCGCCGATGGCCTGGGCCGGGTTGATCAAGCCACCGTTGGCCGGCAGCCAGGTGAGGTCGATCAGCTTCACCTTGGCATCCAGCATCGCCTCCAACGCCACCGGGCAGGCCGCGCCGCTGGCATCGCACGGGATGACCTCCACCCGCGCCCCGGCTTGAACGGCCAGTTCCATGCTCGCCAGGTTGCCGCCCCATTCGTGGCGCCCCACTAGAATACGATCGCCCGGCTGCCATGGCCCCAGCGCCTGGAAGGCCATGCTCCAGGCCGTCGAGCCACTGCTGGCGAAGGCAATCGATGAGGCGGGCGCATTGAGCAGTTGGCCGGCGGCTCGGCGGGCCTTTTCCACTAAGACGGCACCCTGTTCTCCGGCCTCCATCGGGCCGTCGCGGGCTTCGCGTTGCAGCTGTTCGATGATGGCGTCGAGCGTCGCCTGGCTGGGCAAGGACGCCCCGGCGTGGTTGAAGTGCACGATGCCGGACTGGCAACCGGGCGTGGCTTCTCGCAAGTGCTGGACTTGCAGCGGGGTCATGGCTGCAGCTCGAAAATGGCGTCCACTTCCACGGCGACACCAGCCGGCAGACTGCAGACCCCTACGGCGGTGCGCACGTGCCGGCCCTTGTCGCCGAGGGCATTGACCAGCAGGTTCGAAGCGCCATTGGCGACCAGGCTTTGGCGCTGGAAGTCGGCGCTGCTGGCAATGAACACGCCCAGGCGCAGGATGCGCACCACCCGCGACAGGTCATCGCCCAACGCGTCGCTCAATTGCCCCAGCAGGCCCAGCGCCGCCAATTCCGCCGCTTGGGCGCCATCTTCATCGCTGAGAGAATCGCCCAGCCGGCCAAGGTAGGCAGGTTTGCCATCGGCCATGGGAATTTGTCCCGAGATGAACAGCTGGTGTTGGCTGATCACATGATTGACGTAGTTGGCAGCGGGTTGGCTGGGCGTGGGCAGTGTCAGGCCGAGGGCGTGTACGCGCTGGCGGATGGAATTGGTCATGGTGAAATCCTCTGGTGTCAGAAGGTTCCAGCATGTTGGCGGTGGCGAGGGGCGACAAACGGATAGATCTCATCCGACGTATCGAAAAACCTCACGCGTCGGCACACGCCTGCTTCAACCACTGGCTGAAGCATTCAGCCGCCTCACTGAGCGGGCGCTGAGGTGCGATCAGCCAATAGCCGATATCGCTGTGATAGGGCGGCCAGTCAAAGGCCTCTACCAGGCTGCCGTCCTGGAGCCTGCGTTCGATCAGGCGATGGCGGCCCATGGCGATCCCCTGGCCGGCCACGGTCGCTTCGACCACGATGTTGTAGTCATGCAGCATCACGCGGGGGTGGTGATCTAGGTTGACCTGGTAATGGGCCGACCAATCGGTCCACTCGAAAGGGCGGTGGGAGGTCGCCATCAACAGCGCGCCCCTGGCGATCTGCCTGGCTTTGAACCCAGGGCTGCATACCGGTGACAGGGTTTCGGCCATCAGGCGTGTGGCGCGCACGTCGGGCCAGTCGCCCTTGCCGTAGCGGATGGCCAGGTCAACCTCGGCCGTGGCGACGTTGGCCAGTTGAATGGCGGGCAGCAACTCCACCTGGATATGCGGGTAGCACCGTAGAAACTCGGCCAGGCGCGGCGCCAGCCATAACGTGGCAAAGGATGCCAGCAAGCCGATACGCAACACACTGGCGCTGGGCGCACCCCGTTGGTTGCGCGTCGCAGCGGCGATGGCGTCCAGGGCAGGGCGGATTTGCGCGTAGTAATCTTGCCCGGCCAACGTCAGGTCAATCGCACGGGTTCGCCGGATAAACAACGATTTGCCCAGGTGGTGTTCGAGCTTATGTACCTGGTGGCTCAGCGCGCTTTGGGTCACCGACAACTCGTTGGCCGCCTTGATAAAACTCAAGTGCCGCGCCACGGCCTCGAAGGCGCGCAGGGCCAGAAGCGGTGGAAGGTCGTTGTGCAAGGCCACCTGGATGCGCCTCCTGGGCAGGGTAGAAAGTGCCGATTTTGGTCGATGGCCTGCATTTTGTCGCCCGCTTAATTGCCGTCGGGCGGGGCAGGCCGCATTATTGAGGCATTCCCGCCACGACGTAAGCCAAGCCATGAGTGATGACGACAAGCTGATCGACCTGAACGCCGAACGTGCCAAGCGCGTGCACGACCTCAATGACAAACGCTTGAATGAAGTGCGCCAAGCCTTTGAACAAGCCATGCCCTTGGGCAAGCCCAAGAAAAAGTCCAAGAACAAGCCGAAAAAGCGTTGAAACGCCCTGCATCCATTGATGCAGGTCAGTTATTCCCCTTCTTTACGCCCCGTTGTGGGCGACATTGATCCTGGTCAATTTCCCACTGCGCCTTCTCCATTAACTTAGCCCTATCGCAACAGGGCAAGTGCAGGAGGCCGGTCATGTTTTTCGATAATGTGGTTTTCGCCGGAGTGCTGACTGTTAGCCTCATGGTGCTGTTTTTTGTAGGGTTTGGATTTTTTATCTGGAAAGACGCGAACAAGCGTAAAAAACCTTAAGTCTTTCCAGGTTACATGAGCACGCAAGGCATTTTGGGCGACTTCGGTCGCCCTTTTTTTTGGCTCGTTCCCACGCTCCGCGTGGGAATGCATCCTGTGACGCTACGCGTCACCCGTGCGCGAGTGGGACGCGGAGCGTCCGTGGCGGCATTCCCCGCAGAGCGTGGGAACGAGCATAAAAAAAGGTGCGACCCTCGCGGATCGCACCTTTTTTATTGCCGGCTGGCTATCAGTTGCCCAAAGCCTTGGACGCCAACCAGAACAACCCGGCCGAGAGGCCTACGGTCGCTGGCAAGGTCAATACCCAGGCCATCAGGATGGTCTTGACGGTGCCACCTTGCAGGCCGCTTTTGTTGGCAACCATGGTGCCCGCCACGCCAGAAGACAGGACGTGGGTGGTGGACACTGGCAGGGCGAAGATATTGGCAAAGCCGATCATGGTGGCCGTGGTGATTTGCGCCGACATGCCCTGGGCATAGGTCATGCCTTGCTTGCCGATCTTCTCACCGATGGTCAGTACCACGCGCTTCCAGCCCACCATGGTGCCCAGGCCCAGGGCCAGTGCGACCGCGAGAATCACCCAGAACGGAGCATACTCGGTGGTGGCGGTCAGGTCTTTGCGCAGCTTGTCGAGGTCTGACTTCTCACGGGAGTCCAGGCCTGGCAGCTTGCCGACCTTTTTCGCGGTGTCATCTAGGCAAAGCAGGTAGCGACGCACTTCGATGCGGTGGTCGGCCGTCAGCGAGTGGTAGTCCGAGACGCCCTTGAGGGTGCCCAGCAGCGCGTTGATCGTCGGTTCGGTCTGCTGCGGGTTGCAGCGGAACTTGCCCGGCAGGTCATCCTTCACGCTTTTGCCCAAGGCCAGGAACTCACCGAGGGTCTCGTGGTTGCGCTGGTAGAACTGGTTCAGGTGCAGGGTGGCGTCGCGGGTACGTTCGATCTGGTAAGTGGTGCTGCCCAGGTCCAATACGAACTGCGCCGGCACGATACCGATCAGTACCAGCATGATCAGGCCGATGCCTTTCTGGCCATCGTTGGAGCCGTGCACGAAGCTTACAGCCATGGCCGAAATCACCAGGACCAGGCGGTTCCAGAACGGCGGGTGCTTCTTGTCGTCGAGCTTGCGGCGCTGGTCCGGGGTCTTGTGCATCTTAGACAGCGGGCGCCACCACTTCAGGCCGATCAGCACCAGGGCGGCAACCAGGAAGCCCGCCATCGGCGAGAACACCAGGGAGGCGCCGATATCCACGGCCTTCTGCCAGTTCACACCGTCAGCCAGGGGGATGTCGTTGATCAATGCATTGGCCAGGCCGACACCGAGGATCGAGCCGATCAGGGTGTGGGAGCTGGAGGCGGGGATACCGAAGTACCAGGTGCCCAGGTTCCAGGTGATCGCCGCCGCCAACAACGAGAAGACCATTGCCAAGCCGTGGCCGGTGTTCACATTGATCAGCAACTCCACCGGCAGCAAGTGCACGATGGCGTAGGCGACACCGACACCGCCGAGCAATACGCCGAGGAAATTGAACACCCCGGAGAAGAACACGGCCAGGTGTGGCGGCATGGCTTTGGTATAGATGACTGTGGCCACCGCGTTAGCGGTGTCATGAAAGCCATTGATGAACTCGAAGGCGAGGACAAAGGCCAGGGCGAGCAACAGGCTCACGAGAACCCAAGCATCCAGTCCGCTGAATAAATCGATCATGAAGGTTTTCTGACCCGGTCGTAAGGGGGCGCGATTATGCCAGAAAACATCAGTAATCGATGCATTAGCTGCTCATCGGTAACAATCTTCCTGGAAAAAAAACCGGCAAGACACACGTATCCCAGGGTTTTCGGGGCTTTGGCAAGTCTTTGATTTATAAAGCGCAGGCCGCGGAAGGCGGACTTTTGTCATGAAAACGCCATGCCTGAAACATTTGTATGAAATTTCGTGGGTAGCTGTAGGTTACTGACCAGCGGCCGTTGAACCAGTGGTTGACCGGCAGCGACTGCAAGGCGCTGAACTCGACCGAAGTGCTCAGGGCTCCTCGGTCTTGAGTTCCTGCTCGATTTTTTGGATTTCCTGGGCAAATGCCTGATCCAGCAGGCTGGCTCGTTTGCGCCATGGTTTGCGTTCCGGCTCAGGTTGCGCGGCGTAGGTGGTGACTTCCCCGCCGTAGACGTCCTTGTAACGTTGCTCCTGGCGCTCAAGTTCCGCGCGCAGTTCATCTTTCGTCACAGTATTACCTAATTGAGTTGAGTTATTGATTGCGCAGTGTCATGCCTGAAAGTCGTGCTCGGGGGCGATTCCAAATAGAACAGTAGAACCGTTCAAGTTGGTATACGGGCCTGAGGGCCGTTCTTTTAAGCGAGTACTTGTGACCGGCGTTGCCTGCAGCCTGCAATACCTGGTGAGCTCCCCTCCCGATAGTGATACCGGGCTGACCTCTGCACAGGTTGCATTATAGCGACGCATTTGAATAACACTATCATCATGAAGTTAAAAAGCGTCAACGGCGTGCTTGGGTTTTGTTACATATCGCCGACGTATTTGTGAACAGCGTCATCTTCATATCTGTATTCATACTGATAGAAGGGTGAATGCCTACACTTTTCGGCGACATCAGCTAAATCTCGAACCTTATCTGCGGGATCTGCACCCATGCCGGCCAAATTGCGATAATCGCATGGTTGTCCGATAATCGCCCAATGTTACCGGCGTTGACTTGTGCAGGGCTGCCGGCACGGCTTGTAATAGCCGCCAACCCTCCCGTGGTGATAACAAGAGAAGGCCCGTTGAAATGAACGATCAATTGCGCAACTCCTTTGCATCAGTGGCGCCGCCGATCGTGGCTTCACCGGCCAAGCGCATCCAGGCATTCACCGGTGATCCGGATTTCATGACGTCCCTGGCCCGTGGCCTGGCCGTGGTGCAGGCGTTCCAGGAGCGCAAGCGTCACCTGACCATCGCCCAGATCAGCCACCGCACCGAAATTCCCCGCGCCGCCGTGCGCCGTTGCCTGCACACCTTGATCAAGCTCGGCTACGCCACCACGGATGGGCGCACCTACTCGCTGTTGCCCAAGGTGCTGACCCTCGGTCACGCCTATCTGTCGTCCACACCGCTGGCCGTTTCGGCACAGCCTTACCTGGACCGCATGAGCGAGCAGCTCCATGAAGCCTGCAACATGGCTACCCTGGAAGGCGATGACATCCTCTATATCGCTCGTTCCGCCACCACCCAGCGCCTGATCTCGGTTGACCTGTCGGTGGGCGGGCGCCTGCCTGCGTATTGCACGTCCATGGGGCGCATTCTGCTGGCCGCCCTCGACGATGCCTCGCTGCAGGATTATCTCGACCATGCCGACCTGCAAACCAAGACCAGCCGCACCCTGACAACACCGCAAGCGTTATTCGAATGCCTGCAACAGGTGCGTCAGCAGGGCTGGTGCATTGTCGACCAGGAACTGGAGCAGGGCCTGCGCTCCATCGCGGTGCCGGTGTATGACGCGTCCGGCCAGGTATTGGCCGCGCTGAATGTCAGCACCCACGCCGGTCGGGTCAGCCGCAGTGAGTTGGAACAGCGCTTTCTACCGAGCATGCTCAGCGCCAGCCGTGAGCTGAGTGCGCAGCTGTTTGCCTAAGCTGTTCGGTGACCGCACAGATCCCGGCTGGCTCGATTGACGGTGTTTCCCTTGGCTTATTAATGTGCGGCAGCGCTCTGAGGAGCTGCCCAATAAGAATGACGGCCCCAGGTCGTCAGCCCGCCATCGGTGTGGAATAAAAATAATGAATCAGCCTTCTGTCGGTACCACCCTGGACGTACAGTCCTTTATCAACACCCAGCCACTCTCGCGCTATCAGTGGCGCGTGGTGATCCTGTGTTTCCTGATTGTCTTTCTCGACGGCCTCGATACAGCCGCCATGGGCTTTATCGCGCCGGCACTGTCCCAGGACTGGGGCATCGACCGCGCCAGCCTGGGCCCGGTGATGAGCGCCGCGTTGATCGGCATGGTGTTTGGCGCACTCGGTTCCGGCCCGCTGGCCGACCGCTTTGGCCGCAAAGTCGTGCTGGTCGGCGCGGTGTTGGTGTTTGGTGCGTTCAGCCTGGCGTCGGCCTACAGCACCAATGTCGACCAGTTGCTGGTGCTGCGCTTTCTCACCGGTCTGGGCCTGGGCGCCGGCATGCCGAATGCCACCACCTTGCTGTCTGAATACACCCCCGAGCGGCATAAATCCTTGTTGGTGACCAGCATGTTCTGTGGTTTCAACCTCGGCATGGCCGGTGGTGGGTTTATTTCGGCCAAGCTGATTCCCGCGTTCGGCTGGCACAGCCTGTTGCTGATAGGCGGCATCCTGCCGTTGATCCTGGCGGTGGTGCTGTTGGTGTGGCTGCCGGAGTCTGCCCGCTACCTGGTGGTACGCAATCGCGGCACCGACAAGGTACGCAAGACCCTTGCCCCCATCGAGCCAAACATCGTTGCCCAGGCCACTCACTTCAGCGTACCGGAGCAAAAAACCGTCAAGGCCCGCAATGTGTTCGCAGTGATCTTCTCGGGCACCTACAGCGCTGGCACCTTGCTGTTGTGGCTCACGTACTTTATGGGCCTGGTGATTGTTTACCTGCTGACCAGTTGGCTCCCCACTTTGATGCGTGACAGCGGCGCGAGCATGGAACAGGCCGCGTTTATCGGCGCGCTGTTCCAGTTTGGTGGGGTATTGAGCGCGGTGGGCGTGGGCTGGGCGATGGACCGGTTCAACCCGCACAAAGTGATCGGCACTTTTTATCTGCTGGCCGGGGTGTTTGCCTACGCGGTGGGGCAGAGCCTGGGCAACATCACGCTGTTGGCCACCCTGGTGCTGGTCGCCGGGATGTGCGTCAACGGTGCGCAATCGGCAATGCCATCCCTGGCAGCACGTTTCTACCCCACCCAAGGCCGTGCCACCGGGGTGTCATGGATGCTCGGCATCGGCCGCTTCGGCGCGATTCTGGGGGCGTGGATGGGCGCTACTTTGCTGGGCCTGGGCTGGAACTTCGAGCAGGTGCTTACGGCACTGGTGATTCCGGCGGCATTGGCCACGGCAGCGGTGGTGATCAAGGGCATGGTCAGCCATGCCGATGCCACCTGAAACCAATCGCTACCCCTGTGGGAGCTGGCTTGCCTGCGATAGCGGTGCTGAATCCACNAGGCAAGCCAGCTCCCACATTGACCCTGTTCCTTACAATGGTTAGTTAAGTAACAATCGGTTCGATAATCGAACGCTCAGTCGATTATCGGATTGTTCGGTCCATTTCCCCGGCTTAATCTTCAAGCACTTCGGCGCCACCTCAGCGCCTTTTTCGATCAACACCGGGAGCCCAACCCCATGGCTGAAATCCTCACCCTGCGTGATGCGGTCAAGCGCTTCGTGAACGACGGCGATACCGTCGCCCTCGAAGGCTTCACCCACCTGATCCCTACGGCCGCAGGCCATGAAATCATTCGTCAGGGCAAGAAAGACCTGACGCTGGTGCGCATGACGCCTGACCTGATCTACGACCAGTTGATCGGTGCCGGCTGTGCGCGCAAGTTGATTTTCTCCTGGGGCGGCAACCCGGGCGTGGGTTCCCTGCATCGGCTGCGCGACGCGGTAGAGAAACAATGGCCGCAAGCGCTGGAGATCGAAGAACACAGCCACGCCGACCTGGCCAATGCCTACGTTGCCGGTGCCTCCGGCCTGCCGTTCGCGGTGTTGCGTGCCTACGCCGGTTCCGACTTGCCCAAGGTCAACCCGCTGATCAAGACCGTCACCTGCCCCTTCACCGGCGAAGTGCTGGCGGCGGTGCCGTCGGTGCGTCCGGACATTACCGTGATTCATGCGCAGAAAGCCGACCGCAAAGGCAACGTGCTGCTCTGGGGCATTCTCGGGGTGCAGAAGGAAGCGGCCCTGGCGGCCAAGCGCTGCATCGTCACCGTCGAGGAAATCGTCGACGACCTGAATGCGCCGATGAACAGCTGCGTGCTGCCGACCTGGGCGCTGACAGCGGTGTGTCACGTACCCGGTGGTGCCCATCCGTCCTACGCGCACGGCTACAACGAGCGGGATAACCGTTTCTACCAGGCGTGGGACCCGATTGCCCGCGACCGTGGCACCTTTACCGCCTGGATCGACGAATACATCCACGGCACTGCCGACTTCAGTGAATTCCAGGCCAAGCTGGCCGCCGTGCAGGAGGCTAAGTAATGGCTTATTCCACCAATGAAATGATGACCGTCGCCGCCGCACGCCGCCTCAAGAACGGCTCGGTGTGCTTCGTTGGCATCGGCCTGCCATCCAAGGCGGCCAACCTGGCGCGCCTGACGTCTTCGCCGGATGTGGTGCTGATCTACGAGTCGGGCCCGATTGGGGCCAAGCCCAGTGTGTTGCCGCTGTCCATCGGTGATGGCGAGCTGGCGGAGACCGCCGACACCGTGGTGCCCACCGGTGAGATCTTTCGCTACTGGCTGCAGGGCGGGCGCATTGATGTCGGTTTTCTCGGCGCGGCCCAGGTCGACCGTTTCGGCAATATCAACACCACCGTGGTCGGTGATTATCACCAGCCCAAAGTGCGTTTGCCGGGTGCCGGTGGCGCGCCGGAAATCGCCGGTTCGGCCAAGAGCGTGTTGATCATCCTTAAGCAATCGTCCCGTTCGTTCGTCGACAAACTCGATTTCATCACCTCTGTGGGGCACGGCGAAGGTGGCGACTCACGCAAGCGTCTGGGCCTGCCCGGCGCCGGCCCGGTAGGCATCATTACCGACCTATGCATCATGGAGCCGGAGGAGGGCAGTCATGAGTTCGTGGTCACTGCGCTGCATCCGGGCGTAACCCGCGAGCAAGTGGTCGCCGCCACCGGCTGGGCGATTCGCTTTGCCGACCAGGTGAGCACCACCGCTGAACCCACCGAGACCGAACTGACCGCCCTGCGTGACCTCGAAGCGCGCACCGCGGCTGCCCACGGCCAAGCACCGGGAGAAGCCTGATGCGCGAGGTTTTTATCTGTGATGCCATTCGCACACCTATCGGCCGTTTCGGCGGTGGCCTGTCCACGGTGCGTGCCGACGACCTGGCGGCGCTGCCGATCAAGGCGCTGATCGAGCGCAACCCGTCGGTGGACTGGAGCGCCGTAGACGAAGTCTTCCTCGGCTGCGCCAACCAGGCCGGTGAAGATAACCGCAACGTGGCACGCATGGCGTTGCTGCTGGCGGGGCTGCCGGAAAGTATTCCTGGAGTGACCCTCAACCGCCTGTGCGCCTCGGGCATGGATGCCATCGGCACCGCTTTTCGTGCGATTGCCAGTGGTGAAATGGAGCTGGCGATTGCCGGTGGCGTCGAATCGATGTCCCGCGCTCCGTTTGTGATGGGCAAGGCCGACGCGGCGTTCTCGCGCAACATGAAGTTGGAAGACACCACCATTGGCTGGCGCTTTATCAACCCGCTGATGAAGGCCCAGTACGGCGTGGATGCCATGCCGCAGACGGCCGATAACGTGGCCGATGACTATCAGGTTTCCCGCGCCGACCAAGACGCTTTCGCCCTGCGCAGCCAGCAACGCACCGCCGCTGCCCAGGCCGCCGGGTTCTTTGCCGAGGAAATCGTTCCGGTGCGGGTTGCCCATAAAAAAGGCGAAATCCTGGTGGAACACGATGAACACCCACGGGACACCACGTTGGAAGCCCTGGCCAAGCTCAAGCCGGTCAACGGCGCGGACAAGACCGTCACTGCTGGCAATGCCTCGGGCGTCAACGACGGCGCCGCCGCGCTGATCCTCGCCAGCGCCGAGGCCGTCAAGCAACACGGCCTCACCGCCCGCGCCCGTGTGCTGGGCATGGCCAGTGCTGGTGTAGCCCCGCGCGTGATGGGCATCGGCCCGGTGCCGGCGGTGCGCAAACTGGTGGAGCGCCTTGGGTTGGCGGTCACCGACTTTGATGTGATCGAACTCAACGAAGCCTTCGCCAGCCAAGGCCTGGCGGTGCTGCGCGAGCTGGGTATTGCGGACGATGCGCCCCAGGTCAACCCCAACGGCGGCGCCATTGCCCTCGGCCATCCCTTGGGGATGAGTGGTGCGCGGTTGGTACTGACGGCCCTGCACCAATTGGAAAAAACCGGCGGCAGCAAAGGCCTGGCGACCATGTGCGTGGGCGTCGGCCAAGGCTTGGCCCTGGCGATTGAACGCGTCTGATCAATAAAAGAGGATTGCTCCATGAGTGACAAGCCCGGTTACCGGCGCCCGCAAGCGGGCACTCAACCTGATTACCTGCACCCGGCCTACCAGTCGACGAACCTGCGTTCGCCGTCCCAGCCTTTGGTGTTCCTGCCCCATTCCTTGTCGGAAATCACCGGCCCGACCATCGGCGCCGAACGTATCAATGAGAAGGACAACGACCTGACGGCCCAGCACGAGGGCGAGCCGCAAGGCGAGCGCATCATTATTCATGGCCGTGTGCTGGACGAAAACGGCCTGCCAGTGCCGGGCATCCTCGTGGAGATCTGGCAGGCCAATGCCGCCGGCCGCTACAACCACAAGCGCGACCTGCACGATGCACCCCTGGACCCGAACTTCACCGGCACCGGGCGCACCGTCACCGACGCCGATGGCTGGTACCAGTTCCAGACCATCAAGCCCGGCGCCTACCCGTGGGGCAACCACCACAACGCCTGGCGCCCGGCGCATATCCACTTTTCGCTGTTTGGCCCCAGCGTGCTGACGCGCCTGGTGACGCAAATGTATTTCCCGGGTGACCCGTTGCTGGAGTACGACCCGATCTACAACTGCGTGCCGGATACCAGCGCCAAGCAACGCTTGATCGCTAGCTTCGACCTGGAAAAAACCATTCCTTCCTATGCCCTCGGCTACCGCTGGGACATCGTCCTGCGCGGCCGCGACGCCACGCCGATGGAGAAATGAGATGACACTCAACGCGACCACGTCCCACACCGTCGGGCCGTATTACCACATTGGCCTGACCTGGCTGAACCGTGAAGACCTGACCGTCACCGCCACCCTTGGCGAACGCGTGACGATCAGCGGGCAAGTGGTGGACGGCAATGGTGATGTCGTCAACGACGCCATGCTGGAAGTCTGGCAGGCCAACGCCGTCGGCAAATATGCTCACCCCGAAGACGAGCAGGACAAAGCGCTCGACCCGAACTTCGAAGGCTTCGGCCGCGTGCCGGTGGATGCCGAAGGGCGTTTTCGTTTTACCACCATCAAGCCGGGCAGTGTGCCGGGGCTCAAGGGCACCACTCAGGCGCCGCATTTGGTGGTGCTGGTGTTTGCCCGTGGGTTGGTGAAGCACTTGCTGACGCGGATTTATTTTGACGGTGAGGCCTTGAACGGCGATGACCCGTTGCTGGCGTGTGTGCCGGCAGAACGTCGTGGCACCTTGATTGCCCAGGCGGATGCGGCAGGGGTATATCAGTGGAATGTGATTTTGCAGGGCACAGATAAGGAAACGGTGTTCTTCGACTATTGAGTTGGCTGTTGACGATCGTTCCCACGCTCTGCGTGGTAATGCATCCCGTGACGCTGCGCGTCACCCGCGAACGGCAGGACGCGGAGCGTCCCATGCGGCATTCCCACGCAGAGCGTGGGAACGATCATCCAGGCTCCACCTATCCAAAAGTCTGCTTGCGGAACAGGGTTGTTGCAAAGTATGTCTAGGCTATAACCGTTCCCACTGAGTAAAAAAACATGACAACAAAAACCAGCCACTACACCGGAGAAGAACGCAGCAAACGGATCTTTGCGATTGTCGGTGCGTCCTCCGGCAACCTGGTCGAATGGTTCGACTTCTACGTCTATGCCTTCTGCGCGATTTATTTTGCCCCGGCGTTTTTCCCCTCGGATGACCCCACGGTGCAGTTGCTCAACACCGCCGGTGTGTTTGCCGCCGGGTTCCTGATGCGACCGATCGGTGGTTGGTTGTTTGGCCGGGTGGCCGACAAGCACGGGCGCAAGAACTCGATGATGATCTCGGTGCTGATGATGTGCGGCGGCTCTCTGGTCATCGCCTTCCTGCCCACTTATAACGACATCGGTGCCTGGGCCCCGGCGCTGCTGTTGGTGGCACGACTGTTCCAGGGCTTGTCGGTGGGCGGCGAATACGGCACCACGGCCACCTACATGAGTGAAGTCGCGCTCAAGGGCCAGCGTGGCTTCTTTGCTTCGTTCCAGTACGTGACCCTGATCGGCGGCCAGTTGCTGGCGGTGCTGGTGGTGGTGATCCTGCAACAGATCCTCACCGAAGAAGAACTGCGTGCCTGGGGCTGGCGCATCCCGTTTGTGATCGGCGCCATAGCCGCCGTGATCTCCCTGCTGCTGCGTCGCACCCTGAAAGAAACCACCAGCAAGGAAATGCGTGAAGACAAGGACGCCGGCAGTATCGTCGCGCTGTTTCGCGACCACGGCAAAGCTTTCATTACGGTGCTGGGCTACACCGCCGGCGGCTCGCTGATTTTCTATACCTTCACCACCTACATGCAGAAGTACCTGGTGAACACCGTCGGCATGCACGCCAAGACGTCGAGCTACATCATGACCGGCGCGCTGTTCCTGTACATGTGCATGCAGCCGTTGTTCGGCATGTTGGCCGACAAGATCGGCCGGCGTAATTCGATGCTCTGGTTTGCCGGCCTTGGCACGCTGTTCACTGTGCCGATCCTGTTGACCTTGAAAACCGTGACCAGCCCGTTTTTGGCATTTGTGCTGATCACCCTGGCCTTGGCGATTGTCAGCTTCTACACCTCCATCAGCGGCCTGGTCAAAGCGGAGATGTTTCCGCCGCAGGTGCGTGCCTTGGGCGTAGGCCTGGCCTATGCGGTGGCTAACGCGGTGTTTGGCGGTTCGGCAGAAGTGGTTGCGCTGAGCCTCAAATCCATCGGCATGGAAAACACCTTTTATTGGTACGTCACCGCGATGATGGCGGTGGCCTTCCTGTTCAGCTTGCGCCTGCCGAAACAGGCGGCGTACCTGCATCACGATCTGTAAGGGATGAGTTATGACGTTGCGCACGAGCAATCAACTGTTCGACGCTTATTTCACTGCTGACAGCATGGCCGAGGTGTTCTGTGACCAGGGGCGCTTGCAGGGCATGCTGGATTTCGAAGCCGCACTGGCCCGGGCGCAGGCCCGCGTAGGGTTGATTCCCCAGGCCGCCGTCGCACCGATTGCCCAGGCGTGCCTGGCGTCGCTGTATGACGTGGATGCCCTTGGCAGCGCAATTGCCACGGCGGGCAACTCAGCGATTCCTTTGGTGAAGGCGTTGGGCAAGTTGATCGCCAGTGAGGACGCTGACGCCGAGCGTTATGTGCACCTGGGCGCAACCAGTCAGGATGTGATGGACACCGGCCTGGTGCTGCAACTGCGCCGTGGGGTGGAATTGATCGAGGCCGACCTGGCTCGCCTGGGGGAGGTGTTGGCCGCCCAGGCCCAGCGTTACGCCACCGTGCCGTTGGCCGGGCGCACCTGGTTGCAGCACGCGACGCCGGTCACCCTGGGGATGAAAATCGCCGGTTGGCTGGGCGCGGTGACGCGCAGTCGCCAGCGTCTGGCCGAGTTGAAGCCGCGCCTGCTGGTGCTGCAATTTGGCGGCGCCTCGGGCACCTTGGCCGCGCTCGGCGAACACGCCATGCCTGTGGCCGAGGCCTTGGCCGCCGAGTTGCAACTGGGCTTGCCGGAGCAACCCTGGCACACCCAGCGTGACCGCCTGGTGGAGTTTGCCTGCCTGCTCGGTCTGATCGCCGGTAGCCTCGGCAAGTTGGGCCGCGATATCAGCCTGTTGATGCAGACCGAAGCGGCGGAGGTGTTCGAGCCTTCGGCGCCGGGCAAGGGCGGTTCGTCCACCATGCCGCACAAGCGTAACCCGGTGGGCGCCGCGGTGCTGATCAGCGCAGCCACCCGCGTACCCGGCCTGGTGGCGACAATGTTCAGCGCCATGCCCCAGGAGCACGAACGCAGCCTGGGCTTGTGGCACGCCGAATGGGAAACCTTGCCGGAAATTTGCCGCCTGGTATCCGGTGCCTTGCATCAGGCAATTCTGGTCAGTGAAGGGCTGGAGGTGAATGCCGAACGCATGGCACAGAACCTCGACCTGACCCAAGGCCTGGTACTGGCCGAAGCGGTGAGTATCGTGCTCGCCCAACGCTTGGGCCGTGACACCGCGCACCATCTGCTGGAACAGTGCTGCAAACGTGCGGTCGCCGAGCAGCGCCATTTGCGCGCGGTACTGGCGGATGAGCCGCACGTCACCGCCGAGCTGTCGGCGGCTGAACTGGATCGCCTGCTCGACCCTGCCCACTACCTAGGCCAGGCGTCTACCTGGGTCACGCGTGCGGTGACCGAACATTTTGCTTTGACTGCCTGAGGAGAACGCTGTGGCTTTTGTACAACTCGCCGAGGGCGAACTGCATTACCAACTCGAGGGGCCCGCCGACGCACCGGTATTGGTGCTGTCCAATTCCTTGGGTACCGACCTGCATATGTGGGACATCCAGATACCGGCTTTTACCGAGCATTTTCGTGTGCTGCGATTCGACACCCGTGGCCACGGCCAATCCCTGGTGACCGCGGGGCCTTACAGCATCGAGCAACTGGGCCGAGACGTGATCGCGCTGCTGGATGCGCTGGATATCCAGAAGGCGCATTTTTGCGGACTGTCCATGGGTGGCTTGATCGGCCAATGGCTGGGCATTCATGCCGGCGAGCGCCTGCAACGCCTGGTGGTGTGTAATACCGCGGCCAAGATCGGCACGCCCGAGGTGTGGAACCCGCGTATCGAAATGGTCCTGCGTGATGGCGCAGCCGCGATGGTGGCGCTGCGCGATGCGTCGATTGCGCGCTGGTTCACCGCGGATTTCGCCGCTGCCAACCCGCATCAGGCCAAGCAGATCACCGACATGCTCGCGGCCACGTCACCCGAGGGGTATGCCGCCAACTGCGGCGCCGTGCGCGATGCGGATTTTCGTGAGCAATTGTCCTCGATCAAGGTGCCGACCCTGGTGATTGCCGGCACCGAAGACGCGGTGACGCCGCCAGCCGGCGGCCACTTTATCCAGAGCCATGTGCAGGGTGCCGAGTATGCCGAGTTCTATGCGGCGCACCTGTCCAACGTTCAGGCCGGTGCTGCGTTCAGCGACCGGGTGATCGAATTTCTGCTGGCCCTCTGAGGAGCTATTTGTGGACGAGAAACAACGTTATGCCGAAGGCCTGCAGGTGCGCCGCGAAGTACTGGGCGATGCCCATGTCGACCGCAGCCTCAATGCCCTGACCGAGTTCAACAGCGAGTTCCAGGAAATGATCACCCGCCATGCCTGGGGTGACATCTGGACCCGCCCCGGCCTGCCTCGGCATACCCGCAGCCTGATCACCATCGCGATGCTGATCGGCATGAACCGCAGTGAAGAACTGAAACTGCACCTGCGTGCCGCCGCCAGCAACGGCGTGACCCGCGCCGAGATCAAGGAAGTGCTGATGCAGAGTGCGATTTACTGTGGGATCCCGGCGGCGAATGCGACGTTTCACTTGGCTGAGTCAGTGTGGGATGAGTTGGGAGTTGAGTCGCGGGGCGCGGTCTAGATGTATTCCGTACGTAGTGGGCGGCGCATTTCTTCCTTCAGTGCATTTTCAGTAAATGCAGGGGGGTTGCTTGTCGTGGGCTCGGTTGCACGATGATCGTCAAAATCGAACGATAATGCATCTGTAGGCAAGCCTACTGCTTGACGTTCGTCGTTGGGCTCGCCCTCAGGATTCTCGTCTATGACTGTTTGACCTTCGAGGAAGGTACCCGTGGCCCCATTGTAGGCGTGGGCCATTTCATGGAATAGGACGTTGACCGGAGCAGTTTCGTCATTAGGCACGAAGGAGGGGTTGTATTGTAATTGTGCGCCCGTCGCGAAGGCGCCACGTTGATTGTGAGCAATGTAGCCCTGGGCTGCTGGTTCAAGGGTCTCCAGGGATTTACCTGTAGCCAGGTGGTTGCGCACCGCTGCGTTATTAAAAATGTAAAAGCCGTTATCATCAGCCGTTTCAGTGATGCGCACCGGAGAGTCATTGCGCTGGGCCGAGTTATCGGCAGTGCTTAACATTTTTTTGCCTGGCAGGGACATTCTCAGCAGTTCCATGTCGTCCTCTACGTATTGTATGAACTCGGGAGAGCCTTCAACGACATAGCCACTTTTTCCTGCTTCGCGGTATTGCGTGTGAATGAGCGTGGAACCTGGCGTGCGGTGAATCTCGTCCGAAGGCTTGGCATAAATGACGGTGTCATCGCTATTGGACCTGACAATATTTTTGTCGCGCCCGGTATAAATCGTGGCAGGGCCCTGCGTGACTATCAGGTTTTCACCTTTGCCTCCATGCATGACTATCGGGTTTGGGGAGTCATTGCTGGTGCTAATCATAAAGTCGTGACCGTCACCACCGTCCATGTAGATATGGCGATCAGCAGAACCCTCTCCTGACTGCATGCGGTCATTACCGTTGTTTCCCTTGAGAATGCCACTGCCGGAGCCTGCGATGAGTAAATCGTCGCCATCATCACCAAATGCGATGCCGACGCCGCTGCCCAGTTTTAGCCAGTCGTTCCCTGCGCCTCCGTATAGACGCGTATTACCCGAGCCAGCACGGGCATAATCATTGCCCTCGCCCAGTTCAATGCGAATGTCGTTATTAACGTCTGGGTGGATCACAACGCAGTCATCGCCGCCTTTGGTTTTTATGCGCAGGGGCTGGATTTCAGTTCCGTCAGAGGAGCGAGCAAGACTCAGTTGATACGGTATGTTATTGATGGTGGCGACCAGACTGTCGTCCGGGCCTTTTTTGATAATGACCTTATCGGCACGGTCAGTTGTCTCGATTACACATTCATTACCAGCAGCCCCTATCGGCTCGCCGTTTTTGCTTAAGTAGGTTATCTCCTGATAGATCTTTACGTTCGCGTCATGACGCAACACATCAGTGTTGATGTATTTTTTTTGGGTTGTGTCTAGTGGGTCCTGATCAGGTGTGAGCCTGGAATGGCTGGAAAAGTACAGGAAATCCACTGTCCTGTCCGGTCCTACATACCCGGCAGATTTAGCGTTGATCTGGATGGGTGGTCGCGGTGAGGTTGTGCTGGAAGGTGCCTCCACGGGCGCCATGGGTTGTGGATTGACGGCGTATGCGCCAGAAAGCGAAGACGTATTCATGTGGGTCATCTCATTGTGTGTTGACCCTGAGTGGTGGTGCTGGAATTGAGGTTCCCGACAGCAGGTGGGCGGGGACGGCAGCAGATGTTATCCGTTGTTGCGACGAGGTTAATGAGAGTCTGCGTCCCACACCAGATTCCAAATCCCAGGCAAATGCACTGGGTCGTCCACATTTTTCACGGTTCGCGCAATCGCCGCGCGCTCAACCTGGGCCGTGTCGGTGTAGAACGGCTCGGCAGCGGTCTTCAAACCGTTGACCCGCGCGCTGTCCATCAGGATCTGCAAATACTCCTGCATATGCCGCGCGGTGTAGCGATTGATGTCATGGAAGGTCACCACCACCGGGATCACCCCCTCCACCGTTGGCAGCTCACCCAAGGCGATGCGTTCGCGCACCACCGACAGTTGCCGATACAGGTTGGCCCGCCGACGCGGGCTGGCGTTGAAGCCCCAGATCTTGCCGTCATTGGCACTCAGGTCCGTCAGCAGAACGTGCATGCCGTGGCGTTGGTAGGCGGCGAAGGTGCGCTTGTCGTAGTTCCAGAAGGGTGGGCGTACCAGCACGGGGGGCGCGCCCGTGATGGCGGCAATGTCTGCGGCCCCTTCGGTAAGGGTGTGTTCCAGGGTGGCGTCGTTCAGCCAGCGATGATTGGTGTGAAACGCCGTGGCGGTGTGAAAGGCCAGGACATGGCCGGCGGCGAATTCGCGTTCCATGGTCTTGCGCCCCCGGGCACTGCCGCCGGAGCGAGCGGCTTCGGTCTGCAGGAAGAACACCGCCTTGATTCCCGGCAGCACCGGGTTGTTGGCCAGGTCCGCCACTACCGAACGGCTCGGATTGTTGTAGCCCGAGGCGCTTGGGCCGTCATCGAAGGTCAGCAAAAAGCGGATCGGCGCCTGGGCCAGCAGGCGCTGTTCGGTCTGTGGCGTCAGGGCGATGGGGGCGCTGATGCAGCCCCCCAGGCTCAAGGCCAGGGCAAACAGTGCGATTGCTGTAGCGAAGGATTTCATGCCGTGCAGGGCCCGAGTAAAGGCCGCTGCTGGGGGGATCAGCAGCGGCAGGCGCGCACCATACAGTAAGTGCTATGCCGGTTTACAGCAGACTGATCGGATAGCTGACGATCAACCGGTTCTCATCGAACTCGTTGTTGCTGTAGTCCCTGCGCATGCTCGAATTGCGCCAGCGCACGTTGAGGTTTTTCAGCGTGCCGCTTTGCACCGTATAGCCTACTTCGGTCTCGCGGCCCCACTCCTTGCCGTCGGTGATGGTGCCGGTGTGCACGTTGCTGCCGCTGATATAGCGGTTCATCAGGGTCAGGCCCGGTACACCGAGGGCGGCGAAGTTGTAGTCGTGGCGAACCTGCCAGGATTTTTCCTGTGCGTTGTCATAGCTGGAGTTGTAGCTGTCGTTGGCCAGGGTGCCGCCGCTGGTGCCGTTGACGCGCATCCAGGCACTGTCGCCGGTGAGTTTTTGCAGGCCGACGTAGAAGGTGTTGCCGCCGTACCTGGCCGAGAACAAACCAGACCAGGTTTTGTTGTCCAGGTCCCCGGCACGGGCGCTGCCGTCGTCCTTGCCGTAGAAGAAGCCCAGGTTGGCGCCCAGGGTCCAGTCGCCCACAGGCTGGCTGTGGATCAGATTGACGAACTGCTGGCTGTAGATGTCCTTGAGCTGGGCATTCCACACGCCGACTTGGGTGCGTTTGTCGTTGAACGCGTATTCGGCGCCCTGGAAATTGAAACGGTCGGAGGTGAAGGCGGTTTTGCCGAACATCGACATGTCGCTCATGCTGCCGTCGTCCCGCGGGCTGTTGGCGCGGAATTGGCCGCCATAGAGGGTCAGGCCGTCGATTTCCTTCGAGGTGATCTGCCCACCACGCAGGGTCTGTGGCAGGGAGCGGCCATCGTCGGAACGCAGGATCGGCAGCACCGGCATCCATTCGCCCACCTTCAACTCGGTCTTGGAAAAGCGCGCCTTGAATGCCACGCCCAGCCGACCAAATTCATCGGCTGGCCGACCGTCATGGTCCAGCGGCAGCAACTGCGTGCCGCCCGTGCCACGCCCGCCATCAAGCTTGAGCGAGTACAAGCCCAGCACATCCACACCAAAACCGACTGTGCCTTGGGTGAACCCGGACTTGGCGTCGAGAATGAAACTTTGCGTCCACTCCTGCGCGCCACCCTGAGCCTTCGTAGGATTGGTGTAGTTGCGGTTGAAGAAGAAATTACGCAGGTTGAGGTTGGCGCTGGCGTCTTCGAGAAAGCCGTGATCCTGGGCGAGAACGGGCAGGGCAGAACTGGCGACAGCAGCCGCCAGCAACAGCTGGCGCGGTTGGAAAGTGCTCATGGTGTGGACCTGTTGTTATTGGGTTTATGCAGGTGGCGGCCATGGTGCGCGGCGGTGCGGGGGCGATGAAAGTGGGGGAAGGCGGGTTGTGGGCGATGATCGAACGTAAGTTGTACGGGCAACAATGCAGGCATAAAAAAACCGCTTCCGGTGAGGGAAGCGGTTTTTCACACCCGCGCTATCAGAACAACTTCAACGGCGGTGCTTCTTCTTTCAATGGCTCGTTCTTCGCAGTCTGCTCGTTCCAGCCACCGCCGAGGGCCTTGTACAGGTTGACCTCGCTGGTGAGCTGCGCCAGGCGATCGGTGATCAGCGATTGCTGGGCACTGAACAGTTGGCGCTGGGCGTCGAGGAAGGTCAGGTTGCTGTCGACACCAATGCGGTAGCGACGCTCGGCCAGGCGGTAGTAATCCTGGTTCGCCTCGACGAAGCCGCGTTGGGCATCCAGTTGCTGTTTGTAGGTCGCACGCGCGGCCAGGCCGTCGGAGACTTCCTGGAAGCCGGTCTGGATGGCCTTCTCGTAGTTGGCCACGTTGATCTCTTTCTGGATCTTCGAGTAGTCCAGGCTTGCGCGCAGGCTACCGGCGTTGAAGATCGGGATGTTGATCTGCGGGGCAAACGCCCAGGTCCCCGAACCGCCTTTGAACAGGCCACCCAGGGTAGGGCTGGCAGTGCCGGCGCTGGCGGTCAGGCTGATGCTCGGGAAGAACGCCGCACGGGCCGCGCCGATGTTGGCGTTGGCGGCCTTGAGGTTGTACTCGGCCTGCACAATGTCGGGACGACGTTGCAGCAGGTCCGATGGCAACCCGGCCGGCACTTCGCTGAGCAGGTCATCGGACAGCGGTTTGCTGGCGATATTGGCCGGCAGGCCGGTGCCCAGCAGCAGGGTCAGGCTGTTTTCGTCCTGGGCCACCTGGCGGGTGTAACGCGCCAGTTGCACACGGGCGTTTTCCACCGAGGTGCGTGCCTGGCTGAGGTCGAGGGCCGAGGCCACGCCGACTTCATTGCTGCGCGAGGTGAGCTTGTAGCTTTGCTCGAACGCGGCCAGGGTGTCCTGGGTCAGCTTGAGCAGCTCCTTGTCGGCCTGCCAGGTCAGGTAGGCATTCGCCACGCTGGCCACCAGGCTGATTTGGGTGCTGCGGCGCGCTTCTTCAGTGGCGAAGTACTTCTGCAGCGCTTCTTCACTGAGGCTGCGCACGCGGCCGAACAGGTCCAGCTCATACGAACTGATGCCAAGGCCCGCCGAGTACTGGCTGGCGATGGTCGATTCGCCGGTCTGCGACAGCTTGGCCGGGGTGCGCGAACGGCTGCCGTTACCGGTGGCCGATACCGCCGGGAACAGGTCGGCACGCTGGATCTGGTATTGCGCTGCATAGGCGTCGATGTTCAGCGCCGCGACACGCAGGTCACGGTTGTTCACCAACGCGGTCTGGATCAATTGCTGCAGGGCAGGGTCATGGAAAAACTGCTTCCAGCCTTGCTCGGCAGCGGCCTGGCTCGGCGCCTGGGCCGACGAATACGCCGGCCCCTGCGGGAACTGCGCGGCCACCGGCGCTTCGGGACGCTGATAGTCAGGTATCAGCGAGCAGCCACTGAGCACGAATGCGGTGACGGCTAGGGAAAGTAGCGACTTGCTCATTGGCCAGCCTCTTTAGGAGTTTCAGTAGTGTCTTTCTTTTTGCGTTCGCCAGCGGCGGACACGGTTGCGTAGAACAGTGGCACCCAGAAGATCGCCAGCACAGTGGCCGTGATCATACCGCCGATAACGCCGGTACCGATTGCGTGCTGGCTGCCTGAACCGGCGCCGGTGGAGATTGCCAGCGGCAATACGCCGAGCATGAACGCCAACGAGGTCATGATGATCGGGCGAAGACGCATGCGGGATGCTTCGATAGCCGCCTCGACGATGCCTTTGCCTTGCTCATGCAGTTCCTTGGCGAATTCCACGATGAGGATGGCGTTTTTCGCCGCCAGGCCCACCGTCACCAACAGGCCCACCTGGAAGAACACGTCGTTGGACAAACCGCGCATGCTGGTGGCGATCAGTGCACCGATCACACCCAGAGGTACAACCAGAATCACCGCGATCGGGATCGACCAGCTTTCGTACAGTGCTGCCAGGCACAGGAACACAACCAGCAGCGACAGTGCGTACAGCGCTGGCGCCTGGGAACCGGAAAGGCGTTCTTCGTACGACAGGCCTGTCCAGGCATAACCGATACCGGCCGGCAGTTCTTTGGCAATGCGTTCGACTTCGGCCATCGCATCACCGGTACTGTAGCCCGGTGCCGGGGTACCGAGGATTTCCATCGCCGCTACACCGTTGTATCGCGAAAGCTTGGGCGAACCGTAGATCCACTTGCCCGACGAGATGGCGGACAGCGGCACCATTTTCCCGTCGTTGCTGCGCACGTACCATTTGTCCAGGTCTTCGGGCGACATCCGGCTGGCGGCGTCGCCTTGTACATACACCTTCTTCACGCGACCACGGTCGATGAAGTCGTTGATATAGCTACCACCCAAGGCAATGGCCAGGGTCTGCTGGATATCCGCCAGGCTGATGCCTTGGGCACTGGCTTTCTCGTCGTCAACGGTCAGCTCGTACTGCGGCTCGTCGTTCACGCCGTTAGGACGCACGCCGGCCAGCACCTTGCTTTGTGCCGCCGCACCCAGGAACTGGTTACGTGCAGCCATCAGCTTGTCGTGGCCGACGCCACCCTGGTCTTGCAGGAACACGTCGAACCCCGTGGCGTTACCCAACTCCAGCACCGAAGGCGGCACGATGGCGAAAACCATGGCGTCCTTGAAGGCCCCGAAGAAGTAACCCTGGGCACGCTTGGCCACTTCGAACACCGACTGGCTCGAATCACGCTCATCCCACGGCTTGAGCATCACGAACGCAAGCCCGGAGCTCTGGCCACGACCGGCGAAGTTGAAGCCGTTCACGGTAAACACCGACTTCACCGCCTTGCCTTCGCCTGGCTCGCCTTCCTTGTCGTTCAGCAGGAAGGCGCGCATGTCGTCGACGACTTTCTGCGTGCGCTCAGCCGAAGCACCGACCGGTGTCTGCACCTGGGCGAAGATCACACCCTGGTCTTCCTCAGGCAGGAACGCGCTTGGAATACGGGTGAACATCCAGATCATGCCGGCCAGGATCAGCGCATACACCAGGAATGCCGGGATCTTGTGCTTGATCATGCCGCCCACGCCGCGCTCGTACTTGAGTACGCCACGGTCGAAGGTGCGGTTGAACCAGCCGAAGAAGCCGCGCTTGGGCTGGCCGTGTTTTTCCGGATCAATCGGCTTGAGCATGGTGGCGCACAAAGCCGGGGTGAAGATCAGGGCAACCAGCACCGACAACGCCATCGCCGAAACGATGGTGATGGAGAACTGCCGGTAGATCACACCGGTGGAACCACCGAAGAACGCCATCGGCAGCAGTACCGCCGACAGTACCAGGGCAATACCCACCAGGGCACCCTGGATCTGGCCCATGGACTTGATCGTTGCTTCCTTGGGCGACAGGTGCTCCTCGGCCATTACCCGTTCGACGTTTTCCACCACGACGATGGCATCGTCCACCAGCAAGCCGATGGCCAGGATCATGCCGAACATGGTCAAGGTGTTGATGGTGAAGCCGCACGCCGCCAGGATCCCGAAGGTACCCAGCAATACCACCGGTACGGTCATGGTAGTGATGATGGTGGCACGGAAGTTCTGCAGGAACAGGAACATCACCAGGAACACCAGCACGATTGCTTCGACCAGGGTGTGAACCACACCGGAGATCGATTCGGTCACGACCGGGGTGGTGTCATACGGCACCACCGCCTTCATGCCAGGCGGGAAGAACGGCTCCAGGGACTTCACTGTTTCGCGGATGGCCTTGCCGGTGTCCAGTGCGTTGGCACCGGCCGCCAGCTTGATCGCCATACCCGAAGCCGGCTTGCCGTTGAACTGTGCACTGATGCTGTAGTTCTGGCCGCCCAGTTCGATGCGCGCGACGTCACCCAGGCGAACCTGGGAGCCGTCGGTGTTCACCTTCATCAGAATCTTGGCGAATTCCTCGGTGCTTTGCAGGCGCGTCTTGCCGATGATCGTGGCGTTCAGCTGGGTGCCTGGCAGGGCTGGCAGGCCGCCCAGTTGGCCGGTGGCCACCTGCACGTTCTGGGCCTTGATGGCATTGCTGACGTCCACTGGCGTGAGCTGGTAATTGTTCAGTTTGGCCGGGTCGAGCCAGATACGCATGGCGTACTGCGAACCGAACACCTGGAAGTCACCCACCCCCGCGGTACGCGAGATCGGGTCCTGGATGTTGGACACGATGTAGTTGGAGAGGTCGTCCTTGGTCATGCTGCCGTCTTCCGACACCAGACCGATCACCATCAGGAAGTTCTTCACCGACTTGGTCACGCGGATACCCTGTTGCTGCACTTCTTGCGGCAGCAGTGGGGTGGCCAGGTTCAGCTTGTTCTGTACCTGGACCTGAGCGATATCCGGGTTGGTACCCTGGTTGAACGTCACGGTGATGGTCATGCTGCCGTCGGAGTTACTGTCCGAAGAGACATAACGCAGGTTGTCGATACCGTTGAGCTGTTGCTCGATGACCTGCACCACGGTGTCCTGCACGGTTTGTGCGGACGCGCCTGGGTAGGTCACCTGGATATCAATGGCCGTTGGCGCAATGGCCGGGTATTGGTTGATGGGCAACTTCAGGATCGAGAGTGCCCCGACCAGCATGATCACCAGGGCAATTACCCAGGCGAAAATGGGACGGTCGATAAAAAATTTCGACATGGATTACTCCCCTTGACCAGCAGCGGCAGCAGGCGCTGCGGCAGTACCGGCGGGTTTAGCGTTGGAGGCTTCCGTGACCTTCACCTCGGCGCCTGGCTTGACGTACTGCAAGCCTTCGGTGATGACGCGATCACCGGCATTGAGGCCTTTTTCCACCAGCCAGTAGGCACCGGCGGTACGGTTGGCAACCAGTTCGCGTTGCTCGACCTTGTTGTCCTTGTTCACGATCAGCGCTGTCGGAATGCCACGCAGGTCACGGGTCACGCCTTGTTGCGGAGCCAGGATGGCCTTGCTGTTCACACCGGCCAGCAACTGGGCGTGTACGAACATGCCCGGCAGCAGCACGTGGTCAGGGTTGGGGAACACGGCGCGCAGGGTCACGGAACCGGTGGTCTGGTCGACCGACACTTCGGAGAACTCCAGCTTGCCGTCCTGGGCGTAGGCCGTGCCGTCTTCCAGGGTCAGCTTGACCTTGGCAGCGTTGTCGCCGGCTTTTTCCAGTTGGCCGCTGGCCAGGTCGCGACGCAGCTTGAGCATTTCAGCCGAAGATTGCGTGACGTCGACGTAGATCGGGTCCAGTTGCTGGATCACCGCCATGGCGTCGGCCTGGCCATTGCTGACCAGTGCGCCTTCGGTGACCGAAGAACGGCCAATACGCCCGGAGATCGGCGCGTACACCTTGGTGTAGCGCACGTTGATCTGGGCAGTTTGAACGTTTGCCTCGGCAGTCATGCGGTTGGCAACGGCGGTGTCGTATTCCTGACGGCTGACGGCTTGCTCCTCGACCAATTGCTTGTAGCGATCGGTGATGGACTTGGTCTGGGTCAGGCTCGCCTGTGCGCTTTTGAGCGTGGCTTCATACACCGACGGGTCGATCTGGTAGAGCTGTTGCCCTTCCTTCACGTCGGCGCCTTCCTTGAACAGGCGCTTGAGAATGATGCCGTTGACCTGCGGCCGGACTTCCGCAATGCGAAAGGCCGTGGTGCGGCCTGGCAGCTCGGTGGTCAGGGTATAGGCTTGCGGTTGAATGGTGACCACGCCGACCTGAGGGGTTTGAGCGGGCGGTGCCGCTTCTTCCTTTTTACATCCGCTGAGCAGCGATGCCAGGGCGACGGCAGTGACCAGAGCGGTAACAGCTGGCTTAAGTTGCATGAAGATCCTCGGGTCAGGCGCGCAGAGTGCGCACAAGAAGTGTGGAAGGGTAAAAAACAAGCCGTGAGTGGATAAGTAGCTTGCTACGCAATATACTTACGTTCATGGTTGTTTGTAAACTCTTGACAGGCTTCGCGCAATGTTGACAAAGCACCGCCGCAAGCCTCGATTCTAGTACGTTCGGCGCCCATGACGGCGTCGTCCCACAATTATTCAGATGACGGTCAAGTACCGTCCACAGTGTCCCGATTGAGGTTTTACTGCCATGGTTCGTCGCACCAAAGAGGAAGCTCAGGAAACGCGCAGCCAGATTCTCCAAGCCGCCGAGCAAGCCTTTTATGAGCGTGGCGTAGCGCGTACCACCCTGGCGGACATCGCCGCGTTGGCGGGCGTGACGCGTGGGGCAATCTATTGGCATTTCAGCAATAAGTCCGATTTGCTCCAGGCCTTGCTCGATACGCTGCACGAACCCTTGGACGAATTGGCCCGGGCGAGTGAAAGCGAGGATGAAGTCGACCCGCTGGGCTGTATGCGCAAGCTGCTGATTCATCTCTACCATGAAGTGGCCCTGGACCCGAAAACCCGGCGCATCAACGAGATTCTGTTTCATAAGTGCGAGTTCACCGATGAAATGTGTGACATGCGCCGCCAACGCCAGACCCACAGCCTGGAATGCAACCTGCGTATCAGCCTGACGTTGCGTAACGCGGTTCATCGCGGGCAACTGCCTGAAAATCTCGACACCACCCGTGGGGCTGTCTGCATACATGCCTTCATCCACGGTTTGATCGGCCAGTGGCTGCTGGTCCCCGATAGCTTTGAACTGCACCAGGACGCCGAGCGCTGGGCTGATATAGGGCTGGACATGCTGCGCCTGAGCCCCAGCCTGCGCAATTGAAACAAAATGCGTAATTGCAACCCGTTGTGTCAACAGTAAAGCCTAAGGACGGTCAATCGTCCTTCTGGCTGATTTGTGGGGTGACTTTATATACGGCCTGGCGGGCGGTTGATAGGTAGCCGGCTAAGTATTTTGTAGCGATATTGTTGCCGTTCTGTGAAGCGATGTTTCCAGGGGGGCTACAGACAGGCACAAATGTGGGAGGGGACTTGCTCCTGACACTGTAGGAGCGAGCTTGCTCGCGAAAAACTTCAACGATAACGCGTGCTTCCTGAGTGAACGCGGCGCCTGTTAGTTTCTCGCGAGCAAGCTCGCTCCTACAGCATTGGGTTTGCGGGTTAGGTTAGATCGGCAGCGTCGGGTAGTCGATGTAACCCACCGGGCCTTTGCCATAGAAAGTTTCAGGGTGCGGCTCGTTCAACGGCGCATCGGCCTTCAGTCGCGCCGGCAGGTCCGGGTTGGCGATAAAAGGAATACCAAAGGCCACTGCATCCGCCTTGCCCGCCGCCAGCCAGGCGTTGGCGCTGTCTTTGGTGAAACGTTCGTTGGCGATGTATACGCCGCCGAAGGCTTTTTTCAGCTGTGGGCCGAGGCTATCCGCACCTTCTTTTTCGCGGGAGCAGATGAAGGCGATGCCGCGCTTGCCCAGTTCGCTGGCGACGTAGGTGAAGGTCTCGGCGAGGTTGTCGTCGCCCATGTCATGCGCGTCAGCACGCGGTGCCAGGTGCACGCCCACGCGGCCGGCGCCCCAGACTTCGATGGCGGCGTCGGTGACTTCCAGCAACAGGCGCGCACGGTTTTCCAGGGAACCACCGTACTGGTCGGTGCGCTGGTTGGTGCTGCTCTGCAGGAACTGGTCAAGCAGGTAGCCGTTGGCGCCGTGGATTTCCACGCCGTCGAAACCGGCGGCCTTGGCGTTCTCGGCGCCGGTGCGATAAGCGTCGACGATGTCGGCGATTTCAGCGGTTTCCAGGGCGCGCGGGGTTGGGTAGTCGGCCAATGGGCGAACCAGGCTGACGTGGCCTTTAGCCTGGACCGCACTCGGAGCCACCGGGGTTTCCCCGTTCAGGTAGGACTCGTGGGAGATGCGGCCAACGTGCCACAACTGCAGGAAGATCTTGCCGCCCGCGCCATGCACTGCCTTGGTGATGTTGGCCCAGCCGCGCACCTGATCGTTGGACCAGATGCCGGGGGTGTCCGGGTAGCCCACGCCCATGGGCGTCACGGAAGTGGCTTCGCTGAGGATCAGCCCCGCGGACGCGCGTTGCACGTAGTACTCGGCCATCAGCGCGTTGGGCACGCGCCCGGCGTCTGCGCGGCAGCGGGTCAGCGGCGCCATGATGATGCGGTTCGACAGTTGCACGTCGCCCAGTGTGATCGGATCGAAAATAGTCGTCATGGAAAAAACACCTTCTCTTTCAAGTTGATCAGTTGGTCGCGGGGGCCAGGTCGGCGTTGCCGCCCTGACGGAAAGTGATAAGGGTCACCAGCAGCGCGAGAATCGCCAGTGCTGCAGCGGCCAGGGGCACGCTGGTCAGGCCGAAGCCGTGGGCAATCACGCTGCCGCCGACCCAGGCGCCAAGGGCGTTGCCAATGTTGAAGGCACCGATATTGAGGGTAGATACCAGGTTCGGCGCGGCCTTGCCGAAGGTCACCACGTTGATTTGCAGCGCCGGCACGGCGGCGAACGAGGCGGTGGCCCACAGGAACAGGGTGATTTCAGTCGGTATCACCGCAACGCTGGTCCAGCTCAACACCGTGGAAACCACCGCCATGCTGATGAACACGCCGATCAAGGTGGCCGCCAGGCGCTTGTCCGCCAGTTTGCCGCCGATGATGTTGCCCACGGTGAGCCCCAGGCCGATCAGCAGCAGGGTCCAGGTCACGCCCTTGGGCGACACGCCGGTGACATCGCCCAGCAGCGGCGCGACGTAGGTAAAGAGGGTGAACATGGACGCGGCAAACAGCGCGGTCATGCTCAGCGACAGCCAGATACCGGCACCCTTGAGGGCGGCCAGTTCGGCGCGCATGTCGAGTTTTTCTTCGTCACGCTTGGCGGGCAGGAAGCGAATAAGGCCGATCAAGGCGATTACGCCAATCACGGTCACGGCCCAGAAGGTCGAGCGCCAGCCGGCTTCCTGGCCCAGCGCCGTACCCAGGGGCACGCCCAGCACGTTCGCCAGGGTCAACCCGGTGAACATCAGCGCCACGGCCGACGCACGTTTGTTGGCCGGTACCAGGTTGGCCGCCACCACCGAGCCAATCCCGAAGAAGGCACCGTGGCACAACGCTGTGACCACACGGGCAAACATCAGCACGTTGTAGTCGCTTGCCAGGGCACAGAGCAGATTGCCGATAATGAAAATACCCATCAGCGCTACCAGCGCCGCCTTGCGTGGCAACCTGGCGGTGGCCAGTGCCATGAACGGTGCGCCCATGGCCACGCCCAGGGCGTAGCCGGTGACCAGCCAGCCGGCTCCGGGAATCGACACACCCAGGTCCGTCGCCACATCGGGCAGCAAGCCCATGATGACGAACTCGGTGGTGCCGATGGCGAAGGCGCTCAGGGCCAGTATGAGTAGCGAGAGGGGCATGGGCGTGTCCTTGATGATTACGGTGCGCTGAGTTCGGTAATGAGCGCAGCGAGGAAGGCTTGGATCACTTCCTCGTTGCGCTTGAAAAAGTGCCACTGCCCAGCCTTCTGGCTGGTGATCAACCCCGCCCGTTGCAAGGTGGCCAGGTGCGCCGACACGGTCGACTGGGACAAGCCGCAGCGCTGGTCGATCTGCCCGGCGCAGATGCCGTATTCGTGGTTGTGCAATTGCTCAGGGAACTGCACTTTCGGGTCTTTGAGCCAGGTGAGGATGTCTCGTCGTACTGGGTGCGCCAGGGCTTTTATTATTTCGTCGAGGTCGATGGACATGGCAGGGTGCTCGGTGTCGTAAAGCGTTATATCGCGATGAGGCGAACTTTAAATCGTAATATTCCGATATACCAATATGATTTTGATCTGAGGCCAGGCCAAATCGGTATATCGGGTTATAACGATATGCGAGTGGCAGTGGTAGACTGCGTAGCATGAATTATCTCGCACATCTGCACCTGGGCGGCCAACTTCCTGCGCAATTGCTGGGCAGTCTCTATGGCGACTTCGTCAAAGGCCGCCTGCAGGGCCAGTTCAGCCCGCAAATCGAAGCGGCGATCCAGTTGCATCGCTCCATCGACCGCTTTACCGATAGCCATCCGCTGGTGGGCGAGGCGTTGTCGCGCTTCAGTCTGACCCGCAGGCGCTATGCCGGGATCGTCCTCGATGTGTTTTTCGACCATTGCCTGGCGCGGGATTGGGCGCTGTATGCCGACCAGCCTCTGGAGCTATTCACCTCTCGGGTATATCGGGCACTGGCCGCCGAACCCGCACTACCGGGGCGGCTGGCGCAGATTGCGCCGTATATGGCTGCGGATGATTGGTTGGGCTCTTACCGCGAGTTTGCGGTGATGGAGCAGGTATTGCGCGGGATTTCGCGGCGGCTGACACAGCCTGAGGAACTGGGGTATGCGATGCAGGAGTTGCGGGTTTTGTATGAACCCCTGAGTGGCGACTTTCGACTGTTCTACCCAGAGCTGCAGAAATTTGCACAATCTCAACTGACTACATGAGATCTGAATGTGGGAGCTGGCTTGCCGGCGATAGCGGCCTACCGGTTGAGAATGTTATGGCTGACCCACCGCCATCGCAGGCAAGCCAGCTCCCACATTTGGATTGAGTTCACATTGCTTCAGGCTGCGAATGCAGGCCGAGCGGCCACTTGCTCGGTTTCCGGCACCGGGCCGAACAATGCCTTCTGCACCGCCTGCTGCGCCTGATACGCCAACGCCGCACGTTCCTGCCCGGCGCAGGCAATCGGCTTGAGCACATGAATCTCCACATCGCCGCGGTCATTGGAAAACAAGCGCATCAGGTGCGAGAGCAAATCATCATCGCCAATAAAGGGTGCCAGCGGGTCGACTTGGCCGTCGCGCAGATACCGAATCGCTACCGGCTGCAGTGATACATCCGCATCGATCGCGCTGGCCAGCAAGCGCCCGTGGAACGTGCGCAGGCCGCGCCCATCGGTGGTGGTGCCTTCGGGGAACATCAGCAAGGGGTGCTGTTGCTCCAGATGACGGGTCATTTGCTTGCGGATCAGTTGGCTGTCACCTGATCCGCGACGAATAAACAGGCTGCCAGCCTTGGCCGCCAGCCAGCCGGCCACCGGCCAGGTGCGCACCTCGGCCTTGGACAAAAACGACATCGGCGCCACCATGCCCAGCAACGGAATATCCGTCCACGACACATGATTGCTCACCCACAGCATCGGCGTTTGCGGCAACTCGCCATGCACCGTCACGCGAAAGGGCAGGGCGTTGGTCAGTCGCGCCATAAAGAAGCGCGACCAACGCTGGCGCCGCACCATCGAGTTAGCCACGCCCAGGCGCTCGAACAGGCCAAACACACTGGCCATGCTCAACCCCAGCCCCACCACCAACAGCACGCGGGCGATGCGCCCGTAAATGCGCAGGCGGTTCATCACATGGCCGCCTTGAAGTGGCGCGCGTAACGCGGGCACAACTCGTCGCGCTTGAGCAGGATAAACACGTCTGCTACCTGGAAGTCTTCATCCCAGCACGGCTCGCCGCAGATCTTCGCGCCCAGGCGCATGTAGGCCTTGAGCAGCGGCGGCATTTCGGCGATGACGTTGGACGGCAGGTCCAGGGCCGGCAGTGGTTTTTTCGGTTCGGCGCGCAGGTGTTCGTTGCACAGGTAGCGCTCGCGCAAGCGCTGCATGATCGCGTGGGCCTGGATGCCGCCATCGTGCATCGGGATGCTCGCGCAGCCCATCAGGTAGCTGTAGCCGCCCTGGTTGAGCACTTCGGCCAACTCGCCCCATAACACCGCGATGGTGCCGCCATTGCGATAGGCCGGGTCGACGCAGGTGCGGCCAATCTCCAGGATCGGGCCCTGCAAGTGCAGCAGGCCATGCAGGCTGAATTCTTCTTCACTGTAGAACCGGCCCAGGGTGCTGGCGGCCTGGTGGTCGAGCAGACGGGTAGTCGCGACGAGTCGACCGCTGTTCAAATCCCGCACGCCGATATGGCTGCAGTGAACATCATAGTCATCCATGTCCAGACCCAGTTCCGCGCCTTTCAGCTTGGCGTTGAACTCGCCGCTGAACACGTTGAACCGCAGGGCCTGGGCTTCCTGCAATGCCTGCGTGCCTACCAGGCGTTCGGCTTGCAGACGGCGTTCATTGCCTTTGTCGCTGATGCGGGCGATCTGAGTCATAGCGAGTCTCCGGGTGCCGGCCAGGTTGCGGCCAGTCGACTTTGTTGTCCAAAGTCAGGCTATGTAGCCTCGGTGTCAGCTCCATGAAGTTACGGTGACGGTTGGATGACAGCCCCCTTGTCGCAAATCTGTCACTGGCGTGAGCTAGGCTCGCGGGCTTGAATGCCCCCTTGAGTTTGCGTCCATGGTCCGAGGCCTGTTGTGCGTTGCCCTGCTGTTTGTCGCCGTGAATGCTCGCGCTGAAATCTGGCCTGAAAAGGAGTGGGCCGTGGGCACAACCCTCACCGGTCCCGCTGTCGATGCCCTGGACGCCTACGCTTTCCCACCTCGTGACGATGCCACCCGCAACGGTATTCGCACCGATGCGTTGCTGGTCATTCGGGATGGCGAAATCATCTATGAACGCTACGCCGCGCCCACCACTGCCAGCACACCGCACCTGACCTGGTCCGTCAGCAAAAGCCTGATGGCTACCGTGCTGGGCGTGGCCTACGGGCAAGGCCGCTTCAAACTCGGCGACCCTGTCGCACGTTTCTACCCACCGATGAAGCAGCACCCCAAAGTGAGCATGGCCGACCTGCTGCACTGGGCCTCCGGGTTGGACTGGCAGGAAGACTACGAGTACGCCCCGTTGAAATCCTCGGTGGTGGCGATGCTCTACACCCGTGGCCACACCGACATGGCGCAATTCGCGGCGGATACCGAGGCCGCCGCCGTTCCTGGCCAGGCTTTCCGTTATTCCAGTGGCGACAGCACTATCCTGTCCGCTGCGCTCAAGGGCATGCTCGGCCACAAGGCCTACATGACCTACCCGTGGGACGCGCTGTTCCAGCCCCTGGGCATTCGCGACGCAACCTGGGAAACCGACGCCGATGAAACGTTTGTCGCGTCGTCCTATGCCTACCTCACGGCCCGGGATCTGGCACGAGTAGGTTTACTGATGGCGCGGGATGGGCGCTGGGGCGTGCGGCAACTGCTGCCCAAGGACTGGGTCACCTTCAACCGCCGGCCCTTCGACCGCTACAAAGTCGGCCAGGATGAAGCTGTGCCGGGCGGCCATTGGTGGCTCAACACCGGCGCCCCCCAACCCTGGCCCGACGCACCGGCCACTACCTTCGCCGCGCTGGGGCACTGGGGCCAGGCGCTGTTTGTGCTGCCCGACGAACACCTGGTGATCGTGCGTTACGGCGATGATCGGGATGGCAGTTACCGGCATAACGAACTGCTCAAACGCGTGCTGGCGGCGGTGCGCTCATGATCCGTCGTCATCCGTTCATCAGCGTTTTACTGGTGTTGCTTTTCGCATTGTTCGGCTGGGTTTGGCACGAGCGCGTCAACCTGCAAGCCTTCCCCGACATCATCGCGGCGTACACCGCCAAGGAGTACTGCTCGTGCCGGTACGTGGCCAACAACCCGGCGCAGTATTGCCTGGGGTATGTGAAGCAGTACGTGCCAACCAGTGCGTTTATCGACACGCCTGAGCGCAGTGAAGTAAAGGCGAGTGGTTTGGGGCGTACGCATACAGCGCGATGGATAGGCAACCGCCAAGGCTGCCGCCTGACTCCCTGACACACCCCATCACCTCCTGTGGGAGCGGGCTTGCTCNCAGTCAACACATGTATTGGCTGGTATTGCGCATTCGCGAGCAAGCCCGCTCCCACAGGGGATATGCGCTGGCGGACGCAACGGCGCTGGTTTTTTGCTGATGTCGGACCTCGGCTGAGGCCCGTTTGAGCTACCTGAACTTCACAAGCATGGCGGCAACTACCCCCCATGTGAATGACGTGAACATCAGCGTCATATTGACGATCAGACGCCGTTTCAGACGAGCTGGAAATGTTTCGATATCAGCAGGATTTACATCACCGGTAAGAACATAAGCCCTCGGCCACACGACCATCCCCGCGATTTTTGATATTTCCAAGAGTGACCAAATCAAGCCCCGTTTTCCTAGGCTATCTCCCCATAGGTAGATATACCGACTGTTTTTCAAAGCCTCCTTTAATGCGTCCAGATGACGGTGGCTCAGGTGCAAACTATGAGCAATCCCGGCAACTGCGAGCAGACCTGGGGCCCCCAAAACAAAGATTGCAGCCCAGGGAGGCCAAGTGTCGATACCGGTCATGGTTGAGTCATTTCGTAAATTTTTTCTCCGATAGCTTCGCCAGTCATATTACCAACAGTCGTCCCCATCCATGCGCCTGTCCCTACTATAGCTGCGATGCATACAACGCCTCCGATACCTCCAGTGGCTACGCCAATCGCCAGGCAGATCGGACCACTGGCAGAACTAGCCATCGCGCCACCTGCAACGCCGAGGGCAGTAGAAAGCCCAAATTTTCCGCCTTCAGTAAACTTGACCTTCTCACAAGCTGGCCCAGATTCGCCGTTACATACCTGCTCAATAGCCATCAGCGAAGACACTCCGCCAATCCCAATCCCGATGTAACCGCCCGCCTTCATGTATTGGGTAGCACGACTCGTTGCTTCCACGTGAGCGGCATATCCCGGAATCTGCCCCGGCGCACCGGCCTTGTCCCAATGGTGCACCAAGCTACGACTGGAAATGCCGAGGGCTGTTTTCAACTTGGGGTGATCGCCCAGGGTGGTGTGGCCACGCAGCCGAGTGGAATTCAACAGATGAGCATCCAGCTGGCTCATAAGACGCTGGCGATCCGTGAAGAACTGCGACGACTTAAGGTGGCCGTGCTGACGATAAGTTTGTTGGTGTAGACGCTCGATGGCCTGGAGGGTGTTGCGCAAGTTATTCAGGTGCGTTTCCATCACCACCGCACTCACGCCGAGCCAGGTTGAGGTATGGCCTATGAAGCTGGCGATTTCGGCACCGTGTCGATACAGAAAGTCGGCCTCGTCCGGCGTAAGGGAATCCAGGGAGGCATCAACTTGTTGCGGCCTGCATCAACTGCGCTTCCTGATAAGTGCAGGAGGTGTTGTTCGGATCGCTGAGCACGACCATTGAGCCGGCTTTGAAGTGACCTGTATTGGGATTCAGCGTTTGAAACTTGCGCATTACAGCCGGGTCAAGAACTGGAAAAAGCGTGGCCTCCAAAGCCTCGCGCGTAGTGCTTTTGGGCACGATATAAAAACCTGGTTCCTGGCCCGATAGGCCGTTAAATGCAGACGGGACTGAATGGCTTGGCGGTTTGTAAGCGCTTTGAGAAGGCGCCGCCCAACTGGTAGTGGCTCGGACCGGTTCGGCTGCTCGTCTGGCGGAGTTCGTAGCGCCGCTATCTTTACCATATTGAGCTGAAAACACTGAAGGAATCAGCTCGGCTTTACAGGGACAGTCGCTGTAACTATCCAACGTACCGGCCATAAGCCGGCCATGACTGTTCATGTAAGAAATGCCACCGACGATCTTATATGTTTGCCCATCCTTGCCACAGGTAACTCGATCACCTTCGCAGGCATGAAGAAGGCCATGGATGTTGACTCTTTTATCTCCGTCCAGCACTTCCCCGCCGCAGGTGGTCTTGTCACCCAGGCCAATGAAATAACCTACGCTCATTGTTTTTCCCTTTATCCATTAAGTTTTTTGGCCGTACTTTCCTCCTCGTCTCGACAAGAAAACTAACGCGTGACGCATTTCAATCGAGGTAAACGAGCAAGGGAGAGTCAGTGGCAAGCCAGACTTTGGAGAGGGATTTACTTAGGGTAAAGTCAGACGATTCCGTGAGTTTCGTCGTATTAATCTGATGGGATTGCGGCGCCCGATGCCGTGCACCGGGCGCGTATTACTTATTGCACAGGTGGAGTGCCGGGCTGCATCGCCAGCAGCAGGTCGTCGATGATGGCTTTGCCCATTTCGCCCAAGTAATGCGAGGCGAACGCAAACCTCTCGGCCCTGCGGTCCATGGCAGCTTCAAGGGAGAGCATTTTGGCGTAGTAGAGCACGTGGGAGGCGTGTTCGAGGGCTTCCACAAGCGGAACCCCGGCGTTGACGCGGAACAGTTTCAGGTGGCTTTTGTTTTCTCCGCAGTCTGCGAAGGTGGCGGCGCCGATGGTTTCGGCTGAGGGTATTTCGTACGGCATAAGCTTGCTCCTTTGGTACAACCAAAATGAGCTTCTTTCTCGGGATTCCACGCCCGGTCGTTGATGAGCAGCGACGGTGGGGAGATTAACGCTATGTACGTGGCCTCGCAACCGGTGGCATTTCGCTGTTGATCCCGGCAGCGGTGGGTCAGTTGGAAATGTTTTGGCTGACAGTCCGTCATCGGGGGCAAGCCCCCTCCCACATTTTGATCTCCAGAGATTTTAAGAAAATGGTTGGCCTCAGGTTCCACAGGGTGGAACCACCTTTGATTGTCCTCACGCGCACATCGCGCTTAGCTGTCGATGTGTCGCCAACAAGAACGGGACCACCCGCCTGTGAGGAGAATCACCATGCGCCCGCACCAGCACATCCTGGATTGGCTCAGCGACGTTGCCAGCGACTTGCACGCTGTGCGTCACGATATCCACGCCCACCCCGAACTCGGCTTTGAAGAGAACCGCACCTCAGCGCTGGTCGCACAGTCACTCAAGGAGTGGGGTTACGAGGTGCACACCGGCATCGGCAGGACCGGTGTGGTCGGTGTGTTGCGCAATGGCAACAGCTCGCGCACGTTGGGGATTCGCGCCGACATGGACGCCTTGCCCATCATCGAAAACACCGGCGCGGCCTACACCAGCCAACATGCCGGCTGCATGCACGCCTGCGGCCATGACGGCCACACCACCATGTTGCTCGGTGCTGCGCGTTACTTGGCGGCGACGCGGCAATTCGACGGTACTTTGAACCTGATTTTCCAACCCGCCGAAGAAGGCCAGGGCGGCGCCGAGGCGATGCTTGCAGATGGGTTGCTGGAGCGCTTCCCCTGCGACGGGTTGTTCGGCATGCACAATATGCCAGGCTTGCCGGCTGGGCATCTGGGCTTGAGAGTGGGGCCGATGATGGCCTCCCAGGACCTGCTCACCGTGACGCTCGAAGGCGTAGGTGGCCATGGCTCCATGCCGCACCTTACCGTCGATCCGCTGGTGGCTGCCGCCAGTATGGTCATGGCCTTGCAAACGGTGGTAGCACGCAATATAGACACCCAGGAAGCTGCCGTGGTCACGGTCGGCGCCCTTCAAGCAGGGCAAGCCGCCAATGTGATTCCCCAGCAAGCCCTGTTGCGCCTGAGCTTGCGCGCACTTAACCCCAAGGTACGCGAACAGATGCTGGAACGGGTCAACGCGATCATCCAGACCCAGGCCGCCAGCTTCGGCTGCACCGTGCAGATCGAACACCGGCCGGCCTACCCGGTGCTGGTCAACCACGCCGAAGAAACCGAATTCGCCCGCCAGGTCGGTGTGGCCTTGCTCGGTGCCGACGCTGTGGATGGCAACACCCGCACGCTGATGGGCAGCGAAGACTTCGCCTGGATGCTGCAACGCTGCCCCGGCAGTTACCTGTTTATCGGCAACGGCGTGTCGCGACCGATGGTGCACAACCCCGCCTATGACTTCAACGACGACATCCTGCTGACCGGCGCAGCCTACTGGGGTGCGCTAGCCGAGAGCTGGCTCAAGCCAGCCGGATAACCCAACCCTTTGTAGGAGCGAGCTTGCTCGCGAAAAACCCACAAGCGACACGGGCTCCCGGAAAGCGCTGCGTCAGCGTTAACGACCTTCGCGAGCAAGCTCGCTCCTACAGCAACGCCTTTTTCTGCCGCTGGACCCTTTCCCTGATCGGTTGAATGGAGTGTTCCTCATGCAGACTGCAAAACTCGGCGTTTCCCGCACCCGCCAAGTGGTGGCGGCGGTGATCGGCAACGCGTTGGAATGGTATGACTTCATCGTTTACGGTTTCCTGGCCAGCATCATCGCCCGGCAGTTCTTCCCCTCCGAAGACGAATACGCATCGCTGCTGATGGCCCTGGCCACCTTTGGCGTGGGCTTTTTCATGCGTCCGGTGGGCGGCATCCTGTTGGGTATCTATGCCGACCGCAAAGGCCGCAAAGCCGCGATGCAGTTGATTATCCGGCTAATGACCGTGTCCATTGCGCTGATCGCCTTCGCGCCGAGCTACGCCGCCATTGGCATGGGTGCGCCGTTGCTGATTGTGGTGGCGCGGATGCTTCAGGGGTTTGCCACCGGCGGTGAATATGCCAGCGCCACGGCCTTTTTGGTGGAGAGCGCCCCGGCCCATCGCAAGGGTTTGTATGGTTCCTGGCAATTGGTGGGGCAGTGCCTGGCGGTGTTCGGCGGGGCAGCGATGGTGGCGTTGGTCACGCATTTCTTTTCGCCCGAAACCCTCGACCTGTGGGGCTGGCGCCTGCCGTTTGTGCTGGGCTTGTTGATCGGCCCGGTGGGGTTGTGGATTCGTCGGCACATGGAAGACCCGGAAGAGTTCATCCAGGCGCGTAAAAACGCCACCGGCCCGGCGCCGAGCCTCATGCAAGTGCTGCGTGACCATCGGCGCAGCATCCTGGTGTCCATGGGCCTGGCCTGCGGGGCGACGGTGTCGTTCTACGTGGTGCTGGTGAACATGCCGACCTTCGCCCACAAAAACCTCGGCCTGCCGCTGGACCAGGTGCTGATGGTGCAGATGTTTGCGGTGGCGCTGATGACCGTGGTGATCCCCTTGTCCGGCCTGCTCTCGGATCGGTTGGGACGGCGACCGGTGTTGATGGCCTTCACCCTGGCGTTCTTCGTGATGGTCTACCCCTTGTATGTGTGGGTAGCCGCTGCGCCGTCCATCGAGCGCCTGCTGGTGATGCAGGTGATGTTGTGCACGGCGATTGGCGGGTTCTTCGGGCCAGCGCCGACGGCATTGGCCGAACAGTTCCCTATCGAGGTGCGCTCGACCGGTGTGTCGGTGGCCTATAACGTGGCGGTGATGGTGTTCGGTGGTTTCGCGCCGTTGATCGTGACCTGGCTGAGCAAGGTGCTGGGCACGCCAGTGGCGCCCTCGTTTTATGTATTGTTTGCGTGCGTGCTGACGCTGCTGGGCACTTACTGCATGCGCGAGGCACCCCGGGCGAGCAAGCCGCTGCCGTTTTCCAGAGAGGTGAAGCCTTGAGTATTGTTGATTGGGATGCCACTGAGCTGTCGCGGGCCATCCATGGGCGGCAGGTATCGTGCGAAGAGGTGATGCAGGCGTACCTGGCGCAGATCCAGCGCTTTAACCCTGGCGTGAATGCGCTGGTGTCACTGCGCGACAGCGAGGCCGTGCTGGCCGAGGCGAGGGCCTGTGATCGTGAGTTGGACCGGGGCCATTCCCGTGGCTGGATGCATGGCATGCCCCAGGCCATCAAGGACCTGGCGGCCACCCAGGGTTTGCGCACCACCCTCGGCTCACCGCTGTTCGCCGAGCATGTACCGAACGAAGACGCCATCAGCGTGGCGCGGGTGCGGGCCAGTGGCGCGATCATCATCGGCAAGACCAACGTGCCGGAGTTCGGCCTGGGCTCCCACACCTACAACACGCTGTTCGGTACCACCGGCAATGCCTATGACCCGCTCCTGGCGGCCGGCGGTAGCAGTGGCGGGGCGGCGGTGGCCCTGGCGCTACGCATGCTGCCGGTGGCCGACGGCAGCGACATGATGGGCTCGTTGCGCAACCCGGCGGCGTTCAACAACGTGTTCGGCTTGCGCCCCTCCCAGGGGCGGGTGCCTCACGGGCCGATGCCGGAACTGTTCGTGCAGCAATTGGGCACCGAAGGCCCGATGGGGCGCAGCGTAACGGATGTGGCGCGGTTGCTGAGCATTCAGTCCGGTTACGATCCCCGGGCGCCGTTGTCATCCAGGGACGATCCCGCTGTGCTGGGCCAGCCGTTGCAACGCGACTTCAACGGCGCACGCCTCGGTTGGCTGGGGGACTACAACGGTTATCTGCCGATGGATGATGGCGTGATGAGCCTGTGCGAAGCGGCGCTGGATGATTTCGCCAGGTTGGGCTGTGAAGTGCACAGCTGCCAACCGGACTTTTCCATGGCGCGCCTGTGGCGCTGCTGGTTGGTACACCGCCATTGGCTGGTGCACGGCAACCTCGGCGCGGCCTACGCCAACCCGCAAAAGCGCGCGTTGCTCAAGCCCGAAGCGCAATGGGAAGTGGAGGGCGGCCAGGGCTTGAGTGCCCAGCAGGTTTACCAGGCGTCGGTGGACCGCAGTGAGTGGTACCGCGCTTTGGGCAAGCTGTTCGAACGTTACGATTTCCTGCTGTTGCCCACCGCCCAGGTGTTCCCTTTCGATGCACAACAGCCTTGGCCGCGCCTCGTGGGCGGGCGTGAAATGGACACCTATCACCGCTGGATGGAAGTGGTGATCGGCCCGACCCTCGCCGGTTTGCCGAGCATGAGCATCCCGGCGGGCTTCAACCCCCAGGGCTTGCCCATGGGCCTGCAAATCATTGGCCCGGCCCAGGCCGACAGGGCCGTGCTGCAATTGGCCTATGCCCATGAACAACTGACCCAATGGGTACAACGCCGGCCACCGGCGTGCCTTGCAACGACCCGTTGAGCGCTGACCGGGCCTGTATCTTGCTGTGAAAAAAGATCATCCACCAGCAACAGGGAGATCGAATATGGAGACAGGCACCGTACGCTCGGTTGAGCGCGCTCTGGCAATCGTCGAGTTGCTGGGCGAGCACCAGGCCCTGGGGCTGGAAGAACTGCACTACCTCACGCAGCTGCCCAAGGCCACGGTGTCGCGCATGTTGCTGACCTTGCAGGAACAGGGGTGGGTCTACCGCGGCCTGAGCGATCGGCGTTACCGCCTGCGTGCCCGGCGCTTGTTTGGCGATACCCAGCAACGCTTCAAGCGCCAGGTGGTGGAGAGCGCCGCCCCTTGGTTGCTGGAGCTCAGCGAGCGCACTGGGCTGGTGGTGGACTTGTCGTGCTTCGATGGCGAGCGCCTGGAGGTCATGGAAAGCGCGATCCCCAGCGTGTTGCGCAAGCTGTACCCGAACAACTGCCAGATCGTCGGCCAGTACGCCAGCCTGTTCCACTCGGCGATGGGCAAGGCTTGCCTGACGCAATTGCCGGCTGACGAAGTACAGCGCCTGGCAGGCCGCAATCATGTGGCGGCAGACGAGCACTATCGCGCATGCGAGCAAACCCAGCACCAGGGCTTCGGACAGCGTACCGAGGGCTATTGGGAATACCCGGTGCGTTTGCCGTTCCTGATCCGGGCGGTGGCCTTGCCGGTGCGCGCCAATGGCCGATTGGTGGGGAGCATGGCGCTGCATTGGCCGATGCATCAGGCGCCGGTGGAGCGGGTGTTGAATTTGCACATGGGCAGCCTTGAAGAAGCGATCTGCGAAGTGCAGCGAACGCTGGTTTGAAAACACAGCAAAAACCCTGTGGCAGCTGGCTTTTGTGGCGAGGGAGCTTGCTCCCGCTGGGGTGCGTAGCGCCCCCAAAAAGCCGGCTCCAGCTGCGCTGTCGAACGGGAGCAAGCTCCCTCGCCACAGCAAGCCAGCTCCCACATTGAATTTGCGCCGGTTGTGAGATTGCGCTTAAGGTTCGCCCAGGTTTTTTTGCCCCATGAGTCTTTATGTTCAATGTCAAACCTCTGGTCTTCGCGCTGCTGGCCTTTGCTGCCGTGCCCGCCCACGCCGATTGGTACCTGGATAACGAATCCTCGCGCCTGTCTTTCGTCACCACCAAAAACACCGAGATTGCCGAAGTCCAGCGCTTCCTGGTGCTGCACGGCAAAGTCGACGCCAAAGGCGCGGCTCGGCTGGAAGTGGAGCTGGACTCAATCAACAGCGGTATTCCGTTGCGCGACGAGCGCATGCGTAAAGAGCTGTTCGAGATCAAGACCTTCCCCGAAGCGCAGATCAGCGCACAGATCAATCTGCAGCCCATCAATGACCTGGCGTCCGGCGCGCAGTTGGAATTGCGCCTGCCCTTGAGCGTCACGCTGCACGGCAAGACCCAGACCTACAGCGCCGAACTGCTGGCCACGCGCCTGGATGAGCGGCGTTTCCAGGTGGTAACCCTGGAGCCCGTGGTGCTGCATGCCGAGGATTTCGACCTGGCGCCCGGTGTGGCTACCTTGCGTAAGGCGGCAGGGCTCAAATCGATCAGTTTGTCGGTGCCGGTGGGTGCGGTGCTGATCTTCACGGCGCGCTGACATGAGCGGCGCGGTGTTCCCGTGGCGCAGCGCCAATCAATTCGAATTGCTGATCGACGGGCCGAATTTCTTCCCACAGATGCTGGTGGGTATCGCCCGGGCCGAGCAGCAGGTTGATCTTGAGTTGTACCTGGTCGAAGCCGGGGCCTGCGCCGAGGCCATGGTGCAGGCGCTGGTACTGGCCGCCGAACGCGGCGTGCAGGTGCGTTGCCTGTTTGACGATTACGGCAGCCTGGCGTTTACCCTGGGGCTGCGCAAGCGCTTGACCGATGCCGGCGTGGCGCTGCGCTTTTACAACCGCCTGAATTGGCGGCGCTGGATGCGCAACCTGTACCGCGACCATCGCAAGCTACTGCTGATCGACCAGCGCATTGCGGTGGTCGGCGGCACCGGTGTCACCGACGAGTTCTGGACGCCGGGGCAAGACACCGCCGACTGGCATGAAGTGATGGTGCAGATCAGCGGCCCGCTGGTGCTGGACTGGCAGGCCCTGTTCGACCGGCAATGGCACGCTAACGCCGCGCGCCGTGAGTGGAAACCGGCTACCCACTTTGGTTTGCCTCGCTTGCCCAAGGTGCCCGCCACCGGGCCGGGGCTGGGCCGCGTGGCGTATGCCGATGCGCGTCAGCACCGTGACATCCTGCAATCGTTGATTCGTGCTTTGAACAGCAGCAAGGGGCGTATCTGGCTGGCGACCCCGTACTTCCTGCCAACCTGGAGCGTGCGCCGTGCCTTGCGCCGGGCGGCAGGGCGCGGTGTGGACGTACGTTTGCTGCTCACCGGCCCGCGCACCGATCACCCGTCGGTGCGTTACGCCGGGCACCGTTATTATCCGCGCCTGCTGCGTTCAGGCGTGCAGATCTTCGAATACCATCCGTGTTTCCTGCACCTGAAGATGGTGCTGGTGGATGATTGGGTGAGCATTGGCTCGTGCAATTTCGACCACTGGAATCTGCGCTTCAACCTGGAAGCCAACCTGGAAGCGCTGGACCCGCAGTTGACGGCAGCGGTGGTGGGCAGTTTCGAAGCGGACTTTGCCCAAAGCCAGGCGGTGAGTCTGGAGGCATGGAAGGCGCGGCCATTGTGGCGGCGGGTGAAGCAGCGGGTGTGGGGCTGGATTGATCGGTTGGTGGTGAACCTGCTGGATCGGCGCGGTTAGCCGGGCCACCTCAAGTCCAATGTGGGAGCTGGCTTGCCTGCGATAGNCAGGCAAGCCAGCTCCCACAGCGACCGTGTTTACAGCTTCAGATCAGAGCAGTTCGAAGGTTTGCTGCTGCACATCCTGGGAATCCAAGCCGATCTGCACATTGAACTCACCCGGTTCCGCCGCGAACTTGAGCTGGGCGTTGTAGAACTTCAAGTCGTCCTCGGTGATGGTGAAGTGCAGCGTGCGCGCTTCGCCAGCCTTGAGCATGACCTTCTGGAAATTCTTCAGCTCCTTGATCGGGCGGATCATCGAACCGGCCACGTCCTGGATATACAACTGCACAACCGTTTCGCCATCGACCTTGCCAGTGTTCTTCACGGTGACGCTGGCATCGAGCTTGCCGGTCTTGTTCAGCGTGGTGGACGACAGTGCCATGTCCGACAGGCTGAACGTGGTGTAGCTCAGGCCATAGCCAAACGGAAACAGGGGGCCGGTGGTGTCATCGAAGTACTGCGAGGTGTAGTTGCCCGGCTTGCCTGGGGTGAATGGCCGGCCGATGGTCAGGTGGTTGTAGTAGGTCGGAATCTGCCCTACCGAACGAGGGAAGGTGATCGGCAGCTTGCCCGATGGGTTGTAGTCACCGAACAGCACGTCGGCGATGGCGTTGCCGCCTTCGGTACCTGCGAACCAGGTTTCCAGGATCGCGTCGGCCTGTTGGTTCTCTTCGAGAATCGACAGCGGACGGCCGTTCATCAACACCAGCACCAGCGGTTTGCCGGTGGCTTTGAGGGCCTTGATCAAGTCGCGCTGGCTTTGCGGGATGTTCAGATCGGTACGGCTCGACGATTCGTGGGACATGCCACGGGACTCGCCCACCGCGGCGACGATAACGTCGGCGTTGTTCGCCGCCTTCACCGCTTCATCAATCAGCACCTGGGCAGGGCGCGGGTCGTCCACCACTTCCGGGGCATCGAAGTTGAGGAAGTTGAGGTAGTCGAGCACCGCTTTGTCGCCGGTGATGTTGGCGCCACGGGCATAGATCACTTTGCCTTTTTCACCGATCACGGCGTTCATGCCGTCGAGCAGGGTCACCGATTGTGCAGGCCGGCCGGCAGCAGCCCAACTGCCCATCATGTCGATGGGTGCCTTGGCCAGCGGGCCGACAAGGGCAATGGTCGCGGATTTTTTCAGCGGCAGGGTATCGTTGTGGTTTTTCAGCAACACCAGGCTGCGGCGCGCAATGTCGCGGGCCTCGGCACGGTGCAGGCGGCTGTCGGCGTAGGTGTCGGCCGGGTCATCCTCGGCCTTGCCGATGCGCAGGTACGGGTCCTTGAACAGGCCCATGTCGTACTTGGCACCGAGCACTTCGCGCACGGCGTTGTCGATGTCGCTCTGCTGGATTTCGCCGGACTTGAGCAGCCCCGGCAATTCCTTGCCGTACAGCGAGTCGTTCATGCTCATGTCGATGCCGGCCTTGATCGCCAGCTTGGCGGCTTCACGCCCGTCCTTGGCCACGCCGTGCTTGATCAGCTCGACGATCGCACCGTGGTCGCTGACGGTCAGGCCCTTGAAGCCCCAGTCCTTGCGCAGCAGGTCGTTCATCAGCCAGGTGTTGGCGGTGGCAGGCACGCCGTTGATCGAGTTGAGCGCGACCATCACGCCGCCGGAGCCAGCCTTGATCGCCGCGTGGTAGGGCGGGAGGTAGTCCTGGTACATCTTGACCGGGCTCATGTCGACCACGTTGTAGTCGCGCCCGCCTTCCACCGCGCCGTAGAGGGCGAAGTGCTTGACGCTGGCCATGAGGCTGTCGGCATTCGCGGGGCTGATGCCCTGGAACGCCTTGACCATCACTTCGGCAATGCGTGACACCAGGTAGGTGTCTTCACCGAAACCTTCGGAAGTGCGGCCCCAGCGCGGGTCGCGGGAGATATCGACCATTGGTGCAAACGTGATGTCGAGGCTGTCGGCGGCGGCTTCCTGGGCGGCGATGCGCCCGGAGCGGCCAATGGCGTCCATGTCCCAGCTGGAGGCCAGGGCCAGGCTGATCGGGAAAATGGTGCGGTGGCCGTGGATCACGTCGTAGGCGAAGAACATGGGGATCTTCAAGCGGCTGCGCATGGCCGCGTCCTGCATCGGACGGTTTTCCGGGCGGGTGATGGAGTTGAACGTGCCACCGATGCGGCCGGCGGCGATTTCCTTGCGGATCAGCTCGCGGGGCATTTCCGGGCCGATGCTGATCAGGCGCAATTGGCCGATCTTCTCATCCAGGGTCATTTGCTTGAGCAGGTCGCTGACGAAGGCGTCCTTGTCGTTAAGCGCAGCAGGCTTTGTTTCTGCCCATACGGGGTGGCTGGCCAGAGTGGCAACAAGGCCGAGCAAACACAGCTTTTTCATGAATATCCTTTTTCGGCGACTGCGCAGCATTCAGAGAGATGCTGTCGGCCAAAATGTGGGGAACGTCTATTGTTGTTCGGGTGTTGTTCAGATAAATGCAGCACACTCTGAACTCTTTTTCGCGCTGGGCATCTTTGTAGCTGATTGGCTCAAAGCATTCCAGTGGTGGCGGATTATGCCCCAAGCGCGTGGTTTATAGGGTTAGTCGTCACATTCCATCAGATCGGGCAGGAGAAACACTATGCAAGCAGCACACACTTATCGCTGGGGCTTCAAGGCTGCGGCGCTGTTACTGATCAGCAGCGTGCTGAGCGGTTGCGGCATCAACAACATCCCGACCCTGGACGAACAGGCCAAGGCCGCCTGGGGCCAGGTGCAGAACCAGTACCAGCGCCGTGCTGACCTGATCCCCAACCTGGTGGAAACGGTGAAGGCGTATGCCGCCCATGAACAGGAAACCCTTACCGCGGTGATTGAAGCGCGGGCCAAGGCCACCTCGATCCAGGTGGATGCCAGCACCCTGGACAACCCCGAAAAACTCAAGCAGTTCCAGCAAGCCCAGGATGGCCTGAGCGGCGCACTCAGCCGTTTGATGGTGGTGTCCGAGCGTTACCCGGACCTGAAGGCCAACCAGAACTTCCTGGCCTTGCAATCGCAACTTGAAGGCACCGAGAACCGTATCGCTGTGTCTCGCCGTGACTTTATCCAGGCCGTACAGGCTTACAACACTGAGATCCGCACCTTCCCGGGCCGCCTGTGGCACAGCGTGATGTACAGCGACTTGCCGATCCGCGCCACGTTTGAAGCCACCAGCGCCGATGCCGATAAAGCGCCGCAAGTGAAGTTCAAATAAGGCTGCACTGAGGTGTCGATGCGTTTATTACGGATAGGCCTGGCGCTGTGGCTGTTGGCCTGCGTGGGCGTGGCCCAGGCGGCGCTCACCTTCCCGGCGCTGACCGGGCGGGTGGTGGACAGCGCGCAGATGATCGACCCGGCGGTGCGCGAGCAACTGACCCAGCAACTGCAGGCGCTGGAGCAGACCTCGGGCGACCAGTTGGTGGTGGTCACCGTGCCCGACCTGCAAGGCGTGCCTATTGAGGACTACGGTTATCAATTGGGCCGCCAGTGGGGCATTGGCCAAAAGGGCAAGGACAACGGCGCGCTGTTGATCGTCTCCCGTGATGACCGCCAATTGCGCATCGAAGTCGGGTATGGCCTGGAAGGCGTGCTGACGGATGCGCAATCCTGGGTGATCATCAACCAGGTGATCCTGCCCAAGTTCAAGGCCGGCAATTTCAGCCAGGGCATCAGCGACGGCGTGGCCGCGATGATCCAGGTGGTGGGCGGTGAGCCCTTGGCGGTGCCGGCCCATGTGGCGGATGCGAACTTCGCCATGGATAATCCCGGTTTTTCCATCGGCCTGTTTATTCTGCTGATCGGCGTGCTGTGGCTGTGCAATCGCATGGGCTTGCCAGTGGGCGCTATCCTGCTGGCGATTCTCAACAGCAGCGGGCGCGGCGGCGGTGGGGGCGGCGGTGGCGGTGGTTTCCGCGGCGGCGGCGGTGGTTTTGGCGGTGGCGGGGCTTCGGGCAGCTGGTAATGACAATAACGAGAATAGAGCATCTACAACCATGGCATTACTGACTGAACACGAGCAGCGCCAAGTCGCCGAAGCGATCGCCCGGGTCGAGAAAACCACCGACGCGGAGTTGGTCACCGTGCTGGCGGCGCGCGCCGACGACTACGCCTACATTCCGTTGCTGTGGGCGAGCTTGATCGCGTTGGTGGTGCCGGGTGTGGTGCATTACCTGTCGGGCTACCTGACCATGTACACCTTGCTGGTGGCGCAGTGGGTGACGTTCATTGTGCTGTGCCTGGTGTTCCGCTTGCCCAAGGTCACTACTCGGCTGATCCCGCGTTCGGTACGCCACTGGCGTGCGTCCAACCTGGCGCGGCGGCAGTTTCTGGAGCAGAACCTGCACCACACGGTGGGCAGCACCGGGGTGCTGATTTTTGTCAGCGAGGCCGAGCGTTATGTGGAGATCCTGGTGGATGACGGGATTTCCAAGCGCCTGGATGACAGCAATTGGGACGCTATTGTCCAGGCGTTTACCCAGCAAGTTAAACAGGGGCAGACGCTGGCCGGGTTCATCGCCTGCGTTGAAGCCTGTGGCGAGTTGCTCAAGGTGCATGTGCCCGTTACCCAAACCCGCAACGAACTGCCCAATCGCCTGGTTGTACTCGAATAACTGCTTTTTTGTAGGAGCGAGCAAGCTCGCTCCTACACAAGGCAGCATCCTTATTCGGGTTGATTGACCGTTGATCAAATAACCCCGTGCCCTGAACCCCCATCCCGCCTAAAATGCCCGGCATTCTTTACCCGAGGCGTTTTTGTTCATGTCCGTCACCGCTCAACCTGCCCGCCCTGCGCCGGATCATCATGCCCAGTTCATCGAACTGTTGAGCGCAAGCTTGGCCCAGAACGCTTTTATCAAGCTGGTGCTGGCCAAGTACGTCGGTGAGGAAGCCGAGTTGCAGCGGCTGATCATCAAGCCGGTGGTGGTCAAGGAGCAGCCTTGCCTGTCGTTCGTCTATCGCTACAAGACCCGCGACATCACCAAGAACTTCCCCTTGGCCGACGGCGTGGCGGCGATCGCCGAGCTGTTGCCCAGCTCGTTCAAGAACGCGCACTTGCTGGCGCTGACCGACGAAGCCCAGTTGGAATACAGCAAGAAGAACAAAAGCTCGCTGTTCAAAAGCAAACCGCAGCAACTGCGCGAAGCGCCTTCAGCCGAGCATAACCGTGAAAAAAATCGCTTCCTCGACCTGAGCCGGCCGTTTCTCTCCGACCTGGGCGTGACCGACGCCAAGCAGGCGCTGATCCCCTCGATGTCGCGCAAGTGGAAGCAGATCAACAAGTTCATCGAAGTGTTCAGCCATGCGCTGACGTCGTCGCCGTTGCAACTCGACCGCCCGGTGCGTGTCGCCGATTTCGGCTCGGGCAAGGGTTACCTGACCTTCGCTATTCACGATTACCTGCGCAATACCCTCAAGGCCGAGGGCGAGGTCACCGGTGTCGAGTTGCGTGAAGACATGGTCACCCTCTGCAACAGCGCCGCTGCGCGCCTGGAGCATCCGGGGCTGGTGTTCAAATGCGGCGATGTACGCAGCGTGGCGCCCAGTGAGCTGGACGTGATGATTGCCTTGCATGCCTGCGACATCGCCACCGACTACGCGATCCACACCGGCATCCGTTCCGGTGCGTCGATCATCATGTGCTCGCCGTGCTGCCACAAACAGATCCGCCTGCAGATCCAGAGCCCGGCGTTGCTCAAGCCGATGCTGCAATACGGCCTGCACCTGGGCCAGCAGGCGGAAATGGTCACCGACAGCCTGCGCGCATTGTTCCTTGAAGCCTGTGGCTATGAGACCAAGGTGTTCGAGTTCATCTCGCTGGAACACACCAACAAGAACAAGATGATCCTGGCGGTCAAACGTGCCGAGCCTGCGGACAACGCGCAGCTATTGGCAAAAATCCAGGAGCTCAAGGCGTTTTATCACATCACCGAACACTGCCTGGAAACCCTGTTGCGCGGGGATGGCTACCTGGCCTGAAATGGGCGCGGTTCCCTGTGGGAGCTTGCTCCCGTGACGGCCCCGGCGGCCAGCCCATATCTACCTGACGCCCCGCGATCCAAATGTGGGAGCTGGCTTGCCTGCGAAGACGGCCTGACAGCCGACCGGGATGTGGGATCAGACTGAGTACATATCCGTTATTTAGGTAACGGCCACTTAGGGTTCCGCCCTGACGGCGGCTCACTTTGCAAAAGCGGCAAAGTAAGCAAAACGCTCTTGCCCCACCACTCGGCACCTCGCCTAGGCTCGGTGTGCCCGTAATCCGCCAGTGAT
>NZ_JBQEQE010000013.1:88681-144197 GCF_052046095.1 Pseudomonas sp. 22072
TGGGGGGCCGCCGCCACGCGCCATCCATGGCGCGGGGCGGCTAAACCGGCATCCCTGCCGGTTTACCCCCCAAATCACTGGCGAATTCCGGCCAGCGTGGTTTAACGGGGCGCCTGAGATCAAGATCACAAGCAGATCAAGATCAAGAGCGGCTCGCTTCGCATCGTGGTTACCGGTGGCTGCGGCGAACTGCACAGTTGTGTAGATACCTATGGCTATCGCAGGCAAGCCACACACACATTTGGAATGCGTGTGTGCTTAGAAGAACCGCGTCACGCTGATCTTCGCATCACGCCCCTTGGTGTACGCCCGGTCGCCGCTCAAGGCCGGGCGGAAGTTTTTGTTGAACAGGTTGTCCACCGTGAAGTTCACCTCGGTGCCTTTGAGATATGCCTGCTGCGGTGTCCATTTGGCGAACAGGCCCTGGGTGTTGTAGCGCTTGTTGCCGTACTGGTCGTAGAACACATCGCCGATGCTGGAGCCCGGGCCGCCAGAGTATTTGTCGCTGGGCAGGCGGTCGGTGGCGCCGATGAATTGGCCCATCCAGCCCACCTGGGCATCCCAGGCCGGGATGTGAGTGCCCAGTACCAGTACCCATTTGGTCGGCGGAATATCCCGTGCGGCTACGTCCGGACCCCAGGGATTGGTGTAGGCGCCTTGGTGCTGGCCCTTGGCATAGGCGAACGAGACCGAGCCAAACAGGTAGGTGGAGTTGTAGATCGATTCGAGCTCAACGCCCTTGATGGTCAGGCTGCCGATATTGCGGTAGTTGGACATCGGCCCTGGCGGGCAAGCTGAAGCGATGCTGCCGCCATTGACAGCCTGGTTCTGGCAGCCCACGCCGGTGGCCTTGAAGATCTCGTCTTCGACTTTGTTGTGGAACAGGGTGGTGCGCAGTTGCAGGTTGTCGTCCTGGGCGATCAGGTTATCGAAGCTGGTGATGTTGCCCAGGGTGATCGAGGTGATGCGCTCCGGGTCCAGGTCGACGCTGGTGGCGGTGCGACTGCCCACGCCCTGCACTTCGTATTGTTCGTCGATCACCGGGGCGCGCCAGGTCTGGCTCCAGTTGGCGAACAGCCCCACGTTCGGCGTCACGGTCCAGAACAGCGCCAGGCGTGGTGACCAGCCAGTGTAGGTGCGGTCGCTGTAGTCGTGACCCACTGCCGGGTTGGGGTTGTTGTAGTAGGGCGCATCGTTGCCTTCGCCGCGGTTGCGCACATGGTCGTAGCGCAGCGAAGGCGTGATCGTCACGTCGCCCAAGGTCACCGCGTCCTGGATAAAGAAGCTGTTGGTATCGACTTTGCCGTGGGGCATGAAGCCCGGCTGGAAGTGCCCGTAGTTGTAGCGCGGCGTGTTGTAGGTGGCGCCGGGCATCCACATCTCGGTTTCGCGGGTGTGCTTGCGGATTTGCCCGCCGACCGTCACGGCATGCTGCAAGGGGCCGGTGTCAAACAGGCTGACGTTACGGATATCCAGGAGCTTGTCGGTGTAGGCGGTGTCCATCTTGCGCCCGCCGGTGGCCAACTGGAAAAACGCCGTGGCGTCACGCTCATCGGTCTGCTCGGTGTTGGACTGGGAGTACTTGATGGTCAAGTCCACCAGCGGGTTGTCCAGCGGCTGGTATTCATACTTGCCCGACCAGGTGGTGTCGACCGTGTCACGGTGGGCGAGGAAGCGCTTCAACGCGCCTTCGTAGCCGTAGCGGTCGATGTTGAACTGGGTCGGTGGCGTTGGGTAACTGGCGGCGGAAAACGGGGTCCAGCGGTTGCTGTGGGAGCGCGAGTATGACAGCCCGACACTGTGCTCATCGGTAAAGTGCGCGTTGACCTTGAACAGCTTGCCGTCCACATCCTGGGCGCTGTTGGGCAGGCGCTGGGGGTTGATCGGGTACTCATTGTTGTCGTTGGGCAATTTGGCGGCCACCTTCATATCGCCGCCGTCGCGTTGGGTCAGGTAGGCCAGCGCATCGAAACGGCCGTCGTCGGTACGGCCATAGATGGCACTGCTGTAGACCTGTTCATGGTCGTTGCTGGAGTAGCCATATTTGAGCATCGCACCGCTGTTGCGGCCGTCCTTAAGCAGGTCCGGAGCGTCCTTGGTGACCATGTTGACCGTGCCGCCGAAGCCGCCATTGCCGGTGAACGGCGAGTTGGGGCCTTTTTCCACTTCGATGCGCTTGATCAGCTCGGGCTCGATAAACACCGTGCCTTGCTGGTAACGCTCAAAGCCTGTCTTGGTGGCACCGTCAACGGTCAGCGGCACGTCTTCGGCATCGCCGAAACCACGGATGTTGATGGTCTGGCCGCCGGGCTTCAGCGAGCCGCCCTGGCTGACACCGGGCAAGGTCTGCAACAGGCTGGGAATGTTATTGGACTGGTAACGGTCGATGTCGGCCTGGGTCAGGGTGGAGCGGTTGACGGTGCTGGCGTTTACCTCATTGCCGGTACCGATCACGCTCAGGGTGTCCAACTGGATTGCGCCACCAGTGGTGGTTTTGCCCTCGTCGGGGCGCACCACATAGGTACTGCCGACCTTGATCAGGTTGAGCTCACCGTTTTTGAGCAGGGAACGGATGGCCACTTCCGGGGTGTAGTCACCGTCAAGCGCTGGGGCCTGCACGTTCTTGAGCAGGGTTTCATCGAACAGCAGCTGGATTTTCGCTTGCTGGGCCACCAGGCTCAGGGACGTGGCCAGCGACTGGGCCGGCAGGTGCAGCTTGAACGACTCGGCTTCGGCGCTGAGGCTCAAGGCCAGGCACGTAGCCATGAGTGTCGGTCGAAGAAACAGGTGCGAAGCGTGGCAAGGCGCGCGAAACATGAAATCCCCCGGAGCGGCTAAATAGCCAAAAAGGTGTGCGTATCAAACACAGACAGGAGGAAGACGGGGCAGGCAAAAAAAACCACACATGCGAATGCAAAATATTCTCATGTGTGGTTTCTGCCGTTTATTTGCTCGGCTCGATTCTCATGATGCCATCCGCCGAGAGCACGGTTTTCACTGGCAACAGCGCGGGCAAGGCGTTGAGCAGGGCGTCCGGGTCGCTCACATCAAGGTTGCCCGACACCTTGAGCTGCGCGACGGCCTTGCTGACCTGCAACGGCGTTTGTGGACGGTAGAGGCTAAGTTCGTCGATCAGGCTGGCCAGCTCTCGATTGCGAAACGACAAATGCCCGCTGCGCCAATCGGCGATCTCTTCGGCGCTGAGGCTTTGCGATTGCACGGTGCCTTTGGCGTAGTTGTATGAGGCCCGTTGCTGGGCGTCGAGCAGGGTGACGGGGCTTTCGCCATTTGGCGCGAAAGCGACCTGGCCATGGGCAACGCTGACCACCAATTGCTGCTGCCCACGGCGCACATCGAAAGCCGTGCCCACCACCCGTACGCTCGACTCGCCGGCCTGCACGTAGAGGGGGCGTTCCTTGTCGGCGGCCACTTCGATGTACAGCTGGCCTTTGTCCAGATGCAGCACCCGTTGATGGGCGCTGAAGTCCACGCGGATATGGGTGTTGGCATTCACATACAAGGTGCTGCCATCTGGCAGATTCAAAGTGCGCACGCCCTTGGCATGGGTGGCAACCTGGTTGTGATACAGCTCGCGCGGTGCGCCGATAGAGGTCGCCAGCACGGCGCAGAGCAGAGCGGCCGCCATCGCCAGGGTAGGGCGCCAAAGGCTGGGCTTGCGCTTGGGCAGTGCCAACGGTTTGTTCAGTTGTTGCAACTGGGCGAGGTCGGCCCACAGCTGTTCGAATTCGGCATAGGCGCGCGCATGCGCGGGCACCGCCTGCCAGTCTGCAAAGGCTTTACGGTCGGCGCGGCTTGCTTCGTTGCGGTTGCGTGCAAACCAACTGGCGGCTTGGGCGTCGATGCAATCGCTCGCTTGGCTGTCCAGCGCGTCTGTGTCGCTCGGGCGATTCATTCTGGCTGCTCCGTGCCGGGGGCGGGTTGAAGGCGGCGCTTGCAGTGCAGCAGGGCAAAGGCGATGTGCTTTTCCACCATGCTGGTGGAGATGCCCATGCGCGTTGCTATCTGCGCCTGGCTCAAGCCTTCGAAGCGGTGCAGCATAAGGGCTTCTCGTCGGCGCGGCGAGAGTTCGGCAAGGACTTCTTTCAACTGTTCCAGGCGTTGCAGGCGAAGGGCGGCGGCCATGGGGTCGTTGTGCTCGTCGGTGACCGGCTCGGCATCCATTTCGGCGTGATCAGGGTGGACGGTTTGCCGTACCTTCTGTTTGCGCCAGTGATCGCGCAGCAGGTTGCGCGCCATCTGGAACAGAAACGCCCGTGGCTGCTCGACCTTGGCACGGTCGCGGTAGCCCAGCCATTGGGTAAATACATCCTGGGCCATGTCCGCCGCGTCGCTGGCGTTGTCCGTGCGTTTACGCAGGAAATACAGAATGTCTGCATAAAACCCGCGACAGGCATCGGCCGCCGACGGGTCGGGCTGGGGACGAGACATGGATACCCTTCTTGACGAAGTACGACGTGGAAAAGTCGCGAATGATATCGAGAACTATTGTCATTTGTCTCCAGCTAAATAGATCTCCCGTGTTTGGCTGGAAAAAATTGGGGCATGGCCTTTAATCCTACAAGTTTGGGAGCGATATCCCACTCAAAGGAGAAAGTCATGGCTGGATGGTATGAGTTGAGTAAAAGCAGTAACGGGCAGTTTCGTTTCGTGCTTAAGGCGGCGAACGCAGAAACCATATTGACCAGCGAGCTTTACACCACCCGCGGTGCTACTGAAGCCGGCATTGCTTCAGTGCAGACAAACAGCCCACATGATGAACGTTATGAGAAAAAAGTGGCCAGCAACGGCCAACCGTTCTTCAACCTCAAGGCGGCCAATCATCAAGTGATCGGCAGCAGTGAGCAGTACACCTCTACAGCCGCACGAGACAATGGCATTGCCAGCGTCAAGACCAATGGTCCCAGTGTCACTATCAAGGACAAGACCTGACGGTTGTGCAAGAAGACCTGCACCCGGCTCGCGAGAGCCGGGCGTTTTTTATACCGATGACAGCAACGCTTTGAGCTGTCCGATCCCTGCCTCACCCAACGGGAACACCGGCAAGCGCGGATTACCCACCTCCAAACCGGTCAAGCGCAACCCGGCCTTGATCGTCGCCGGCAGCCCGCCTTTGAGGATGAATTGCAGCAAGGGCAACTGTCGGTAGAACAGCTCCCGCGCCTTGTTCAAATCATCGGCCAGTACGGCCTGATACAAGCTCAGGTTCAGTTGCGGGATCAGGTTCGGCGCCGCGGTGCACCAGCCTTTGGCGCCAGCCGCGAAGGCTTCCAGCGCCAGCGGGTTGCAACCGTTGTAGAACGGCACGTCACTCTGCAGTTTCAACTGGTGCATGCGCTGGATGTCGCCAGTGCTCTCCTTGACCATGGTCACGTTCTCGACCTGCTTGAAGATACGCAGGATCAGCTCCACCGACATGTCGGTGCCGCTGGTGGCCGGGTTGTTGTAAAGCATGATCGGCACGCCGATGCTGTCGCCGATGGCGGCGTAGTGAGCGAGGATTTCCGCGTCACTGAGTTTCCAGTACGAGGCCGGCAGCACCATGACCACATCGGCGCCGTGCTCTTCGGCGTAGCGGGCGCGGCGCACGGCCTTGGCGGTGGTCAGGTCGGACACGCTGACAATGGTCGGCACGCGCTTGGCGACTTTCTTGATGCTGTAGGCGCTGACTTCATCCCACTCGGCATCGCTCAGGTAAGCGCCTTCGCCCGTGCTGCCCAAGGGCGCAATGGCGTGGACGCCGCTGTTGATCAAGCGGTCGATGGAGTGCCCGAGGGCATCGAGGTCAACGCGCTGGCCGTCGGCGCTGAAGGGCGTGATGGTGTAGCCGATGATGCCGTGAATGGTTGGGTTGGACATGGGGGAAACTCCGGTCGAAAAGGGGGGCAATCAGTTCAGGCAATCGGCGTGCTTGCGCAGGTTTTGCCGGGCGTAATAGTTGAACGCGGCGCCGTGGCGTTTGGGTTTGGAGATCCAGTCGTGGGCCTCGCGCCCCAGCTCCGGCAGGATCGGTTTGACGGTACCAGCAGACATCGCCAGCAACTGCAACTTGGCAGCCCGTTCGATCAACTGCGCAATCACGCAGGCTTCTTCGATGCTGGCCCCGGTGGACAACTGGCCGTGGTGCGAGAGCAGAATGGCGCGCTTGTCGCCCAGGGCCGCGGTGATGATTTCCCCTTCTTCATTGCCCACCGGCACGCCGGGCCAGGCCTCCAGGAACGCGCAGTCTTCGTACAGCGGGCAAAGGTCCATGTGCGACACCTGCAACGGCACTTCCAGCATCGACAGCGCGGCAATGTGCGTGGGGTGTGTGTGGATGATGCAGTTTACATCCGGGCGGCCGCGGTACACCCAGGTGTGAAAACGGTTGGCGGGGTTGGGAATGCCATGGCCTTCCAGTACTTCGAGGTCTTCGTTGACCAGCAACAGATTGCTGGCGGTGATTTCGTCAAAGCCCAGGCCCAGTTGCTGGGTGTAGTAGGTGCCGGGCGTCGGCCCACGTGCGGTGATCTGCCCGGCCAGGCCGGAGTCGTGGCCGTACTCGAACAGGATTCGGCAGGTCAGCGCCAGCTTTTGCCGGTCGGTCCACGTATTATCTGCCAGGCTGTTTTGCATCTGGCTCAGTGCTTGCTTGACCAGTTGGTCTTTTGGGAGTGCTAATGTCTTGGCCATATCGGTGTCCTTTGGGTGGTTCAATGGACGTCGGATTTGCTGGTCGCCCGCTGCTCGCAAGGTCGTTGGGTGAATGCAAATGACACTAAAGATGCTATATGACACTTTGTGTCATTGGCAAGCCTGTCTCATCGCTTTCTGCAGGGATTAACCGCAGCACATGTCTATCCGCTTGAAAATATTAAGAAAAAAACTTGGCGTGACCCTGGAGGCCTTGGCCGAAAAATCCGGGATGACCAAGAGTTACCTGTCGAAAGTCGAACGCGGGCTTAATACGCCATCCATCGCTGCGGCGTTGAAACTTGCCAAGGCGTTGAACGTGAAGGTCGAAGAACTGTTCAGCGAAGACAACGTCAGCCTCGACAGCTACAGCCTGGTGCGTAGCCATGAGCGGCCCGACACCTCGCCGGGTTATGCGGTGCTGGCCCATCAAGTCAGCGAGCGCAGCCTGTTGCCGTTCATCATCTACCCGCCGGCGGAGTTCACCGACAAGACCTTCAAGGAGCACCTGGGGGAGGAGTTTTTATTCGTGCATGAAGGCCAGGTGGAAGTGGATTTCATGAGTGAGCGCGTGCTGTTGGCGCGCGGTGATGCGCTGCATTTCAACGCGCAGAAACCCCACCGGATTCGCTCGGTGGGAGAGGTGCAGGCGCAGTTGCTGGTGGTGGTGCACAGCGCTGAGGAGTGAGACTGAGCCCGACTTGAAATGCATTCAATGTGGGAGCTGGCTTGCCTGCGATAGCGGTTTANCCGCCATCGCAGGCAAGCCAGCTCCCACATTTTGCTCAGCGTTCTACAGGGACGGACAATGCCGGATTGCCCAGTGGGTGCGTACGCGCGGTAAAGAACCTCAGTTCCACATTAGAGCCCTCGAACAGCTCCAGATACCGCCGCTTCTGCTGACGAACAAAGCCATCACTGCGCCCCGACACCGAGATCGCCAAGGTGCTGATGCTGGCCTGGCCGATAGCATCCACCAGGTGTTTATCCTGCGGCCCCAAGTCATGGCCGAAGATGCACAGCGCGCCTTCATGGCTCAACAGCTGTTCATAACAGAACGACAGATAATCCGAACTGCGGATACTTTTGAGTTTCTCCTCCACCTTGCCTTCACTGACAAACAGCGGCACATCGTCGAGGGTCTTGATCGTGTTGTTGATGGCAAAACTGCTGAGCAGGGTGCTGTCGGTGGACGGCAATTTGCGCGCCGTGCCGTCGAGGTTGCGCACCAGGTGCAGGCCGCCGTGCAGGTACAGGATGCGGGTGATGTCGGTGCGCGTATTGCGCAGGTCGAAGCTTGAGTCGGCGCTGCGAAACAGGTCGTCGATACCCGGTGCGTGCAGGGTCGCCCAGTAGTTGAGCAAATCGTAGTTACTGGTGAAGACGGTGGCGTAGGTGGCCAGCTCCGCGTTGATCGTCGCCAGCGTCGACGGTTGCACCAGGCGCCAGGGAATGTGCACGGCATGGATGGTGTTGATCAGTGCTTCCTTGATCGCGTAGTAACGGTTACGCGGCGCCGCCGAGCTGACCGCCAGGGCCTTGTTGACCCGGCTGGTGGTTTTCAAGGCGCCCAAGGCTTGCTCGAAACTGCGGGTTTGCAAGGCGTCGAACACGCTGAGCTCGGAGGCGCTCAGGGGTTTTTCTTCGACGGTACGGGCGTTTTCGAACAGCGAGTCGTAGGCAAAGTCTTCCCAGATCGTGCGGCTGGCGCCGTTGCCGATCAGAATCCCGCTGAAGTCGACGGCAGCGCGCAGGGCGCTCCAGTCTTCAAGGTGGGCGTCAATATCCTGGAAATCCTTCATTGCGGCGGGTCTACTCGAAATCGGCTGGGGGGTGACTTTATCACGAGCCGGCATTGATCCTGATCAAGATGCGCCACGCGGTACAGGTTGATTCTGTCGGCATAAAGCCTTTGAGGATTGATCATGAGCAGCACGTTCTTTATCCCCGCCGTCAACATCATGGGCATCGATTGCCTCGACGAAGCGATGACCGCCATCCGCAACTACGGCTTTGGCAAGGCGTTGATCGTCACCGACGTCGGCCTGGCCAAAGCCGGTGTGGCCGGCATGATCGCCGAGAAGCTGGCGATGCAGGATATCGACTCAGTGATCTACGACGGCGCCAAGCCCAACCCCAGCGTGGAAAACGTCGAAAAAGGCCTGGCGTTACTGCAACAGAGCGCCTGCGATTTCGTCGTGTCCCTGGGCGGCGGTTCGCCCCATGACTGCGCCAAGGGCATTGCCCTGTGCGCCACCAACGGTGGGCGTATCGGCGACTATGAAGGCGTGGACCGATCGAGCAAGCCGCAACTGCCGCTGGTAGCCATCAATACCACCGCTGGCACGGCCAGCGAGATGACGCGTTTTTGTATCATCACCGACGAAAGCCGCCACGTAAAAATGGCCATCGTCGACCGCAATGTCACGCCGTTGCTGTCGGTCAACGACCCGGCCCTGATGGTCGGCATGCCCCAGGGCCTCACCGCCGCCACGGGCATGGATGCGCTGACCCACGCCATCGAAGCTTACGTGTCCACCGCTGCGACACCGATCACCGACGCCTGCGCGATCAAGGCCATCGAATTGATCAGCGTCAACCTGCGTCTGGCGGTGCGCGACGGCACTGACAAGGCCGCACGGGAAAACATGGCCTACGCGCAATTCCTCGCCGGTATGGCCTTCAACAACGCGTCCCTGGGTTTCGTGCATGCCATGGCCCACCAACTGGGCGGCTTGTACGACTTGCCCCACGGCGTGTGCAACGCGGTGCTATTGCCCCATGTACAAAGCTTCAATGCCAGCGTCTGCGCCAAACGCCTGAGCGACGTGGGCCGGGCCCTTGGCGCAGATATCAAGGGCATCACCGCCGAGGAGGGCGCCCAGGCTGCCATCGCGGCGATTCGTCGGTTGTCACAGGACGTGGAAATCCCTGCGGGCTTGCGTGAGCTTGGCGCTAAGTTGCAGGACATTCCGTTGCTGGCCAGCAATGCGTTGAAAGATGCCTGCGGGCTGACCAACCCGCGGCGGGCGGACCAGCGTCAGATTGAGGAGATCTTTCGTAGCGCTTTTTGATAGGGGCAGCCTATGGCAGCACGCGGTAAGCTACACGCTCAATGCATTCAAGCATCAAGCGTGCGGCGTGCCGCTGAGGTCCCTTCATGAGAGTTCTGTTATTCGGCGCCACCGGCATGGTGGGCCAGGGTGTGCTGCGCGAGTGCCTGCTGGCGGTCGATGTGCAGGAAGTGGTGGCCGTCGGCCGCACGCCCTTGACCCAGGAGCATGGCAAGCTGCATCAGGTGTTGCACAACGACATGCTGGATTTCCACCCCCTGGAAAACCTGCTGCAGGGTTTTGATGCATGTTTCTTCTGCCTGGGTGTTTCGTCGGCGGGCATGAAGGAGGCGCGCTATACCCACCTCACCTATGACCTGACCCTCGTGGCGGCCAGCACCCTGGCGCGGCTCAATCCGCAGATGACCTTTATCTATGTGTCCGGCGCCGGCACGGACAGTTCCGAAGCCGGCAAGTCGATGTGGGCGCGGGTCAAGGGCAAGACCGAAAATGCCTTGCTGCGCTTGCCGTTCAAGGCGGTGTATCTGTTCCGCCCCGGGATCATCCAGCCGTTGCACGGTGTGCGCTCGAAGACGCCGTTGTACCAATCCTTCTACAGCGTGCTTGGGCCGGTGCTTTCGTTTGTGCGGCGACTGAAACCGGATTGGGTGGTGAGCACCGAGACCGTCGGCCGTGCGATGTTGCAGGCGGCCAGCCAAGGCGCGCCGCAGCCCGTGGTGGAGCAGGCCCAGATCAATCGCCTGGCGGCTGAGCGCCGCTGAGCTGAATCAGCGCAACGCCGCTGATCAGCAGTAACGCGCCCAACGCCCGGGAGGTTGTCAACTGACGTTCCACCAGGCCGAACAGGCCGAAATGGTCCAGCAGCAACGACGCGAGAATCTGCCCGGCCATGGCCAGCGCAATGAAGCCCGATGCGCCGAGCTTGGGCAGCAGCATCAACGCCAATGAAATAAAACACACGCCAAAGGCACCACCGGCCCACATCCACAACGGTGCCTTGCTGATAAAGGCCAGGCTCGGCAGGGGTAAACGCATCGCCACAATCACCGGCAGCAGCACGATGATGCTCACCAGTAACGACGCCAGGGTGGCCCACAACGGATGGCCGAGCCCGCGCCCGAGGTTGGCGTTGATCGCACTCTGAAACGGCACTACCGCGCCGGCTAACACCGCCAGCGCTAACAAACCTACCCAATGCAACACAGTCATCTCGACGCTCCCAAAGGTTTTGCTGGACTCTAGGGTATTCGTCGCGCAAATTTAAATTCCAAATTCTTATGCTGGACATGCAGTTGATGAATGATCTGCGCCGCGTCGACCTTAACCTGCTGGTGATCCTCGACGCTTTGCTCAGCGAGCAACACGTCACCCGCGCCGCCGAGCGCCTGCACCTGAGCCAGCCGGCGGTCAGCCATGCGTTGGCACGGCTGCGCGATATGCTGGGCGACCCGCTGCTTATGCGTCAGGGCGGCACACTGGTGCCAACCGCCCGCGCCCTGGAATTGGCGGCGCCATTGACCGAAGCTCTGGCCCAGGTGCAGGCATTACTGGCGCCGAATCGTTTTGACCCCACTTCTGCCAAGCGCCGCTTTCGTGTGGCGATGTCGGACTACAGCGCGGCGATATTCCTGCCCGGTTTGGTTCGCGTCCTACGCCATGAAGCGCCCGGTATCGACTTGCAGATCATCCAGGCCAGCCGCGAAGGCATGGTTGAGGGTGTGCTCAATGGCGATCTCGATCTGGCTGCGGGCGTATTCCCCGACATGCCCGCCGAACTGCGTACTACGCCGCTGTTCGAAGAGCATTACACCTGCCTGGTCGACCCCACCAGCCTTGCGCCCAACGGAGTGCTGGACCTGCCGACATATCTGTCACGCCCCCATGTGCTGCTGGAGATGCGCGGCAGCGGCACGCCAGAAATCGAACGGGCGCTGACGGCCATTCGTGAACGCCGCCACGTGGCGATCAGCCTGCCGCACTGGAGCGTGGCGCCGCAGTTGATCCAGGGCACGGACCTGATTCTGACGGTGTCGTCCCGGGGTTTGATGAATATCGACGCTCGGCAATTGCTGGCCGTGCCACCGCCGTTTCATATTCCGTCGTTTGCCTTTGAGCTGGCCTGGCATACGCGGCGGGGGGGGGATGTGGGGTTGCAGTGGTTGATTGGCAGGGTGGTGGGTGTATTGTCCGCAGACCCACGATAACGCGAGAACACCTAGATGCTCAGCGGTTTCAACCACCTGACCCTGGCCGTCACCGATGTGCCGCGCAGCGTCAGTTTCTATCACGACCTGCTGCGCCTGCAGCTCGACGCAACCTGGGATAACGGTGCCTACCTCTCACTGCCTGGGCTTTGGCTGTGCCTGTCGCTGGACCCGTTGCGCTCGGCTGCTCCGGCGATGGATTACACCCACTATGCCCTTACTATCGATGCTGCTGATTTCATTGCCTTGGTCGAACGCCTGCGCGCCGCCGGCGTACAGGAGTGGCGAGACAACCGCAGTGAAGGCGCATCGTTTTATTTTCTCGATCCCGACGGCCATAAGCTGGAGGCTCATGTCGGCGATCTGGCCTCGCGGCTGCAAGCCTGTCGCGCCCGGCCCTATGCTGGAATGAAGTTTTACCCACCGCGCTGAAACATGCAGAATCGTTCACCTTCAAGCGTCTGTCGGAGCGTCTACCATGACCCCATCCTTGCTGTTCGCCGTACTGGCTTCGGGTTTTATCTACGGCATTACCCCTGGCCCCGGTGTCCTGGCCGTATTCGGCATCGGTGCGGCCCGTGGCCGGCGTGCCGGGGCAGGATTCTTGTGCGGTCATCTGCTCGGCGATGTGGTGTGGTGCAGCACGGCGCTGATTGCCATCGTTGGTGCGCGGGAAGTCGGCAGCAGTGCGTTTGACGTACTCGGTGTACTCAGTGGAATGTATTTGTTCTGGCTCGGCTGGCGTGCGATCCGTACCCAACGCCGCAACAGCGACGCTCCTCAGGGCGCGGCGCGCCATCCGTTCTGGCACGGTATTCTGTTTGGCTTGACCAACCCCAAGGCCTACCCGGTTGCCGTGGCGACGTTCACCGCGTTGCTGTCCAGCCGGGCCGAGTTGTTGACTTGGTCGATGCTGCCGACCTTGATCCTGCTGAGCTTTATCGGTGGTTTGCTGGCCTACGCGATCCTGATCGGCGTGGTGGGTGCACGACGGGTGCGCACGCTGTATCAACGCCATGAAATCCTGATCACCAAACTCTGCGGCGTGATGTTTATCGGCTTCGCCCTCAATGCCCTGGCGCACGCATTGCCGGGCCTGTTCGGCAGCAAACCGGCCTGAGGTGACGAAGACCGTTCGTCGCCCAGGTAAGTTTTTTCTAAACCTTTACCGTCCTGAAAATTCGAATTCAGGGCGGGTTATATGCTCCCGCGCCTATTTTTGCCCTGGAGGAACCCATCATGAGCCGCATGGCTATCCGGTTACGCACCGCCAGTTTCGCGATGCTGCTGGGCCTCGGCGCCAGCAATGCTTTCGCCCAGTCGCCTGCAGAATTCATCGAGCAGGCTTCGGCCAAAGGTATGGCCGATATCGAAACCAGCCGCATGGCCCACGCCAAGACCTCGTCCCAGGAAATCAAGGACTACACCATTGAGGTCATCAACGAGCGCACGCTGGCCAACCAGCACTTGGCGGCGATCGCCAAGAAGCTTGATTTGCCAGTGGCCCCACGGGAGAAGATCGTTGATAAGGCCGAAACCCTGATGCCTGAACTCAAGGACGGCGATTCGTTTGACGCTGCCTATACCGCGCAGCAGGTCAAGGAGAACGAAGACGCCATTGCCCTGTTCCAGAAAGAAGGTGCGGCGTCGGATGTGCCAGAGATAAAGGCATTGGTAGATGAGACGCTGCCCAAGCTCGAAGAGCGCTTGCAAAAAGCCCGGGCCCTGGCGTCGACCTACGGTAAGGGCCATCAAGGCGACGGTTGAGGCCCCTGCCCGATCTGAAAAACGGCGGTTGGAGGGGACTCCCACCGCCGTTTTCATGCCGGGTTTCAGACTGGGTGTGGGTCAATGCCGCCTATAACGCCAGTTCCGTCTGGCCTGTGCCTTCAAGTGCGAGTAAATACTGCTTGGCTGCCAACCCGCCCGCGAACCCGGTCAGTCCGCCCGAGGCGCCGATCACCCGGTGACATGGCGCAATGATTGAAATGGGGTTGCGCCCATTCGCGGCGCCGACGGCGCGCACGGCTTTGGGGTTGCCGATCTGCTGTGCGATCTGGCTATAGCTGCGGGTTTCGCCGAAGGGAATGGTCAGCAGTGCTTGCCAGACTTGCTTCTGGAAGTCAGTGCCGGTGAAGTCCAGTTCCAGTTCGAAGTGGTTACGCTTTCCGGTGAAGTATTCCTGCAATTGGCGCTCGGTTTCCAAGAGCACTGGGCTGTCGTCGGCTTCGATCAATTCACCCAGGCGCACGCGATTGGCACGTTCTACTTCCCAGAGGATGGCGTTGAGTTTGCCATCCCGTGCCACCAGGGTGAGTTCACCGACAGGGGAAGGCATGAGCTTGTACTGGTAGTCCATGAGCAGTTTCCTTGAAGGGCGTTGATGGGGACCACGCCACTGTAGTTCCACCAAGGGGGTTGGGAACTACGTTTCTTGCGGTCAAATTCTTGTCCAACTAGACATTCCAGTAAACCCAGCTGGAATAATGGGGGGACCAGTAGAGCCAGGCGATAATGTAAAGGGCCTTGAGTACTGACGCTGTACCTAACATGACCATAGAAATGACGTTGAGCAGGGTGACAAACAAAGCGAACACAGCCACGCGTGGGGTTGCGTGACGCCAGGCAAACCTCACGCCATACGCTGAGGCGGCAATCACTCCTGACTCCAGCAATAATCCGAGGGGGAAGGGCAGCCGTACAAACGAGACCAGCAGCGGCAAAACCAACACCCAGCCGGCTACTTGGCACAGGATGGTTTTGGGTGTGGCTTTTTTGGTGTCCAGCATTGCCATGTTTCCAAGCTCTGGGCCGATGAGCCTACATTATCGTGAGGTGTTGCCGGTCTTCCTGTAAGACTTTGTTTAGGCGTACCTATCGCTCCTGCTGTAATGCCTTTCGCGCTGCGAATGCCAGAAACCCCGAGCAGCTTTTTCCTGTGGATGATTCAACAGGTATTCAACGATGCGATTCAACAGATAGCCGAGCAGCAGATGAGTGCTGGAGACTAAATTTTAGGCATAAAAAAACCGGTCACCAAGGACCGGTTTTTTGTGCAGCCTCCGCCAGAAACCCCCTGACGCAAGTGCAAATCTGAGTGGAGCGGGTAGAGGGAATCGAACCCTCAACTAAAGCTTGGGAAGCTTTCGTTTTGCCACTAAACTATACCCGCTCAGAGCGGCTGACTTTGTACCAGATGTTCAGCTGGATTTGAAGTTTTTCTTTGAAAAATGTGAGAGTTGCGTGTGGCGACACAGCTTGCTCGCCACAGTGTCGGGCCTGATTTCAAAGCGTCCATGCATGCTGCGCTTGGCCCTGGCTATACCGGAACGGGCTTGCGGGCCGCTGCCCTTTCAAGAAGCCCACCACGGCCTCACGGCTATCGCGGCAGGCGGCTTTATGTTCCATGTCCAGGAAATGCCCCGTTGCCTGGATGGTGCTGAAGCTGCTCTTGGCGACATGCTGGCCAAACAGCTTGGCGTCGTCTGCACTGGTGTATTCGTCCCATTCGCCGTTCAAGAACAGCACTGGAATATCGATCTGCCTGGCTGCCTTGAGGTAGCACTGCCGGTCGCTGTTGAGCACGTGGCTGATGTGAAAGTGCATCTGCCCGTATTCGTGTGCGGCCAGGTTGCTGACATGGCGGTAGTTGAAGCGTTTGAACAGCGAAGGCAGGTGCTTGCCGATGGTGCTGTTAACCAGATGGCCGACGCGGTCGCGGTCGAGGTTGCCCAGGTAGTCGACGCCACGTTCGAGGTAGTCACGCATGGGCGCATTGATCACCGGCGAGAATGAGCTGATCACGGCTTTTTCTACCCGACGGGGTCGCTGTGCGAGGGCAACCAACGTGGCGGCCCCGCCCCAAGAGAAGGACAATACGTGTTCAGCGGCGAAGTGGTCGAGCAGTTCAAGGAGGATCTGGCCTTCGACTTCCTTGGTAAGCATCTGCTCATGACGGTTATGGATTTTGGAACGGCCAGCGTAGGGCTGGTCGTACAACACCACATTGAATTGCGGGTACAGGCTTTTCACGGTTTGAGCGAAGGACGCTGTGGTCGCCATTGAGCCGTTGACCAGGACGATGGTCTTTGCCGCCGCGTCCGCGCGATAGAACTCCGTGTACACCCGATACTGACCCTGTATATCCAACACAGCGATTTCTGGCCTCATGTCGTAAGACTCCTGGCAAGCGGGTAGTGCGCGCAGATCACTCTGCACGAGCTTTATGACAGGTAGGCATACGCCTGGAAAATGAGGGCCCATGTCGGTCCGATGACGGCTGGCCGGCGGGTGTTGTTATGGCGGGCGGTTTGCCGGGAAGACCCATGGATCAAGCGCGGGCGAGGCAAGGTGTTTCTTGGAGGTTATAGGCGACTCATCAGTCATTATCTGGCTGAAGCCCTGATTCAAGCAGTACGGAACGCATGTCGCAAGGCGAGCGGCTGGTTTTTTGCCATCATCGGCTGAACGGTCGTCAGACTTTTAGGATCTCTTCGTCAGTCAGTGGTCGATACTGACCCGGCGCAAGCGACGCATCGAGCACTAAGGGCCCCATTCGCTCGCGGTGCAGGCCGATCACCTTGTTATCAAAATGACCGAACATGCGTTTGACCTGGTGATATCGGCCTTCGATGATGCTCAACCGCGCTGTCCTGGGGCCCAGCAGTTCAAGTTCGGCAGGTTGGGTGGTGAGATCTTCGAAAGCGAAATACACGCCCGCCGCGAACGTCACCGCGTACTGCGGGCCGATGTCCTGTTCGGTTTGCACCTGGTACACCTTGGGCAACTTGGTCTGCGGTTGCGTGAGGCGCCGCGACCATTGGCCGTCGTTGGTGATCAAGATAAGGCCGGTGGTGTTGAAATCCAGGCGCCCGGCGATATGCAGTTCGGCTTTGTCCGGTTCGTCCAGCAGGTCAAGGACCGTGGAGTGTTGCGGGTCCGACGTGGCGCTGACGCAACCCCGGGGTTTGTGCAGCATGAAATAGCGCGCCGGCTTGCCCGCTTGCAGGATTTCACCGTCAACGCAGACCTGGCTGAATTCACGTACGTCATGGTGAGGATCGCTGACCGCAACCCCTTCAACGGTCACCCGGCGTTCCACCAGCAACAGGCGCACTTGCTTGCGATTGAACTGTGGCAGGTTGCTGAGGAAACGATCAACGCGCATTGCGGTTACGCAACTGTTCGTCCACCTGGGCGCAGCGTGGGCACAGGCAGGCTTTATCACGCAACTCATCCGGCAGGGCTTCAAGCACCGCCGGGTCGATGATGACGCCGTAGCACCAGCAGGCTTGATCGGCAGTGCGCGGATCGGCCAGGGAGCAGTCGTTGCGGGCACCACAGGCGGGGCAAAGGGTCGGTGTGATCATGGGTCGGTTCAGAAGGGAATCGGGTAGGGCGCGTTAGTTGTTGCACGATACAGCGCGGCTGCGCGGCATTCCATCATCATGGCGTTTTGGCGGGCTTTCACTTCGTCTGAAACAGGTGTTTCCAGTTGTGTCGCGAACGCACCAGATTCGGTTTTTGATGTCAGATGTTTCGTCATTCAGTGAAAGCTGAATGCCGCTCGCCAGCGTCGCTGGAGGAGCTCTTCCGCGGTCCAGGAGGCCGCCATGTATCGACGACTGCTGCTCATCGCTTTGCTCGGCCTGACCCTTTCAGCCTGCGTGCCCTATTACGATGGAGGCGCTACCTACTATCGCTCCGAGGTCTACACCGCGCCGGCGCCAGCCTATTACTACGGCGGCCCGCGTTATTACCCTTCTGGGCGCAGCTATTACGCGCCAGCGCCTCGCTACTATGCGCCACAGCCTCGCTACTATTCGGCGCCGCGCTACTACCAACCGGCCCCGCGCTATTACCCCCGCGCCGGGTACCGGCCCTACCCAAACCAGGGGTGGGGCGACCGCTGGGGCAATGGCGGGCGTGGACGCGGTTCCGACCACGGAGGTGGCCGCGGCGGTCACCGTTAAATATCTTGAAAAACAAGCGGCGCATCATGCGCCGTTTTTTATAGGTACCGTATGTCCGTACTGTCAGATTTAACAGCTATCTTTGAGGCGCTAGCTGTACTTCACTAACGAGGAGCCTTGTGCTTTTGCGTGGTGAGACTGAGCAGATGGAAACCCTATGTTCAAACAATTGATTTGCGTGCTCCTGCTGATGAGCTGCTTCATTGCATCGGCAAGAGCGGAGCAAGGCTGTCCTTATCCGTCGCAGGTCGCGTATGCAGACGGCCATTATCGCGCCCAGGACAATGGCCTGCGCTGGCAAAGCCCGAAGGTAGCGTCGCGTGGTGTTGTCGACGGGTTCATTGGCGCAATCTTCATGCCGGGCGACGGCGAGGAGAGAGGAAACGGCTACATGGACAAGTGCATCTACCGCACCAGTTGGAACGGTGTTGTAGCGTTGAGGCCAAGCAGCGGAAATGAGGTTATCAACATGTCGTTGACCAGCACCTTGTATTGGAGGCTGCAGCCCGATGCGTTCGAGTTGCCGGTGTATACGTGCGAGGACAGCCAGCCGGACAATTGCGCTTTCAAGGTCAACGACAAGCGTACAGACCTGTCAGTAGTCAGATAAATCCGCCAGAGGATTCCTACCTTCCCAGGCCTTGTCAAAGTGCGCCTGCACCACCGTTTCCGGGAGTGTGTTGATATCCGGCCAGTGCCAACGAGGCGCCTGGTCTTTGTCGATCAGGCGCGCCCGAACCCCTTCGGCGAATTCCGGATGACGGCAGCAGTTGAGGCTCAGGGTGTATTCCATCTCGAACACCTGGGCCAATGAGAGGTGACGGGCACGCTGGAGCTGTTCCCACACCAGATGCGCCGTCAGTGGGCAGCCCTCACTGAGGGTTTTGCCGGCCCGGCTCAATAGCGGGTCGCTGTGGTCGCGCAGCAGGCTCAAGGCGCGCCAGGCACACCGCACATCTCCTACATCAAGCCATTCGTCGATCTGTGCGCGGCGCGGTAGCCATTGCGCTTCGGGTTGATCACTGTTTGCCTCCTGCGCCAGGGCCTTGAGCAAGCTGTTGAGTTGCATCGCGCTCTGTTCCTGCCAGTTCAGCTGCAGCAGGCCATCGAGCAGATCGTCTTGCTGGTCATCACGCAGGAAACGGTCGGCCAGGCCCAAGTCCAGCGCGTCGCGACCGTTGATATGGGCGCCGGTGAGGCCCAGGAACAGGCCGAGCTTGCCCGGCAAGCGGGACAAGAACCAACTGGCCCCCACATCCGGGTACAAGCCAATGCTGATCTCGGGCATGGCCAAACGACTGCTTGGCGTAACGATACGCACGGCGGCGCTTTGCAACAGGCCCATGCCGCCGCCCAAGACATAACCGTGGCCCCAGCAGATCAACGGCTTCGGGTAGGTGTGCAGGCGGTAGTCAAGACGATATTCGGCGGCAAAAAACTGCGCGGCCAGGGTCGGAACTTCGCCCGGCTGTTCACGGCAAGCCTGAGCCAGGCTGCGCACTTCGCCACCGGCGCAAAAGGCTTTGGGGCCGTTGCCGCGCAGCAGCACGCAGACGATCTGCGGGTCTTTGGCCCAAGCCTCCATGCGCTCATCCAGGGCTACAATCATCGGCAGGGAGAGGGCGTTAAGGGACTTTGGCGCGTCCAGGCTGGCGATACCGATGCGAGCGCCGCCACTGCCGGTCAGTTCTTCGAAATGCAGGTTCATCGTGGCCTCAATCGAGAAGGTGAAGGATGAGTATGATCCCTTCGTGAGAAAGTGCCGGTGCTGTGTCAGATCAATTGACAAGCGGGGTCGGCTTTCCTAGGGTTCGCCTCATTCTTTTTTACAAGACAATTCAACTATGACCGATGGCGACCGTATCAAACTCGAACCCAGCTGGAAACACGCCCTGCGGGAGGAGTTCGAGAAGCCCTATATGGCGCAATTGCGCGAATTTCTGCGCCAGGAACATGCCGCTGGCAAAGAGATCTACCCGCCCGGCCCGTTGATTTTCAACGCGCTCAATTCAACGCCGCTGGACAAGGTCAAGGTCGTGATCCTCGGACAAGACCCGTACCACGGCCCTGGCCAGGCTCACGGCCTGTGCTTCTCGGTACAACCGGGCGTGCCGGCGCCGCCATCGCTGGTCAATATCTATAAAGAGCTCAAGCGCGACCTGAACATCGACATCCCCAACCACGGCTACCTGCAAAGCTGGGCCGACCAGGGCGTGCTGATGCTCAACACCACCATGACCGTGGAGCGCGCCAACGCCAACGCCCATGCCGGCAAGGGCTGGCAGTTCTTCACCGATCGGATTATCGAAGTGGTCAGCGAGCATCAGCCGCACCTGGTGTTCCTGCTGTGGGGCGCTCATGCTCAAAGCAAGCAGAAGCTCATCGACGCCACCAAGCATCTGGTGCTGACGTCGGTGCATCCGTCGCCGTTGTCGGCGTATCGCGGGTTTCTGGGCTGCGGGCATTTCAGCCGGGCCAACAAGTTTCTCGAGCAGAATGGCGAGGCCCCCATCGAGTGGCGTTTGCCACCGGTCTGAGGCCTGGCACATTCAACATGTGGGAGGTTTTAGCGGGGGGCTGGCTGACGGTTCCAGTGCCGAAACAAAGGCTCGGCCAAAAACAGCACGAACAACAAGCGCATCACCTGCATCGCCGTCACCAAGGGCACCGACAGCTGCAGGGTTTCAGCTGTCAGACTCATTTCAGCGATACCGCCTGGCATCATGCCCAGGGTCAGTGATCGCAGGTCGAGGTGAGTGAGGGCGCTCAAGCCCACCGCCGCTAACGTCGCCAGCAGCATGGTCAATGCCGTGCCAATCAAGGTGCGGCCCATGAACGATGGCGCGCGACGGAAGAACTGCCGATTGAAGTGGCAGCCCAAACCGCTGCCGATCAACCATTGGCCGATCTGACTGCCGCCGTCTGGCAGGCCGATGTGTAAATCCCAAGTCACACTGGCGATCGCGCTCACCAGCAATGGCCCGAACAGCCAAGGGTTGGGTTGGCGCAAGCGCTGCCAGCCCCAGGCAACCAGCGCACCCACCGGAAACAGCAGGGCCAGCCACGCCCAGTCCACGGGCGCCGGATGGAACTGCGGCGCGCCGCCTCCGAGCAAATATTTGAAGATCGCTGGCACGCACAGCACCACCACCAGCACACGCAGGCTTTGCCCGGCCGCAACCCGGCTGAGCACCGCGCCATTGCGGGCGCCGAGGTTGACCATCTCCCCGGAACCGCCCGGCATGCTGGAGAAAAACGCCGTGGCGCGGTCTTCACCGCTGCGGCGCATCAACCACACGCCCACCACGCTCGACAAGCTGGTGACCAGTGCACCGAAGAAAATCAGGCCGAAGTGGCTCATCACCTGCTCGATCACCACCGGGGTGAAGTGCAGGCCGATGCCGATGCCCACCACCCATTGGCCGCATTTGCGCCCGCCGGGAATCTCTGCCAATTGCCAGGGCGTCAGGCAGCGCACCAGGATGATCGCCAGCAACGAGCCGACCATGTACGGCAAAGGCCAGCCCACCAGGCTGGCCAGGTAACCGCCGGCCAGGCCGACCAGCGGTGTTCCCCACCAATGTTTAAAGGTTACCTCAGACATCGGCCAGGGCACGACGCTGTTGCACGCGTTTACGCCAGATACGCAGCAGCGGTACAAGCAGCATGATTGCGGTCAGCACCCAGACGCCAAAGGTGATCGGGCTCGACCACAGGATTTCCAGCGCACCGTTGGAGATCGACAGCGCACGGCGCAGGTTCTGCTCCATCAGGCCGCCGAGGATAAAGCCCAGCAGCAGCGGTGACAGCGGGAAGTCCAGCTTGCGCAGGATGTAGCCGAAGATGCCGATGGCGATCATCAGGAACAGATCGAAGGTGGTGGCATGCACGGCGTACACGCCAATCGCGGTAATGATGGCGATCACCGGCACCAGCGCCCAGTTCGGCACGGCGAGGATACGGGTGAAGATGCGGATCATCGGGATGTTGAGCACGACCAGCATGATGTTGGCAATGAACAACGACGCGATCAGGCCCCAGACAATGTCCGGTTGCTGTTGGAACAGCAGTGGGCCGGGGGTGATGTTGTACAGCGACAGGGCGCCGATCATCACCGCCGTGGTGCCCGAGCCAGGAACGCCGAGGGTCAGCATGGGTACCATGGCGCCGCAGACCGATGCGCCGATCGCGGTTTCAGGGGCGGCCAGGCCGCGCATGTCGCCCTGACCGAATTTGCCGCTGGCGCCTGCGATGCGTTTCTCGGTCATGTAGGCAACGGCCGAGGCCATGGTTGCACCAGCGCCCGGCAACACGCCGATGATAAAGCCCGACACGCCGCAACGAAGATTCACAGTGAGCACCGACAAGGCTTCCTTGGCGTTGAACATCATGCGCCCGGTGGCTTTCACTGCTTCCTGGCCACGGTGGGTTTTTTCCAGCAGCAGGAGAATCTCGCTGATGGAGAACAGGCCGAGCACCAGGACCACGAACTGGATACCGTCGGTCAGGTGAATATTATCGCCGGTAAAGCGGTACACACCGCTGTTGGCGTCGATGCCCACGCAAGAGAGGAACAAGCCGATCAGCGCGGCAACAAACGTCTTCAGCGGTTTGTCACCGGCCATGCCGCCCAGGCAGACAATCGCAAACACCATCAGGACGAAATATTCCGCCGGGCCGAACGCAATTGCCCACTTGGCCAGCAGCGGGGCGAACAGCACCATGCCGCAGGTGGCGATAAACGCACCGATGAACGAACTCCAGGCCGACAACGACAGTGCCACGCCGGCCAAGCCTTTGCGGGCCATCGGGTAGCCGTCGAGGGTGGTCATCACGGTGGAGGCTTCGCCCGGGATGTTCAGCAGAATCGAACTGATGCGGCCACCGTATTCGCAGCCCAGGTACACGGCTGCCAGCAGGATCAGCGCCGACTCCGGCGGCAAGCCCAGGGCGAAGGCGATGGGGATCAGCAGTGCCACGCCGTTGATCGGGCCCAGGCCCGGCAACAGGCCGACCACGGTGCCAATCAGGGTGCCGCACAACGCGGTCACCAGGTTATAGGGGCTCAGCGCAACGCCGAAACCCTGGCCCAAATAGCCAAAAGTATCCATATCAGTTCTCCAGAACGTCGAGCAGGCCGAGGGGCAACGGTACGTCCATGGTTTTATCGAACAGCAGATAAAGACCGACGCTCATCAAGGTGATGATCACCACGCTGGGCAACCAGCGGCCGCCGTACAGCCGTGCCATCGGAATACCGATCAGCATGCTGCTGAGAATGAAACCCAAGGATTCGAATGTGCCTGCAAACACCAGCAGCAGGGCCACACAGATGCCGATCTTGATCAACGTGGGTTGATCCAGCGCGGGTTCATCGTCAGTGTGTTTGGTCGCCTGCGGGCGAATCATCATGTAGATGAGCGCCAGGCCCATCAGCCCGAGCAACAGCAGGGGGAAGGCTCTTGGCCCTACGGGTTCGTAGGAAAAAGCCGCCTGATACGGCCAGGCCATCAGCGCCAGGCCGATACAGGCCAGCAATAGCACGGCAGCGAAAATGCGTTGTAAGAGCATAGAAAACTCCAAGGCCCCTCTTGTAGGAGCGAGCTTGCTCGCGAAAAACGTCAACGATAACGCGTGCTCTCTGGACGCACGTGGATGTCCTTGGGTTCTTCGCGAGCACGCTCGCTCCTACAGGGGCATTACACAAAAGAGGGGCGATTACTGGATCAGGCCGAACTCTTTGGCCAGCACTTTGTAGTCAGCCACCTGTTTCTTCACGTAGGTGTCCAGCTCCTGGCCCGTCATGGCGAACGGGAACAGCTCGCGCTGGTCACGCAGCTTGGCGAACTCCTCGGAAGCCAGCAGTTTGTCGAAGGCGTCTTTCCACCAGGCGTAGTCGGCATCGCTGACCTTTGGCCCCAGGTAGAAGCCACGCACCACCGGCCAGACGATGTCGTAGCCTTGCTCTTTGGCGGTCGGGATATCCTTCATTTCCGGCTCATCCAGGCGTTGCTCGGAGAACACCGCCAGCAGGCGCATATCGCCGCTCTGGATATGCGGCATGGAGTCGGAGATGTCGGTACTGCCCACCTGGATATGCCCCCCCAGCAGAGCCGTAGCGATTTCACCGCCACCCTCAAGGGCGACGTAACGCAGTTCGCGCGGGTTGATCCCGGCGGCCTTGGCGATCAGTGCGGTTTGCATCCAGTCCTGGCTGCCGACGGTGCCGCCGGAGCCGATCACCACGCTGCCTGGGTCTTTCTTCAGGGCTTTGACCAGGTCGTCGAGGGTTTTGTAGGGCGAGTCGCTTTTCACCGCGATGGCGCCATAGCTGGTGCCCACTGCCGCCAACCAGCGCACGGCGCTTTCATCAAAACGGCCGAACTTGCCCTGGGCCAGGTTCAGCAGCGAACCGCTCGACCAGGCGACCAACGTGCCCGCATCCGCAGGGCGCTGGGCGACGACCGCGTTGTAGGCTACCGCGCCCACGCCGCCTGGCATGTAGGTCACACGCATCGGCTTGGTCAGCAGCTTTTGGTTCACCAGCGCGCTTTGCGCCAGTTTGCAAGTCAGGTCAAAACCGCCGCCTGGGGAGGCCGGGGCGATGCATTCCGGACGCTTGGGTTCGTCGGCGGCCAGCAGTTGGCCGGCGAACAGCATGCAGCCAGCGGCGAGGGCAAATTTACGCAGTGAAAGGGTCATGGTGATCTCCATCGTTTTTGTTATGAGGGGGTTACTACCAAAGTGCGACGCTGTAGCTGACCAGCAAGCGCATTTCATCTGCGTCACGGGCCGAATAGTTGGAACGATAGGTGGCGTTACGCAGGCGCACGGCCACATCTTTGAACGTGCCGCTTTGCACCACGTATTTGATCTCGCTGTTGCGTTCCCACTCCTTGCCGGTCTCGCCGTTCTTGAGCTTGATGTTGTCACCCGAGAGGTAACGGCTCATGAAACTCAAGCCAGGAATGCCCAGCTTGGCAAAGTCGTAGTCGTAGCGTGCCTGCCAGGAGCGTTCTTCGGCGCCGGCAAAATCGTTGATCTGCACGAAGTTGACCAGGTACGGGTCGCTGCCATCCACATACGGGAAGGCGCTGTCGCCGGACATGTGCTGGTAGCCGGCGCTGAGCTTATGGCCATTGAGGGCATAGCTGAACAGGCCGTTGAGGGACGTGTTGTCGATATTGCCGCCGCGGGCCGAGCCGGTGTCATCGCTGATTGCCAGTCGCAGGTCGGCGGCGAAAGTGCCAGGGCCCATCGGGCGTGAGGCGACCATGCCGAGGAAGTGTTGGCGATACACGTCGTCGAGTTGGGCGAAGTGGTAGCTGCCGGTGATCTTGTCGGCGAACTTGTAGTCGACGCCACCGAAGTTGAAGTGCTTGCCGGTGGCACCGCTGAGGAAGCGGCTGTTCTTGTTATTGAGCGCGATGTCTTCGTAGTTGGTGTCGTCGCGGTCCTTGGCTTTGTCCAGGCGACCACCAGTGAATACCAGGTTCTTGAGTTCCTTGGAGGTGATCAAGCCACCGTTGAAGGTCTGCGGCAGGATGCGCCCGTCGTTGGGCTTGAGGATCGGCAGTTCGGGGATCAGCGAGCCGATCTTCAACTCGGTGGCGGAGATTTTCACTTTGCCGGTCAGGCCCAGCTTGGAGTACTCGTTGGCGGCGCGCCCGTCATCGTGGGTCGGCAGCAGGCCGGTGCCGGTGCGGTCGGGGCTGGAGTCGAGCTTGACGCCGAGCATGCCCAGCGCATCAACGCCAAAGCCGACGGTGCCGTCGGTGTAGCCCGATTGCACGTTGAGCATGAAGCCCTGGGCCCATTCGTCGCGCTTGGATTGCTGGGCACTGGTACCGTCGCGAAAGTCGCGGTTGAAGTACATGTTGCGGGTTTCCAGGGTCGCGCTACTGTCTTCGAAGAAGGCAGCCTGGCTGAGCGGCGAAAAGCCGGCAAGGGCAGCGGCACTGGCGAGGGCGGTGTGGGTCAGGCGGGAAGAACGAACAGGCGGGCAAGCCTGTGGCTGGGTCGACAGCATCGTGGTGTACTCCGTTATTGTTCTTATTCTGGCGAAAACGCTTCGAGGCGTTTTTCGGGCGCTACGGGTCAGGCAACTCGGCGGGCATAGACCACCGTGGTTGGATGCTAAAGGGCGAAGCTTTCACTAACCTTTCAATCGCCTTTCAATGTTTTCGGGCTTCACAGGCCAGGTTGCGGCTGTAAACTGCCGGGCAAAGCGTGGCGTCGACCACCCCTGAACGAGGTAGAAATCCATGCGTGTCCTCCTGGTTGAAGACCATTTGCAGCTCGCCGAAAGCGTGGCCCAAGCGCTCAAGAGCATGGGTTTGACCGTTGATGTGTTGCATGACGGCGTGGCGGCGGACCTGGCCTTGAGCAGCGAGGAATACGCCGCGGTGATCCTGGACGTAGGGTTGCCGCGCCTGGATGGTTTCGAGGTGCTCGCACGTTTGCGGGCACGTGGAAAAAACCTGCCGGTGCTGATGCTGACTGCTCGCAGTGATGTAAAAGACCGCGTGCACGGCCTGAACCTGGGCGCCGATGACTACCTGGCCAAACCGTTTGAACTCACGGAACTCGAAGCACGGGTCAAGGCACTGTTGCGGCGCAGCGTGCTGGGCGGCGAGCGTCAGCAAACCTGCGGTGTGCTGGTGTACGACCTCGACACCCGGCGCTTCACGGTCGCAGGCGAGCTGATGACCTTGACCTCCCGAGAACAAGCGGTGCTCGAAGCGTTGATCGCCCGGCCGGGGCGCGTGATGAGCAAGGAACAATTGGCGTCCCAGGTATTCGGCCTGGACGAGGAGGCCAGCCCCGACGCCATCGAAATCTACGTGCATCGTCTGCGCAAGAAGCTCGATGGCCAACCCATCGCCATCGTCACCTTCCGGGGCCTTGGCTATTTGCTGGAAGCCCGTGATGCATAAGCCCAGCAGCCTGCGCTGGCGCTTGCTGTGCAACCTTGCGTTATTGCTGGTGTTGTTGATGCTCGCCAGCGGCATGAGCGCTTATTGGAACGGTCGCGAAGCCGCCGACACCGCTTATGACCGCACGCTGCTGGCCTCGGCACGCACCATTGCCGCCGGCTTGACCCAGGTGGACGGCACCCTCAGCGCCAATGTGCCCTATGTGGCCCTGGACACCTTTGCCTACGACAGTGCCGGGCGCATTTATTACCAGGTCAATGATATTGATCAGAAGCTGATTTCCGGTTACGAAAACCTGCCTGGCCCGCCGCCTGGCACGCCCCGCACCGACGATTATCCAGCCTTGGCGCGGTTCTATAACGCCATGTACCTGGGCCAGCATGTGCGCGTGGTGAGCCTGCTCAAGGCCGTCTCGGAACCGAACATGAACGGCATGGCCGAAATTCGTGTTGCGGAGACCGACGAAGCCCGGGTGGCCATGGCCCGCAGCCTGATGGCCGATACACTGCTGCGTCTGGGCATGCTCGCCATCGGTGCGTTATTGCTGGTGTGGTTCGCGGTGAGCGCCGCACTGCGCCCGCTGGAACGCCTGCGTACGGCGGTGGAAGAGCGCCAGCCTGATGACCTGCGGCCTCTGCCATTAGTGGAGGTTCAGGATGAGTTCGGCCCACTGGTGCGCTCGCTCAACCATTTCACCGAACGTTTGCGCGGGCAGTTCGAGCGCCAGGCACAGTTTATTGCCGACGCTGCCCACGAGCTGCGCACCCCCCTGGCGGCGCTCAAGGCCAGGCTGGAACTGGGCCTGCGTGCCGAAGAACCGGCCACCTGGCGCAGCACCCTGGAAACGGCCGCCCAGGGCACCGACCGCCTGACGCACCTGGCGAATCAATTGTTGTCCCTGGCCCGCATCGAAAACGGTGCCCGCGCCATTGCCGAAGGCGGTGCGCAACTGCTCGATTTAAGCCAATTGGCCCGTGAGCTCGGTATGGCCATGGCGCCGCTGGCCCACGCGCGGGGCGTGGCCCTGGCACTGGAGGCCGACGAGCCGGTATGGCTGCGCGGCGAACCAACGCTGTTGAATGAGCTGCTCAGCAACCTGGTGGATAACGCCTTGGCCCATACCCCGCCTGGCGGCAATGTGATTTTGCGAGTGACGGCCCCGGCGGTGCTGGAAGTCGAGGATGACGGCCCTGGCATCCCACTGGATGAGCGGGACCGGGTGTTCGAACGCTTTTATCGACGCAGCCAGCAGGGCATGGGGTCGGGCTTGGGGCTGGCGATTGTCGGGGAGATTTGCCGTGCGCACCTGGCGCAGATCAGCCTGCATGATGGCGAGCTGGCGGGGCTTAAGGTGCGCGTGAGTTTTATCGCGGGTTGATCAGTAAAACATCGACCGCGCTTCGTCCAGTTCGCTGCGCAGGGCGTCGCTGTGCAGGTCTATGCGCAACTTCATGAGGGCCGGCAAGGCGGTAATCGGCACGGTCCCCAGGGGGTGGTCGGTGCCGCGGTGGCAGTACAGCGCGGCGACCTGCACCAGGTCGACGTAGTCCAGGCTTGCAGAGTCGCGTGTCAGGTCCAGGTATTGGCCCGGCACGTTCACCAGCATCTCAGGGAAGTCCCAGACCCGCAGCAGCTTGTCCCCCAGCACCGGGTGGATGCTGTCGATGACGTGGTTGAGGCTGACGGGGTCGGCCAGCAGCTCATAGTGATCCTCGGCATACGTGAGGATCGGCAGCACGCCGATCTGATGCACCAAGCCACCCAGGGCCGCCTGGTCTGGCTTGAGCTGGCTGTGGCGACGGCACAAGGCGTAGCTCACGCCCGCCACTTCCAGGCTGCGGCGCCACACGTCGCGCATTTTCTGTTCGACCACCTCTGAGCGGGCGTGGAAGATCTGCTCCATCACCAGGCCGATAGCCAGGTTGCTGCTGTAGTTGGTACCGAGCCGGGTGATGGCGGTGTGCAGGTCGGTGACTTCCTGGCTGGCCCGTAGCAGCGGGCTGTTGACCACTTTGATCAGGCGCGCCGACAGGGCCGTGTCACGACTGATCACTTTGCTCAGGTGGCTGATGCTGATGTCCGGGTCTTCGGCGGCCTGGCGAATTTTCAGGGCCACCTCCGGCAATGTCGGCAGAACCAGGTCATCGTTGTCGATGGCCGTTACCAACGCTTGTTGGACTTTTTCCGCCAGCTTGTTCATTCATGCTCTCTAGGGTGCTGCAAAAAGTACGGCGATTAACGCTGGATCTCGCGGTCACGGTCCAGTTGGTAGGGTAGGTCAAGCAGATTCAAGCCCGGGCCCTCGAGGGTGCCCAAGCGCACGTCGCCACTGTCGGCAGCTTCGGCTTGCAGCACGGCGAGAAGTTCAATCGACTGGTCGGCTTTTGCTGCGATGACCACTTCGCCGATCGCGCTGTTATGGCTCGGGGAAAATAACGGAGTGCCTGGCTCGGGAAGCTCGTTGGCCTCCAGGCTCAGGCGATACAGGCGCCGCTTGAGTTTGCCCAGGTACTGCATGCGCGCGACGATTTCCTGGCCGGTGTAGCAGCCTTTCTTGAAGCTGACGCCGCCCACAGCCTGCAGGTTGAGCATCTGCGGAATGAACAGCTCGCGCGTCTGGGGCATCACCTGGCCGATACCGGCACGGATCTGGCCAAGCAGCCAGGCATTCAATTCAGCTTGTTGCAACTGCGCGGCCAATTGGCTGCGCACGGCGTCGGCGTGTTCGGCAGGTACCCAGAGTTCGGCCCGGCCCGGGGAAACGCGGACGGCAATCGATGCCTCGTTGCGCGCCACGCTATCGGTCTCGACCGGCAGCGCGAGGCCCAGGGCGCTCAGGGCCGCGTCTGCGTTCGCCAGGCCGAAGCGCGCCCAGCCAGCGCTTTCGTCGGTGAGCTTGGATTTGGAGAACACCGCGTACTTTTTCAAATCCGCCAACTGCGGCTCAAGCAACTCGGTGGCCATGGCCAGGAGCACGCCATCACCCTGCAGCAGGATGCGGAAGCTCGACTGCATCCGGCCTTTTTGCGTGCAGCGCGCGCCCAGGCTGGCCTGGGTATCACTCAGGTAATTGAGGTTGCAGGTCAGTTGGCCCTGCAGGAACTTGGCAGCATCAGAGCCGCGGACGGCGAGAACGCCTTCGTGGGACAGGGAGCAGAAAAAAGCGGAGTCAGCCATGGGTCATCGCAGGTCAAAAAGTCATGGGTGCATCATAGAGGGGCGTCCGGCAAATGCATAGTTTCCATATAGGGCGACCAAAGCCGACTGTTCCAGTGTCGTCGGGGCTGTATACTTGCGCTCTATTTTAGGAGGGCTCCATGGTCGAAGATGTAGAAATCAATCGCCTCTACTGGCACAGCCGTCGCGGCATGCTGGAGCTGGATGTGTTGCTGGTGCCTTTCACCAAAGAGGTGTACGCGACGCTCAATCAGGTGGACCGCGACCTCTACGTCAGGTTGCTCGAGTGCGAAGACCAGGACATGTTTGGCTGGTTCATGGAGCGCGCCGAATCCGAAGACCCGGAGCTGCAGCGCATGGTTCGGATGATCCTGGATCGTGTCCAGCCCAAGTAATCGTTTCGAATGCCGCTGGCAGGCCTCGCGGCTGTTGCTGGCGGCCTATGTGCTTGCCCAGATGGTCGCACTGGGCAGCCTGCTGGCTCTCGACCTGCCTTATTCAAGCCTTGGCATCCTGCTATGCCTGGCTCATTGTGCCTGGGTATTGCCGCGGCAAATCCTGCTCACTCACCGTTCGTCGATTCGTGGCCTGCGCCGTGACGACGATGGTTGGCAATTATGGAGCGCCGCACGCGGGTGGCACCCAGTGCAGCTGCGGCCCGACAGCCTGGCGTTGCCGCTGATCGTGGTGTTGCGTTACCGAGTGCAGGGTGAACGGCGAGTGCGGTCCATCTGCGTGCCAAAGGATGCGCAGGCCGCCGATGTGCACCGGCGCCTGCGGGTACGCCTGAAGTTCAGCCGCCGTAGGTGGTTGGCACCAGGATAGTGTCCCGGGCTTCGGGCAGCATCTGTGGGTAGTCGAGGGTGTAATGCAGGCCGCGGCTTTCCTTGCGCTCCATGGCCGACCGGATCATCAGCTCGGCCACTTGGGCCAGGTTGCGCAACTCGATCAGGTCGCGGCTGACCTTATAATTGCTGTAGAACTCGTCGATCTCATCCAGCAGCAAGCGCACCCGATGTTGCGCCCGTTGCAGGCGTTTGTTGGTGCGCACGATGCCCACATAGTCCCACATGAAGCGCCGCAGCTCGTCCCAGTTGTGGGCGATGATCACATCCTCGTCCGAATCGGTGACCTGGCTCGCGTCCCAGCGGGGCAGGGCGGCCGGTACCGGGATGCGCGGCAGTTGCTCAAGAATGTCCGCTGCCGCCGAGCGCGCATACACGAAGCATTCAAGCAATGAATTGCTGGCCATGCGGTTAGCGCCGTGCAGGCCGGTGAAGCTGGTTTCGCCGATGGCATACAGGCCCGGCACGTCGGTGCGGCCATGCTGATCGACCATCACGCCACCGCAGGTGTAGTGCGCGGCCGGTACCACGGGGATCGGGCCCTTGGTGATGTCGATGTTGAAGGTCAGGCAGCGTTCGTAGACGGTCGGGAAGTGGGTCTTGATGAAGGCTTCGGGCTTGTGGCTGATGTCCAGGTACACGCAGTCGATACCCAGGCGCTTCATTTCGTGGTCGATGGCGCGGGCGACGATATCGCGTGGTGCCAGTTCGGCGCGTGGGTCGAAGCGTTGCATGAAGCGTTCGCCATTGGGCAGCTTCAAATGTGCGCCTTCGCCGCGCAGGGCTTCGGTGATCAGGAAGCTCTTGGCCTGCGGGTGATACAGGCACGTGGGGTGGAATTGGTTGAACTCCAGGTTGGCGACCCGGCAGCCCGAGCGCCAGGCCATCGCAATGCCGTCGCCGCAGGCACCGTCGGGGTTGCTCGTATAGAGGTAGACCTTGGCGGCGCCGCCCGAGGCGAGAATGGTGAAGCGTGCGCCGTAGGTATCGACTTCACCGCTGGTGCGGTTGAGTACGTAGGCGCCCAGGCAGCGTTCGCCCGGCAGGCCCAAGCGTTTTTCGGTGATCAGGTCGACCGCGACGCGCTGCTCCAGCAATTGGATATTTGGACGTTGGCGGGCCTGGTCGAGCAGGGTCTTGAAAATCGCGGCCCCGGTGGCATCGGCAGCGTGAATGATTCGGCGATGGCTGTGGCCGCCTTCGCGGGTCAGGTGGAACTCAAAGCTACCGTCGTCGCTGCCGGCATGTTCATCGCGGGTGAAGGGTACACCTTGGTCGATCAACCATTGGATGGCTTCCCGGCTGTGTTCGACGGTGAAGCGCACGGCGTCTTCGTTGCACAGGCCACCGCCAGCGTTAAGGGTGTCTTCGACGTGGGATTGCACGGTGTCTGTGTCGTCCAGCACCGCAGCAACGCCGCCCTGAGCCCAGAAGGTCGAGCCGTTGGCCAGGTCGCCTTTGCTCAAAACCGCTATACGCAAATGGCTGGGCAGGGTCAGGGCCAGGCTCAAGCCGGCGGCGCCGCTGCCGATTACGAGGACATCGTGTTGAAACTGTTGGCTCATTTGACGGATTCCGCAAAAAGCGATCCAAAGGGGGGGCGCAAACAGGACGCCTGGATCGGCGAATCAAAGGGTCACACGGGCCACTAGTATATAGAGGGGTGGAGCGGCACAATAGCCACGCCTTCGTGGCATTGTGAGATTATGCTGCGCAGCTTTGGGAAACGGCCGGTTGGCGGGACGGGAACTTTTTGCATAAGCCCCGACTCAATAGCAGGTTGCCCGAAAGCTGGGAAAACGTTGAGTTTATTGGCCCGTCGGGAGCATTGGACGCGTCACGAAACCGGCGACAAGATTATTCGCGCAGCCGGCACCGACCGTGCTGCGTTTTTCGTGTGTGCCAAATCAGTGCATGCCGGAAACTTGCTTGAAGGGGGAGAACTTTTGCGAAAAGCCCGAGTCTATGTTTGCAAGCCTGATCGTTTAGTTATGCAAGCCTCCTTCAAGTACAACGAGGAGTGTTCATGCTAACCCAGGAAGAGGATCAGCAGCTGGTCGAGCGCGTACAGCGCGGTGATAAGCGAGCATTTGATCTGCTAGTGCTGAAATACCAGCACAAAATTCTCGGGTTGATCGTGCGGTTTGTGCACGACACCCATGAAGCGCAGGACGTTGCGCAGGAAGCCTTTATCAAGGCTTACCGTGCACTTGGAAATTTCCGCGGTGACAGTGCGTTTTACACGTGGCTATACCGCATCGCCATCAACACGGCGAAAAACTATCTGGTGTCACGCGGTCGCCGCCCACCAGACAGTGATGTCAGTTCAGAAGATGCTGAATTCTACGATGGTGATCACGGCCTCAAAGATCTCGAGTCGCCGGAGCGTGCATTGCTGCGCGACGAGATCGAAGGCACCGTCCATCGCACTATTCAGCAACTGCCAGAAGATTTGCGTACGGCGTTAACTTTACGTGAATTCGATGGTCTGAGTTACGAAGACATTGCGAGCGTCATGCAATGTCCGGTGGGGACTGTGAGGTCGCGGATTTTCCGGGCCCGGGAAGCCATCGACAAAGCCTTGCAACCGTTGTTGCAGGAAAACTAAAGACAGCGGCGACAGCCAAGAGAGGAACCGCCATGAGTCGTGATGCCCTGCAGGAATCGCTGTCCGCAGTGATGGATAACGAAGCGGATGAACTGGAACTTCGTCGAGTGCTCAACGCATTTGATGACGCCGAAACCCGTGATACCTGGTCTCGTTACCAAGTCGCTCGGGCGGTGATGCACAAGGATCTCCTAATCCCTCGTCTGGATATTGCTGCGGCCGTTTCTGCTGCACTGGCTGATGAAGCCGTTCCGGCAAAAGCCTCGCGTGGTCCGTGGCGCAGCCTGGGTCGTCTGGCAGTGGCCGCTTCGGTGACTGTTGCTGTGTTGGCAGGTGTTCGCCTGTACAACCAGGACGAGATCGCAGGCAACGAGCTGGCCCAACAGACTCAGCAACCGGTCATGGCCGGTCCGCAAGTCAAAGGTCCGGCCGTGCTGGCTGGCTACAAGGAAAGCACTGATACCACCGGCCCTATGGCTAATGGTGTACTTCAGGGGCAATCCGGCTGGCAGGATCAGCGCCTTCCAGGCTACCTGCGTCAACATGCGCAGGAATCGGCTGCCAAAGGCACTGACAGCGCTCTGCCATACGCTCGTGCAGCAAGCCAGGAAAACCGCTGATTCGCTAAGGAGCCCTATGCGCGCCATACCGCTCCTTACGCTTTTGCTCAGTAGTTGGTTTGCACTATCCGCCCATGCCGATGAAGCCCAAGACTGGCTGACTCGACTTGGGCGTGCAGAGCAGCAGCAAAGCTTTGAAGGTACGTTTGTCTACGAACGTAACGGCAGTTTTTCTACCCATGACATCTGGCACCGTGTCCAGAATGGTCATGTTCGTGAACGCTTGTTGCAACTTGACGGCTCCGCCCGGGAAGCGGTCAGGGTTGATGGTCGGGCACAATGTGTCAGTGGCACGTTGGCTGCCGGTCTCGGTCAATCAGCTGAGGCACCCTCGCGTATTCTTGATCCAAAAAAACTCACTTCATTCTATGATCTGGCCGTCATTGGCAAATCGCGCGTGGCCGGTCGTCATGCGGTGATTGTGTCGATCAGCCCCCGTGATCCCTATCGTTATGGGTTTGAATTACACCTGGACCGTGAAACTGCGCTGCCGCTTAAATCCTTGCTGCTAAATGACCAAGGGCAGTTGTTGGAGCGTTTTCAGTTCACCCGCCTGGATGCTTCGGCCACTCCTTCTGACCAGGACTTGCAGCCCAGCAGCGACTGTTCGCCAGTAACGATGTCCGCCGCTAAAGCACCTGAGTTGTCTGCCACGCAAAAGTGGCATCTGGACTGGCTACCGCCTGGTTTCCAACAGATCAGCAGCGCTACGCGCAAAGATGCCCAAACGAAATCTACCGTCGACAGCCTGATGTATGACGATGGGCTTGCGCGTTTTTCGGTGTTTCTTGAGTTAGCCGATGGCGCCGATGTGAATGAAACCCGCGCTCAGCTTGGGCCGACCGTGGCAGTCTCGCGGCGCTTGAATACAGTAGATGGCGAAATAATGGTCACGGTAGTGGGCGAAATTCCCATTGGTACTGCTGAGCGCATCGCGTTGTCGGTACGTGGTGAGAAGGCCGCCGCCACGCCCTGAGATTGTTAATCTTATGTTCATCCTGTTCTTTCAATCTGAGCCCGAATTTCGTTGGGTGCGGGGCGTATGAAATCTCTGGATCAGCATTTTCACTTGCAAAAACTTCCCATGTTTTTTATAGGTCAGGGTTTGATGGCTCTGGCCGTGTTTGTTCGCGGAACAAAAATGCCGGTCGCAGTATCCGGCGTTTATTGAACCCTGTCGCTTAACCCTGCTCGTCGTAACGGGAGCTGTATGTCGATACCACGTTTGAAGTCTTACTTATCCATAGTCGCCACAGTGCTGGTGCTGGGCCAGGCCTTACCTGCGCAAGCGGTCGAGCTGCCTGACTTCACCCAACTGGTGGAGCAGGCCTCGCCTGCCGTGGTGAACATCAGTACCACGCAGAAGCTGCCGGATCGCAAAGTCTCGAACCAGCAGATGCCCGACCTGGAAGGCTTGCCGCCCATGTTGCGCGAGTTCTTCGAACGCGGGATGCCCCAACCTCGCTCTCCCCGTGGTGGCGGTGGTCAGCGCGAAGCCCAGTCCCTGGGCTCCGGCTTCATCATTTCGCCTGACGGATACATCCTCACCAACAACCACGTGATTGCCGATGCCGACGAGATTCTCGTGCGCCTGGCCGACCGCAGTGAACTCAAGGCCAAGCTGATTGGCACCGATCCACGTTCCGACGTGGCTTTGCTCAAAATCGATGGCAAGGACTTGCCGGTGCTTAAGCTGGGTAAGTCCCAGGACCTGAAGGCCGGTCAGTGGGTGGTCGCGATCGGTTCACCGTTCGGCTTTGACCACACCGTTACCCAAGGCATCGTCAGCGCCATCGGTCGCAGCCTACCAAACGAAAACTACGTACCGTTCATCCAGACCGATGTGCCGATCAACCCGGGTAACTCCGGTGGCCCGCTGTTCAACCTGGCCGGCGAAGTGGTGGGGATCAACTCTCAGATCTACACCCGCTCCGGTGGCTTCATGGGCGTGTCCTTCGCGATCCCGATCGATGTGGCCATGGACGTCTCCAATCAACTCAAAAGCGGCGGCAAGGTCAGTCGCGGCTGGTTGGGCGTGGTAATCCAGGAAGTGAACAAGGACCTGGCTGAGTCCTTCGGTCTCGACAAGCCGGCCGGTGCACTGGTTGCGCAGATTCAGGACAATGGCCCTGCGGCCAAAGGCGGCTTGAAAGTCGGTGACGTAATCCTGAGCATGAACGGCCAGCCGATCATTATGTCGGCGGACTTGCCACACTTGGTCGGCGCGCTCAAGGCCGGCGGCAAAGCCAAGCTGGAAGTGATTCGTGACGGCAAGCGCCAGAACGTCGAACTGACCGTTGGGGCAATTCCGGAAGAAGGCGCGACCCTGGACGCCCTGGGCAACGCCAAGCCAGGCGCCGAGCGCAGCAGTAACCGTCTGGGTATTGCCGTCGTTGAACTGACCGCCGAGCAGAAGAAAACCTTCGACCTGCAAAGCGGTGTAGTGATCAAGGAAGTTCAGGACGGCCCAGCCGCCTTGATCGGCCTGCAACCGGGTGACGTGATCACCCACTTGAACAACCAGGCAATCGATACCACCAAGGAATTCGCCGACATCGCCAAGGCGTTGCCGAAGAATCGCTCGGTGTCGATGCGCGTCCTGCGTCAAGGCCGTGCCAGCTTCATCACCTTCAAACTGGCCGAGTAATCCGCTAGACCCACAAAAAAGCCCCGCTGCCGGTTAACGGCAGCGGGGCTTTTTTGTGGGTGGCGGGTTCAGCTCATCATGCCTTTCACCAGGCGCTCTTGTTCGATCAGCTCGCGCTGACGGGCGTCGATGCGTGAGGACAACGGGAAGTTATTGCCGGCGCGCCGCTTGGCAAAGTCCAACTGCTGGATGGCTTGCTGGAAATCCCCCACCAATGCGAAGTATTCGGCGCGAGCCTGATGCAGGCCAATAATGTTGCCGGACAAACCGCGGGTTTCAGCAACCTGATACCACACGTCCGGATCGTCCGGCCGCGACTTGAGCAGCCCATCCAGCGCCTTTTCTGCATCGGCGGTACGGTTCTGTTTAAGCAGCAGGTCTACTCGCACCTGGTTCAGCGGATAGTTGCTGGGGTACTGGGAGAGCATGCGGTCGGTACGTTGCTGCGCATCCGGCATGCGGTTGCTGGTGATGTCCAGTTCGATTTGGGCCAGGTTGTAGGTAATGTCGTTGGGCGCCTTGGCCAACAGTGGCGCCAGGCTTTCCCGCGCTTCCTTGAGTTGAGTACCCTTGATCTGAGCGATGGCCAGGCCATAACGCGCTACGTCATTTTTAGGGTTCTCATCCAGCTGCGCCTGGAAGCGCTTGGCGGCCAGACCTGGTGTGTCTTCGTACTTGAGCTGCACCCGTGCGCGAATCAGTTGATAGCGCAGGCTGTCTTCCTTGCCGCCAGGTTTGGCTTGTTCGGCGCGGTTGCGGGTGTCGGCGATACGCGATTCGGTTACCGGGTGAGTCAGCAGGAACTCCGGTGGCTTGGCGTCGAAGCGGTATTGGCGCATCAGCCGTTCGAACATCGTGGGCATGGAGCGCGGGTCGTAGCCGGCTTTCTCCAGGTTGAGGATGCCGATGCGGTCGGCCTCTTGCTCGTTCTGGCGAGAGAAGCGGCGCTGTTCCTGGATCGCGGCGGCTTGTGAGCCGGCAATCGCGGCGATACCGGCATCGCCGGCACCCGCAGCGGCGGCGATAATGCCGCCAAGCAGGGCGGCCATCATCGGCAGTTGCATGCGTGATTGCGCTTCCACGCCTCGGGCGAAGTGACGCTGGGACAAGTGCGCCAGTTCGTGGGCCAGTACCGACGCGTATTCACCTTCGGTCTGTGCATTGAGAAACAGGCCGCCGTTGACCCCGACGATCCCACCGGGAGCCGCAAAGGCGTTGAGCTGTGGGCTGTTGATCAGGATGAATTCCAGGCGCCGGTCATTGACCTGGCTGGTCTCCACCAGCTTGTACACGCTGGTTTCAACGTAATCCTTGAGTTGCGGATCATTGAGTTGCGAAACCTGGCCGCGCAGGTAGGCCAGCCAGGCGCGGCCCAATTGGTATTCCTGTTGCGGCGAGACTATGGCAGAGCTGGCGTCACCAAGTGACGGCAGGTCGTCAGCAAAGGCCGGGGAGGCCAGCAGGCAGGCCAGCGTCAGCAGGGTAGGGCGCAAAAAAGTCATGCACAAAGCCTTTCGACAAAGAGCTTACTGTAGCCGGACACTGAGCTTGGGACCAGATATTCTAAGCGGCCCGAATGTTTGCCTGGAGTAGCACCATGACCGACGTTGTAGCCTGTGACGCCGAACTCGACGCCAGCGGTCTTAACTGCCCTTTGCCGTTGCTCAAGGCCAAGCTGGAGCTCAATAAAATGGCCAGCGGTGCCGTGCTCAAGGTGACTGCCACCGACGCCGGCTCCCAGCGTGATTTTCGCACCTTTGCCAAGCTGGCCGGCCACACCCTGGAGCATGAAGACGCCGCCGAGGGTGTGTACCGTTATTGGTTGCGCAAGGCCTGACGGCCTTGTCGACGCAGAATCAGGCCTTATTCAGCGCCTGCGCTGCCGCCAACACGGCATCAACATGCCCCGGCACTTTCACTCCGCGCCATTCCTGACGCAGCACGCCTTGGCTGTCGATCAGGAATGTGCTGCGATCCACACCCAGGTATTCCTTGCCATACAGCTTCTTCAACTTGATCACATCAAACAGCTGGCAGACCGCTTCGTCCTTATCGCTGATCAGCTCGAAAGGAAATGCCTGTTTGCCCTTGAAGTTCTCGTGGGACTTCACGCTGTCACGCGACACGCCGAACACTTCGGTATTGGCGGCCTTGAATGCGGCGTACTGGTCACGAAAGCCTTGGCCTTCGGTAGTGCAGCCTGGGGTGCTGTCCTTCGGGTAAAAGTAGATCACCACTTGCTTGCCCTTGAGGGCCGCGAGGCTGAAGGTCTGGCCGCTGGTGGCCTGGGCCTCGAAATCGGCCACGGGTGTGTCGATGGCTACCGGCATAGAGAGGTACTTCCTTACATGGGGTTCTGTGGGCGCCATGGTTCGATCAAGGCGTCGAGGTTCAGGGCATCGGCGAAATCGAGGAACTGGTCGCGCAGCCAACTGATCTGTACGCCGGCCGGCAAGGTCACGGTAAAGGTGGCATTGAGCATGGTGCCGCCGGTTTGTGGCGCCTGGTAGGTGTCACAGGTCAGGTTTTCCAGCTCGACGTTATGGTCGATAAAGAACTGGCACAACTCGTTGACGATGTCCGAACGGTAGGCCGAGCTGACATAGGCCACGTAAGGCAAAGCCTGTGGGCGATTTTCCAGGGCGGCGCTGCGTACCACGTTGACGGTAAAGTCGTGCTTTTTGGCCAGGCCCGGCAGGCCGGTTTCAAGGCGTGCCAAGGCATCCCAGGAGCCAGAAATCTGCAGGACCAGCGCACTGCACTCGCCGTGGCGGGTCAGGCGGGAGGTCACGACGGCGCAGCGGTTCTCATGGCTGGCGCGGCACAGGACGTTGGTCAGCTCCATGGGGTTGGCGCCGAGGGCACTGATAACAAGGAATTGTTCGCGAACTGTGGGGGTGGACATGCAGCCTTCCTAAAGCGATGAGCGGTCGATACCGTGTGGGCTGTATCGATCAAAGGATCAAGGGTAGCGAAAAGCGTCGCCAAGGGCTAGGAGGTGGCGTTTTCATTGCGTGATCAGCCGGCTTCGGGCGGTGCTTTGGCCCGCTGATGTCATTGCCCGACGTTTAGTTGCGCCAGAACGCATCCTCACGCGGTACTTCGCTTGTACAAGCATCTTGGCGCCAGTACCATTACGGCTCTCTTTTTCCGGCAGGAGCGGTTGCATGATTGCGGGCAGTATGGTGGCACTGGTCACACCCATGGATGCACAAGGTCGTCTCGACTGGGACAGCCTGGGCAAACTGGTGGACTTCCACCTGCAAGAGGGCACCAACGCCATTGTGGCGGTCGGCACCACAGGTGAATCGGCCACCCTCGATGTGGAAGAGCACATCCAGGTGATCGAGTTCGTGGTCAAGCGCGTTGCGGGCCGCATTGCCGTGATCGCCGGTACGGGCGCCAACTCGACGCGTGAAGCGATCGAGCTGACCAGGAACGCCAAGAAGGCTGGCGCCGACGCTTGCCTGCTGGTAACCCCGTACTACAACAAGCCGACCCAGGAAGGCTTGTACCAGCACTTCAAAGCCATCGCCGAAGCCGTGCAGATCCCGCAGATCCTCTACAACGTACCGGGTCGCACCGCGTGCGACATGAAGGCCGAGACCGTGATCCGCCTGTCCACCGTGCCGAACATCATCGGCATCAAGGAAGCCACTGGCGACCTGCAACGCGCCAAGGACATCCTGGCCGGCGTGAGCAGCGACTTCCTGGTGTATTCCGGTGACGACGCCACCGCTGTCGAGCTGATCCTGCTGGGTGGCAAGGGCAATATCTCCGTGACCGCCAACGTGGCCCCGCGCGCCATGAGCGATATGTGTGCCGCCGCCATCGCGGGCGATGCAGCCACCGCTCGCGCCATCCACGAAAAGCTGATGCCGCTCAACAAGACACTGTTTATCGAATCCAATCCTATTCCCGTGAAGTGGGCGCTGTTTGAGATGGGCCTGATGCCGGACGGTATCCGTCTGCCGCTCACCCCCCTCAGCGAAGCCTGTCACGAACCGCTGCGACAGGCCCTGCGCCAGTCCGGCGTCCTGGTTTAATTGAGGAAGCACTACGCATGAAGCGATTGGCCGGACTTTCCGCACTTGCCTTGATTATCTCCAGCACCAGTGGCTGCGGTTGGGTATGGGGCCCGGAAGGCTACTTCCGTGACCGCGGCAGCGATTACCTGGAAGCGCAAGCAACCAAACCGATGCAACTGCCGCCTGATGTCAATGTCGCCAAGCGCCTTGACCCATTGTTGCCGATTCCACGCAACGTCGCCGACGACACGGTCAAGGGTGAGTACGTAGTGCCACGCCCACAGCCGATTATGGCCGTGGCCGATGCCAGCGACTACAGCCTGCAGAAAAGCGGCGACAACCGCTGGATCGTGGCTCAGCGTCCGCCTGCCGAAGTCTGGCCGGTGGCGGTGCAGTTCTTCCAGGACAACGGTTTCCGCCTCGACCAGCAACGCCCGCAGACCGGTGAGTTCACCACCGCATGGCAGCAAGGTCGCGAGCTGTCCGCCAACATGGCCCAGCGCCTGCTGGCGGGCGGTGTAGCCGCCGACAGCGAAGCCCGTGTGCGTGTGCGCATCGAGCCCGGCGTGCAGCGCAATACCAGCGAAGTCTATGTCGTCAGCGCCGAGCGGCCTGCCGGCAGCACGGCTGACGTCGACTTCACGCCGCGCTCGGTTAACACCGGCGTCGACGCCGCGCTGGTCGACGAGATGCTGGCCAGCATGAGCCGTATCTCCGAGAAGGGCGGTTCCGTTTCCCTGCTCGCCGCCCGTGATTACGACACCCCTAGCCGCATCAGCCTCACCGAAGACGGCAGCGGTAACGTCGTGCTGAACCTGGGTGAAGACCTCGACCGTGCCTGGGCCAGTGTTGGCCGTGCGTTGGAGCAGGGCCCTTGGCGCGTTGAAGACATCAACCGCAGCCTGGGCCTGTACTACATCAACGTGGCTGAAAAGGCCGAGAAGAAAGACGATGAGCCAGGTTTCTTCGGCAAATTGTTCGGCAGCGCGCCGACCAAGGAAGAGATCGAAACCCGTGCCGAGCGTTATCAGGTTCGTTTGAGCAAGGTGGGCGACAGCGTGCAAGTCACCGTCGAGAAAAACATCAACACCGTCGCGCCAGCTGAAACAGCGCGCAAAGTGTTGGGCGTGATTCAAGACAACCTGGGCTGATCCGATGCGTTTTGCCGTTCTCGGCAGCGGTAGCCAAGGGAACGGTACGCTGGTCGCCCATGATGACACGTACGTGCTGGTCGATTGTGGTTTCTCCCTGCGGGAAACCGAGCGGCGCCTGTTGCGCCTGGGGGTTCACCCCACGCAACTGAGCGCGATTCTGGTAACCCACGAACATGCCGACCATGTGCATGGCGTGGGTTTGCTGTCTCGGCGCTACAATCTGCCGGTGTACTTGAGTCGCGGCACGTTGCGCGGGATGCGCAAACCCATTGAGCCGGCAGGTTTTCTGGCCGGTGGCGAGCAACTGCAAATCGGTGCCCTGAGCATCAATGTCGTCGCGGTTGCCCACGATGCCCAGGAGCCCACGCAATACGTATTCAGTGACGGCCAGCGGCGTTTCGGCGTGCTGACCGACCTGGGTTCCTACTGCGCCAGGGTGCTGGACGGATACCGGGACCTCGATGCCTTGATGATCGAGTCCAACCACTGCAGGGATCTACTGGCACGCGGTCACTACCCTTACTTTCTCAAGCAACGGGTGGGCGGCGAGCTGGGACATTTGAACAATCACCAGGCGGCATATCTGGTGTACGAGTTGGGCTGGCAAGACCTGCAACACCTGGTCCTGGCTCACCTCAGCAGCAAGAACAACCTGCCGACGCTTGCCCGGCAATGTTTTGTCGACACCCTAGGGTGCGACCCGGACTGGCTGCAACTGGCCGATCAAGATTCAGGGCTCGACTGGCGACACATCGCCTAGCCCACCTTACTCAAAGCGGAGCCCATCATGGAAAAACGTGAAGAACTCTACCGCGGCAAAGCCAAGTCGGTGTACAAGACCGACGACGCCAACCGCCTGATCCTGCTGTTTCGCAACGACACCTCGGCGTTCGACGGCAAGCGCATCGAACAGCTGGATCGCAAAGGCATGGTGAACAACAAGTTCAACGCCTTCATCATGCAGAAGCTCGAAGCGGCCGGCATCCCGACCCAATTCGACAAACTGCTGGGCGACAACGAGTGCCTGGTCAAGAAGCTCGACATGATCCCGGTGGAATGCGTCGTGCGTAACTACGCCGCCGGCAGCCTGGTCAAGCGTTTGGGCGTGGAAGAGGGCCTCAAGCTCAACCCTTACACCTTCGAACTGTTCCTGAAGGACGACGCCAAGGGCGACCCGTTCATCAACGAATCCCACGTCGTGGCGTTCGGCTGGGGCACCGCTGAGCAACTGGCGCGCATGAAGGAGTTGTCCCTCAAGGTCAACGACGTGCTGAGCAAGCTGTTCGACGACGCCGGCCTGTTGCTGGTGGACTTCAAGCTCGAATTCGGCGTGTTCCACGACGGCTCCATCGTCCTGGGCGACGAGTTCAGCCCGGATGGTTGCCGCCTGTGGGACAAGGACACCAAGAAGAAGATGGACAAAGACCGCTTCCGCCAAGGCCTCGGTGACGTGATCGAAGCCTACGAAGAAGTCGCCAAGCGCCTCGGCGTACCGCTGTAATCGACGCAAGCATCTGATAGCACGGAAAAAAATCGCTTCGGCGCTTTGCATCCATCAATCATGCTGTTATGATGCGCGCCGTTGGAGAGATGCCAGAGTGGCCGAATGGGACGGATTCGAAATCCGTTGTACCTTCACCGGTACCTAGGGTTCGAATCCCTATCTCTCCGCCATTACATAGAAAAAGCCCCGTAGCTGAATAAACTGCGGGGCTTTTTCGTTTTCAGCCTTTATTAACGGCTGCTTCAGGGAATTGTTGTAGTCCTGCCTAACGCTGAACAAGGCGCTCAGACGCTTTGCGATAAGCCTGATCTCGTTCACGTTTATCGACGGCGACCACGAACACCGTAACTTCCTGATCTATCACTTGATACACCAGCCTGTATCCGCTGCTATGCAGTTTGATCTTGTAGCAGTCAGGCAGCCCATGTAGGCGGTTAGCCTCAATACGTGGGTTGTTCAGGACTTCGACCAGCTTCTTCTTGAGTTGCTGACGGAGGGTGTCGCCGAGTTTCTGCCATTCCTTCAATGCACGCGCATCAAAATCAAGGCTATAGGTCATCCAAAGAAACCCTTACGCGTTGAGGCGATGCAAGACGCTCACGTACGGTCGCCATCAAGGCTTCATCCTCTTCAGTCATCAGCACAGGCTTAAATGGCAACTGGCCGCGTTCGGCAACATATTGCAACGCCTGACGTATCAGTTCAGAAGGTGTGACACCGAGTTTCTCCAGTTCTAGGTAGGCACGAGCTTTCAGGTCGTCATCGATACGGATGTTGATAGATGCCAAGAGATAGCTCCTTGTGTAATGACGTTGGTCATTACATTGGAGCAATCGGGTTTCATTGGCAAGTCTGTCTGGACATACGGCAGTCGCTCTCATCTGTTAATCCTACTTCTTGGCCGTCGGCTTTGCCGGGCGCTTTTTATCGGTTTCCTTCACCGTTTCCCTTGGTCTTCTCTTCGCCTCTTGCTCTGTTACGTATTCACCAGTGACCGCATCGCGATATCTCGTTGGCATATCAGCACCCTTGACAGTATGTCGCCACGGCGGCGACCTTTTGAGGCTAGCTTGCAGGCTTATGCACACAAGGTTCCTGGTGGGGTTCTGGTTACCAAGCTTTTCCGAAACAGGTGCTTACGTTGTGCAGGTTCGGCAGTTTTCGTGCAGGGTTGCGTTGGCTGGGGTTACATCATGAATAAGATCACCGCTGATTCTACCGAAGGGCACGCACGCAAAATCTTTTGCGTAGCCGATGATGTCGGCACCGAAGAAACCCTTATAAACGCCACCGAAACCCTCTCATCCGCCCTTCAATCCGCCTACCAATGCGCCGAAGATCCAGTCAGCACGCAGTCGCCCGTGATCATGGCCCTGGCTCAATTGATTGATAACGCGCAAGCCTTGGTGGACGCTGTCTTGGAGCGTGATTTCCCCACGGCCAAATAAATACCTGCTCCCGAAACGAAAAAAGCCTGCTGAACTCAACGCTCAGCAGGCTTTTTTGCGCCTACAACCCGGTCAGGCAGGCTGCGCCACCAGGCTATTACTCACCTTGCGGCCCAACACCAGCACGGTCGCAAACCCCAACCCCACCAACACAGTGGCCAGGCTCAACAACACCGAGCTGCCCATTTGGTCGACGATCCGCCCACCAAAGAACGAGCCCAGGGCAATGATCACCTGAAACAGCGCCACGAACAGCGGCATGCCTCGCTCCACATCCTTGGGCGCTACCACGAACATCCAGATACTGGCGCAGGCCGGGAAGGCGCCAAAGGCAAAGCCCCAGAGCGCGATCAGCACCACGGCGCCTGTCATACCGGTGGCGAAGTAGGGGAACAGTGCAGTGCTGGTACCGATCATCAGCGCGACCAGCAGCAGGGTGTTGCGTACGCTGCGGTTGGCGGCGAAGCCGGCGAACACATTGCCCAGCACGCCTGCCACGCCATACAGCAGCAACAATGAGCCAATCGTTGGCCCGTCGAAGCCGGAGCTGTGTTTGAAGAACGGCGCGACATAGGTATACGCAGCAAAGTGCGCCAGGCCAATCAGCAGTACGGCGATCAACCCGACCCGCGCTTGTGGGTTGATAAACAAAGCTGGCAGGTCACGGATCTGAATGGCTTTCTCAGGAGTGAGTCGCGGCAGCAGGAAGATTTGCGCCAACAGCACCGGAATGCCCACCAACGCCGTGACCAGGAAGGTCATCCGCCAGCCCATCAGGCCGCTGAGCCAGGTACCCACAGGCACGCCCAGAACGGTGGCCAGGGTCACGCCCATCATGATGATCGAGGTGGCCTTTGCTACGCCCACGCCCTTGGGCGCCAGCCGCCCGCTGAGGGCAATGGCCGTGGCCCAGAAGCCGCCGATACTGATGCCGAGCAATACGCGGCCGAACAGCAGCAGGCTGAAATCATTAGCGAAGGCCACCACCAAGTTGGCGATGATCATCACCAATGTCAGGCCGATCAGCAAGTAACGACGGTCCATGGCGCCAATGCTGACCGACAGAAACGGCGCGGCGAGGGCAGCCATGATGCCGGGCAATGTCACCATCAATCCGGCATGACCGGCACTGATGCCCAGGTCGCTGGCGACGTCGTTGAGTACGCCCACCGGCAGGAATTCACTGGTCACCAGTGCGAAAGCACCCACGGCGACCGAAAGAATCGCCAACCACTGCTGTTTGACGCTTTGTTGATTATGTTCAGGATGCCCGCTAGGGGCCTGGCTCGCGCTTGGCATGGGATTGGGTTCCGGGAGGAATGTCGCCTGAAGCCAGGCGAGGAGGGAATGTGGGGCGATTATAGGAATCAGTGTCGGCAATCGTTCAGGCGCTCGTTTCGATAGTAATCATCAGTGCTATCGATGTGAGCAATCATTTTTCGGCCAACCGTTCCAGAAGGCACTCAATAAACACCCCCTCCGCCCGACTCAACTTCTGCTCCCGGTTCCACAACAGATGAATATCCACATCCGCAATCCCGTCATCCGGCGGCAACCGCCAGAGCAGCCCGCGCTCCACATCGTCCGCCACCACATGAGTGGGTAAGCAGCCCAAGCCAAACCCGGCAATGACCAATCGCCGCACTTCTTCCAGGCTGGATGACGACGCCACGATCCGCCCGCCGAACCCTTGCTGATCGCGAAAAATCGTCAGCGGCGAGAGCATTCCGCCGATCTGGTCGCTGGTAAAACTCACGAAATTTTCCGACTGCAAATCCCCCTCGGCCAGGTTTGTGCGCCCAAACAAGGGGTGATGTTTTCCACAAAAAAACGCGTAGCGCTGACGCAAAAACAGGTGCTGTTCCAGGCGCGGTTGTGGCCGGCGATTGAGGCTGAGCCCCAGGGTCGCGGTTTTTTCCAGCAGCGCGGCGACAATGTCGGAGCTGCGCATCACTTCTACTTCCAGATCGACCCGTGGATGTTCGCGATGAAAACCCGCGAGAAAGTCATCGAAAGTGTCGGAATTAATCCGGCTGATCATCAGCAAGCGCACTTTGCCGATCACTTCATCACCCGGCTTTTGCAGGGCGTTGCTCATCTGCGAGACCTGGCCGTACATCTCTCCGGCAATGGCGAAGATCTGCTCACCGGCTTCGGTGAGCACGAAGCGCGGGCCACGGCGCAGGATGAGCTGGCAATCCAGCTGTTCTTCCAGGCGCTTGAGCGCCTGGCTGATGGCCGGTTGCGTCAGATGCAGGCGGGCGGCGGCGCGGCTGATGCTCAGTTCCTGGCCGATCACGCGGAAGGTGCGCAGCAGGTTCCAGTCCAGGCGGTCATTGAGCAGAGGGTGAATATCGCGGCGAAATTCGGGCATGGCGGCGCTCGATATAAGCAGTTCTTATAATCAAGATAATAAATAGAAAATTGACTAATCATAGCCCCTGGCCGAAAAATCGGGTTTAACGAGCGCCACCAGAGCGCACCGGTTTGACTTTCTCCTGCCAAAAAAATAAACAAAGGAGCCAGCCCCATGAAGCCTTCCGCTTCGCCGCAGCCTCGCCGTGCTGCGGCCGCCGCCTTTATCGGCACCATGATCGAGTGGTACGACTTTTACATCTATGCCACCGCTGCAGCGCTGGTGTTCGGTCAACTGTTCTTCCCCTCCGACGATAAATTGTTCAGCACCATGGCCGCGTTCGGCACCTTCGCCGTCGGCTTTTTTGCGCGGCCGTTGGGCGGCATCGTGTTCGGTCATATCGGCGACCGCATCGGCCGCAAGAAATCCCTGGTGATTACCCTCGTGATGATGGGCGTGGTCACGGTGTGCATCGGCCTGTTACCGACCTATGCCCAGATCGGCGCTGCCGCACCGGTGCTGTTGATCCTGTTGCGGGTGGTGCAGGGTATTGCGGTTGGCGGCGAGTGGGGTGGGGCGGTGTTGATGGCTGGCGAGCACGCGCCGAAAGGGCGGCGTAATTTCTTTGCATCCTTCGCGCAGTTGGGCAGCCCGGCCGGTTTGATTCTTTCCTTGCTGGCGTTCAGTGCCGTCACTCGTTTACCTGAAGAGGACCTGCTCAGCTGGGGCTGGCGCCTGCCGTTCCTGGCCAGTGCCTTGCTGTTGATCGTCGGCCTCGCGATTCGCCTGGGTGTGAACGAGTCGCCGGAGTTCCTCGAAGACAAGGCCCTGGCGGAAAAAGCGCGAGCGATCAAGCAGGACCAAGCCCCCGTGCTGGAAGTGCTGAAGACCGCTTGGCGTCCACTGTTGTTGTGCATTGGCGCCAATACGTTGGGGATTGCCGGCGTGTATTTCACCAACACCTTCATGATTGCCTACAGCACTCAGCAACTTAACCTGCCGCGCTCGTTGATTCTGGAGTGCCTGTTCTTCGTCGCCATTATTCAGTTCTGCGTCCAGCCGCTGGCCGCCTGGGTGGCGGAGAAGGTCGGCGCTACCCGGTTTCTGTGCGCCATGTGCGTGCTGGCAATGGCCTCGCCGTACCCGATGTTCGTCCTGGTCAGCAGCGCTCAGGCACCGTTGATCATCCTCGGCATTGCCCTGGCGGTGGTGTGCATGGCGTCGTTCTACGCCGTCATCGCAGGTTTTGTCAGCGGCCTGTTTGAAACCCGTGTGCGCTACACCGCGATCTCCCTGGCTTACCAGGTATGCGGCGCGCTGGCCGGCGGCCTGACACCGTTGATCGGCACCTGGCTGGCCCATCAATACCTGGGCCAATGGTGGCCGATGGCAGTGTTTTACAGCGTGATCGCGGCGGTTTCGTTGGTGTGCGTACTGGCCTTGTCCCGCCGCCATGCCACGGCCCACCGCCTGGAAATGGCACACAGTTGAGGGAGTCAGCAATGTTGAAGATTAATGGCGAGCGCCTGTGGCGTAGCCTGATGGACATGGCCGAGATCGGCGCGACCGCACGCGGTGGCAGCTGCCGCCTGGCGTTGAGCGCTGAAGACAAGGCCGGTCGTGAGCTGTTCAGCCACTGGTGTAAAGCAGCCGGCCTGACGTTGAGCATGGATGCCATCGGCAACCTGTTCGCCCGCCGCGCGGGTACCGACAATGACGCCGCCCCGGTGATGATGGGCAGCCACCTGGATACCCAGCCCGAAGGCGGACGCTTCGATGGGGTGTACGGCGTGTTGGCTGGCCTGGAGGTCATCCGCAGCCTCGACGACCACGGCATCCAGACGCGCAAGCCGTTGGAAATTGCAGTGTGGACCAACGAGGAGGGCGCCCGTTTCACCCCGGCGATGCTGGGCTCGGCAGTGTTCACCGGCACACTTGCCCTGGACATGGCACTGGCAACCGCTGATGTAGACGGTATCAGCGTGAACGAGGCGTTGCGCACCACCGGCTACAACGGTGAGCGCCCGTTGGGTGGCGCAGTGGATGCGTATTTCGAAGCGCATATCGAGCAAGGCCCGATTCTGGAAGACAACGCCAACAGCATCGGCGTAGTCACCGGTGGTCAAGCGATTCGCTGGCTCGATGTACGGGTCGAAGGCATGGCCGCGCACGCTGGCACCACGCCGATGCCGTTGCGTAAAGATGCGCTGTACGGCGCGGCAAAAATGATCCAGGCCCTGGAAAACCTCGCTGCCGATTTTGCCCCGCAGGGCCTTACCACTGTGGGTGAACTGAGCATCGCCAAGTCGTCGCGCAACACCATCCCCGGCTTGCTCAACTTTACCGTCGACCTGCGCCATCACCGCGACGCCGACATCGACGCCATGGAGCAGCAAGTGCGTGCACGCCTGCAGGCTATCGCGGACAACCGTGGCCTGAGCGTCACCATCACGCCTCACTGGATCAGCCCGGCTACGCCGTTCGACGCCGAGTGCGTGGCTTGCGTGCAGGCTGCGGTGGACGGCTTGGGCTACAGCCAGCAGACCATCGTCAGCGGCGCCGGCCACGATGCGATTCACCTGGCGCGCTATTGCCCCACCGCGATGATCTTCATCCCCTGCGTCGGCGGCCTCAGCCACAACGAAGCCGAGGATGTCTTGCCCGACGATGTGCGCCAGGGTACCGATGTCTTGCTAAACGCCGTCTTGAAACGCGCCGGGCATGTTCATTTCTAAAGGCCGACGCCGCACCCCTGTGGGAGCTGGCTNCAGAGAGCAATGTATTGCCTGATTCACCGCCATCGCAGGCAAGCCAGCTCCCACAGGTTCTGTGTTTATCCAGGAGCAACTCATGAAGACGTTTTTTCACCCCGAACAACTCCTGCATCACCCGCGTAGCTACTATTCCCGCGGCCAGATGCGCACGCCCCAGGAGGTTCCCGAGCGAGCGCGCAACTTGCTGCTGGCTGCGCAAACCCTGGGCTTCGATATCCAGCAACCGACTGATTACGGTATGGATCCGTTGTTCGCCGTGCACGGCGGCGACTACCTGGCTTTTCTTCAAGAAGCTCACCAGCGCTGGAAAGAAATCCCCGAAGACTGGGGCGACGAAGTCATGTCCAACATCTTCGTGCGTGAACCCAATGCCTTGCGCGGCATCCTGGCCCAGGCGGCACGCTACCTGGCCGATGGCAGTTGCCCCATCGGTGAGTTGACCTGGCGCTCGGCTTATTGGTCAGCCCAAAGCGCCATCGCCGCAGCGGGAGAAATCCTCGATGGCGCCCCTGCCGCCTACGCCTTGTGCCGGCCGCCGGGCCATCACGCCCGCTTCGACGCGGCCGGTGGCTTCTGTTACATCAACAATGCGGCCGTGGCTGCGCAGGCACTGCGCCAAGGTTTCCAGCGTGTCGCCGTGCTCGATACCGATATGCATCACGGCCAAGGCATCCAGGAAATTTTCTACGACCGCGACGACGTGCTGTATGTGTCGATCCACGGCGACCCGACCAACTTCTATCCTGGCGTCGCAGGCTTTGCCGAGGAAAAAGGCAACGGCGCCGGCGAGGGGTACAACCTCAACCTGCCGATGCCCCATGGTGCCAGCGAAGCGGTGTTCTTTGAAAAACTGGAGCAGGCCCTGGCAGCGGTGAAGGACTTCTCGGCGGATGTGCTGGTGTTGTCACTGGGCTTCGATATCTATGAGCTGGACCCACAAAGCAAAGTCGCGGTGACGCGGGAAGGCTTTGCGCGGTTGGGAGCCCGCATCCGTGCGCTGGGGTTGCCCTGCGTGATCGTGCAGGAAGGCGGGTATCACTTGGAAACGTTGGACAGTAATGCCCAGGCGTTTTTCGGTGCACCAGCGGCTTGGAACACGCTATCAGACCCTTTATTAAAGGGTGTTTGAACGCTAAAAGCCTGCTGATCAGTTTTCAGCAGGCTTTTCAGCCCTTGTCGGGTGCTCGTTCTGATCTGCGTGCAACAACGCCGTGTAATCTTGCCCGCCGTAAAACACCCCCACTATTGATACCGTTTTGAAGTCAGGCTTCACCCTGAAAGCAATAATGGTGCTGCGACGATAGTGAGTGATGCGCAAGTCTTTCAGCAGGTCGTCACGGCGCATGCCACGCAAGGGAAACAGGGCAAGGCTTTCACAGTAGCTGACAAGATTGTCGATAAAACGCGCCGCTTCAGGAGGGGAGCCGACATCGCTGATGTAGTCTTCAAGGGCATCGAGTTGCGCCAAGACCTCGGGCGAAAAAACTACCGAGTAGCTCACGCTTCCCCTGTGCCTTTGCGCTGACGTCTGGCGGCCATATGTTCGCGGACCTGTTCTGGCGATAACCCAAGCTCAGGCTTCGCCTCAAGGGCGGTCGCTGCGGGGATGACTTCGGCTCTGAGCCAATCCTCCATGGCACGATCACGCGCCAGCAACGCCCGCAGGCCGTCGCGAATCACTTCACTTTCGCTGGCATATTCGCCAGCAGCCACCTTGGCTTTGACCAGAGCCGCCATTTCAAGGGGCAAGGTGATGCTCATTTGCTGGGTTGAGCGCATGGGTGTATCCGCCTGAGCTGAGTGGGATTCAATCCTACTCGACCATTGGCGCGATGCAAGAAGCAACTGATCGATGCCGATGCCCGGCGCCTCGTCGTCCATCCAGAAGGGGTAGGTTTCCATGAGTTGCTACGTCTCCAGTTGTGTAGGTCAGGCCGAAAGTATTGACCCGTTTTGGCGATCGCGTGGCCGCAGGCGGCCGATAACCTGCTGATATGTATGACTTCATATGTGTAACAGGATGATCTCGGCAAACCGTCTCGGCACACATGGCGTCCCACCGGCTCCCATACGATAATGCTCGCCACCTCGACCACCTTTGGCCTGCCTCCCGTGATCATCAACTTCGACCTCAACGACCTCCAAGCTTTCCGCGCCGTGGTGGACAAGGGCAGTTTTCGTGGCGCTGCCGAGGCCATCCGTATCTCGCAACCGGCCCTCAGCCGGCGTATCGAAAAGCTCGAATCCGCACTGGATGTAAAGCTGTTCGAACGCACCACACGGCGGGTCAGCCTCACCATGGTCGGGCGCGCGTTTTTGCCCCAGGTTGAGCGCATGCTCGACGATCTCGACATCGCGCTGATGGGTATCAGCAACGTCGCCTCGACGCGCATGGGGAATGTCACCATCGCCTGCGTGCCGTCTACCGCGTACTACTTCATGCCCCATGTGATCTCCGAGTTCCACAAGCTGTATCCGAAGATTCGCCTGCGGGTGCTGGATGCCAGTGCCGGCGAGGTGTGCAATGCGGTGGCCAGCGGCGAGGCAGACTTTGGCGTGAGTTTCAGCGGTAGCCTGGCCGATGAGGTGGAATTCGAGTTGCTGCTGCAGGAGCGCTACGTGCTGGCCTGCCGGCGTGATCACCCTCTGGCCGGGCGTGACAGCGTGAGCTGGACCGAGGCCTATGAGCATGACTACATCGAGGTGGACAAGACGTCGGGCAACCGCTTCCTGCTCGACCAGGCCCTGCGTGGCGTGCGGGTGAAAAAGCCGAGTATCTGCGAGACGCACCATGTGACCACCATGATCGGACTGGTGGAGGCGGGGCTGGGCGTGGCGATGGTGCCGTCGATTGCGATGCCGGCGCACACTCACCCGATTCTGGTCAGTGTGCCGCTGGTGGAGCCCCAGGTGTTGCGCAATGTGGGCTTGATCAAGCGCCGCGGGCGGACGTTGCCACCGGCGGCGCTGGAGTTGGAGCGACTGGTGCGGGAGATGCCGTTCCGATCAGCGTGACACCGAGTCCAGGCCGGTGGATTGCACCTCCTGCTGGGCCTCGGGCGATGCCATGAACTGCAACAGTGCCTTGGCCTGCTCAGGGTGTTTGGCGTTCACTGGAATACCGGCGGCGAAACGGGTAACGGACTGCACGTCTTCCGGGATCTTGCCTACGAACGTCACGCCCTTGACTGGCAACAATTCCGCCACTTGTTGCAAGCCGACCTCGTAATCACCCTTGGCCACCTGTTCGCCCACCGGCACGCGTTGGATCATGGTGCCCTTGGCAGGCATGCCGAGCTTCTTGAACAATTCCTTCTCGACATAAACGCCGCTGGCGCTATCCGAATAGGCCACCGATTTGGCTTGGCTCAACACAGCCTTGAGCTCGGAATCGGTATTGATCGAAGGTTTGGCCGCACCTTCCTTCACCACCAGGCCGATCCGCGAGTCCGCCAGCTCCACGCGGGACGCGGGGTCGACTTTGCCTTGTTTGATCAACTCATCCAGGGCATAGCCGACCATGATCACCACATCGGCCTGTTCGCCACGGGCCAGGCGGTTGGGAATCGCTTCCGGCGCCTTGCCCATGGACGGGCCAAGGATGGTGTCGAGGGTGTCACCGCTTTGCTCGGCGTATTGCGGGCCGAGCAATTTATACGCGGCGGTGAAGCCGCCCGAGGTCATGACCTTGAGTTGTTCAGCCTGGGCTGATAGCGCCAGGGTGCCGAGGACGACAGCAGCGAGGGTCTTGAACAGCGGCTTCATTGCGCAGCCTCCTGCATGACTTGGCCACGGGTATTGGCGCGGCGATACAACGCCAGGGTCGAACACAATGCACACAGCGCGGCGAATATCATCCAATACGCAGGTGAAGCCTTGTCTTCGGTGATGTGAATGAACCAGGTGGAGATCGCTGGCGTGAAGCCACCGAACACTGCTGTCGCCAGGCTGTAGGCCAGGGAGAAACCCGCCACACGCACTTCCACCGGCATGATTTCAGTCAACGCCGGGATCATCGCGCCGTTATACATGCCATACAGGAACGAGAACCACAGCAGGGTTTCCAGCATGTGCGCAAAGCTTGGTGCGTTGACCACGTAGGACAATGCCGGATAAGCCGTAAGGACAGTCAGCACCGTCATGGCAATCAGCACGGGTTTACGGCCGAAGCGGTCGCTTAACGTGCCGCCGATCGGCAGCCAGAAAAAGTTCGAGATCGCGACCAGCAAGGTCACCAGCAAGGCGTCCGAGGTGCTCAGGTGCAACACGGTTTTACCAAAAGTCGGCGCGTACACGGTGATCAGGTAGAACGCGGTAGTGGTCATGGCCACCATCAGCATGCCGCCGATGACCACGGTCCAGTTCTTCACCAGGGTTGCCATCACTTCACGCATGGTCGGGCGATGCTTGCGGTTGGCGAACTCTTCGGTTTCCTGCAGGTTGCGACGCAGCACGAAGATGAACGGAATGATCACGCAGCCGACGGCGAACGGAATACGCCAGCCCCAATCGGCCACCACCGCAGGTTCCATCCACACGTTCAGGCCATAACCCAGGGCCGCGGCGACGACGATGGAGATCTGTTGGCTGCCCGACTGCCAACTGGTGTAGAAGCCTTTACGGCCCGGCGTGGCCATTTCGGACAGGTACACCGACACGCCACCCAGCTCCGCACCGGCCGAGAAACCTTGCAGCAGGCGCCCCAACAGCACCAGAAACGGCGCCCACAGGCCGATGGTCTGATAACTCGGCACCAGTACGATCAGTAGCGTACCGCTGGCCATGATCGACAAGGTCACGATCAAGCCTTTGCGACGGCCCACGTCATCGATGTAGGCACCCAGAATAATCGCGCCCAATGGACGCATCAGGAAGCCAGCGCCGAACACGGCGAAGGTCATCATTAATGACGCAAACTCATTAGCGGCCGGGAAGAACGCGGCAGCGATATAGGTGGCGTAGAAACCGAACAGAAAGAAGTCGAACTGTTCGAGAAAATTGCCCGAAGTAACGCGCAATACCGCGCCTACTTTCGAGGGGGCAGCCGCAGGCCGGGAAGGGGTCGTCATGGTTTTGTGTCTCCAGCGTTCTTTTTAAAGTGCTTGTTTCGCTTAAGACTTGGGATAGTGGCTGACACATTTAGAAATGATAAGTGACTAATTTGGATGAATTGATGCGTATTGGCTATCAATCCATTCCGGCTTCAAGACAACCCGCCGTGTCCTATGCTTGAAGCTGTTTCCAATTCTTATGGGCGGAGGCCGTTATGGGCAACGAACACAAGCAGCACAACGAGCCGGAGCGTGAAGAACCCCGGCGGCAGCGCGAAGACGAAAAGCCGCAAACCTGGAAGCATCCGGACGACGGCACCGAGCTTTCCGAGCGTGACCAGGAGTTTCCGCTCAAGCCTTGAGTCAGGTAACCGCGGTCTAATTGTGGGAGCGGGCTTGCTCGCGAAGGCGGTGTGTCAGTCAACGGA
>NZ_JBQEQE010000013.1:144215-158493 GCF_052046095.1 Pseudomonas sp. 22072
CCCGCTCCCACATTTTTAAGCGCAGCGGCAACCTTCAAACGCAGATTTACCGTCCCCAACCCGTTTATTGAGCAGTACGCACATAGACGCAGCCCCGCAGCCTTCCTAAACTGCCGCTTGTCTTGGGGAAAGGGGCAGGCGCCGATGAATCGCAATGAATTACGCAAGGCTGACATCAATCTGATGGTGGTCTTTGAAGCACTGATGCTCGAGCGCAATGTGACGCGGGTGGCGGAGAAGCTGTTTCTCGGCCAACCGACCATCAGTTCGGCCCTCAACCGCCTGCGTACCCTCTTCAACGACCCACTGTTTATTCGTGTCGGCCATCGCATGGAGCCTACGGCGCGCGCCGAGGAGATCATCCAGCACCTGTCGCCGGCCCTCGACTCGCTGTCTTCGGCCCTGAGCCTGACCCATGATTTCGACCCGTCCATCAGCACCATGACTTTCCGCATCGGCCTGTCCGATGACGTTGAGTTCGGCCTGCTGCCACCCTTGCTACGGGCCTTGCGTCAGGAAGCGCCGCAGGTGGTGTTCGTGGTGCAGCATGTGGATTATTGGCGCATTCCCGACCTGCTGGCTTCTGGCGATATTACCGTCGGCATCACCCAGACCCGCGGGTTGCCGGCCAATGCCAAGCGCAAGCTATTGCGGCACATCCGCCCGTGCCTGCTGCGCGCCGATGCCTCGGACACCCCGCTGACCCTTGACGAATATTGCGCACGGCCCCACGTGCTGGTGTCCCACACCGCCAATGTGGCCGGGTTTGCCGATGAGTGGCTGGCAGAGGTGGGCCGCAAACGCCATGTAGTGCTCTCGGTGCCGCAATACAGTTCGTTGCCGGCCTTGCTTGCCGGCACCGACATGATCGCCAGCCTGCCGGATTACACCGCCCAGGCTATGGCCGCCAGCGGGAATCTGTTCTGCGAGCCGTTCCCGTTCGAAACCCCGACCCTGGATTTGTCCATGGTGTGGCTCAGCCACGTTGACACAGACCCGGCGGAACGCTGGATGCGCTCGCGGCTGGAGGCATTCATGAGTGATCGCGGGTTGGTAGCGAATAAAGCCTGAGGTTTATACCCGTGCTAGGGGAAGGAGGGGGGCGCCTCAAGAACGGCTAATCCTGAACGTGCTCTTCTTGAACGGGGTTGCCAATCAGCGACGCACGCAAAATACGGATGCGTTGTTCGGAGTGATAGGCGCCTGCTTCCGTAAACCTGAGGAATGCTCGCGCGCAACACTTACAGCCCCAGACGCTTGAAATATTATAAGGAAAGAAATCAAAGCAGATAGGCGCGTCTTCAGACCAGAAATGGGTACCGTTCGGGTGGTATTCCTCAAGGCTGAGTTCTTGTGCCCTATCGGTCGGGATTTCGCCTATGAAGCGCAACAGGCTGCTCGCCTCGAGTGTTTTGGGTAAGGTTTCCCACCCCTGCGACAAGCCCCGAATACAAGAGCAGGCAGTAGTCTCCAGCGAAGAGCGTTCGGCAATCTGCCTGATATTTTCTGGCGTGAGTATCATTTTTATGCAGTTCCAGGCAGTAATAGCTCAGATTCGATTCTTGCTTAAAACCAGTTTATTCAAATAGCTTTCAACTCTGGGTAAAACAAACTGCAGTATCTTCGGCATGGTGTGAATAGGCAGTTGGCAGCATGCAAAATACAACGCCATTGTGGGCGATAAGCTGACACCAAGAGCAGACCATAATAGTCCAACATTTCTATTGCCACCGTTGAGTGCCATGGTGAACTTGGCGATCAATGACCCGGGATATAAGCAGCCCATGAGGAGCTGCAGGCAGACGTTGATGCAATAGGCAATGGCGATCATCGAGATGGCCAACGACGGGGTCTCCAGAATTACCTGCTGCATGCCCGCCATCGTGCCTACTGCAAAGAGGAAAAGCGCGATGACGACAATACCGTCAATAGCCAGGCCGTGCGTGGCGACGAAGGTGTGCGAAAAACGACGTATCAAAATAGCAGCGCCTTCGGCGCCTCCTATCAACACGGCCAGTCTGATCGCCAGATCAACGGGGTTCAAGGAGAGTGAAAGGCCATCAGCGAATAGGTGGAGTATCAGCGGAGCGGTGACAGGGATAATTGCCATTGAGCAGAGCGCAGTCACCAGTGACATGGAAGGGTCAAGCCCGAGCATTCTCGCGACGGCTGCATTTCCGCTGGCGGGCGGGGCGGCAACAGCGATGGCTATCGCAAGGGAAAGTTCTTGATTGCCGGTGAGGTAAAGCGAAAGCATTCCAAAAATATAAGGGCAAGCCACCACCATCAGGGCTGGAAATATCAGGGATATTTTCAAGTTTCTGGCTGCAGTGATGACTTCAGCGTTGTTAATACGCAGGAGAGTGCCCAGGACAAATATGAAAACCATGACGGGGAGCAATGGCCTCGCCAAGTCTGCAAGATAGGGAATAGCCAATCCAATTGCGCAACCGCATGCGAGTACGGTAGGCCCTCTGCGCGTAATTTCGGGCAGAATTCTATGCATATGAGTGCTCTCGAGGCGACGTCCCTTTCGGGACGCTGCTATTAGGTACGCAGAGTTATTTCAGGTGTGACAGATGGCGGTGGCGAGTTTCTGGATTGCCTCACGACCAGGCGCCCATCGATCAGAATCGAGGTAATACTTGGAAGGTCACCACTGCTGAAACTTCCAAGTACGCTGGGTTGCGCTCCTCCCAAAGGCCCACAGGCGATCAGAATGTCGGCTTCTCTTCCGACGCCCAGAATCCCCCGATTCAACTTTCTCACCTTGGCGGTGTTACCCGTTGCGAAACAGACGGCCTTTTCCGGTGGAACGTCGCCGAAACTACTGAGCAAGGCAATTGCCCTGAGCATGCCAAGCGCGGGAACCCCACATCCGGCAGGGGAATCCGTGCCAATGACGATACGGTCCAGTTGGTTCATTTCTCGTGCGTAATTCAGGGTGGTGACCGCCGCGAACTCGTTGCCGTTATGTACGATTTCCAGGGCACCCAGACAGCCTTCACACAGGCATCTGATTTGGCTGGGTGCCAGTGCGGTATAGCCGCCATTGATGTGCCCGATGATATCGGGCGCAATTTCAAGGATCTCTTCTGCACCCATGCTCTGGGAGGTAGAAATTGAAGGACCGCCCGTGTGGGTAATGGAAGTCATGCCGTGTTTGCGAGCCATCTTGACCAATTCAGCTGCACGACTGACTGACTTGACCGGGCCTATCCCGACCTCTCCCAGTTGGTTGATGCCTTGAGCAACCATTGCGGCGAAATCCTCATCCGAAAACTCATCGTTGAGCAGTGGCGCGCCGGCTTCCATTTTTATTCCGCTAGGGCGCGCATTGGAGAAAGAGCGCTGCGCTGCGATTGCCATGGCGATAGTACCGACCCTGTCGGTCGGTAGCCCCGGAACGTGCACTTCCCCGGCAGAGATCATGGTCGTCACGCCGCCCTGCAAGGAGTGCCAGATCCAATTGTGGTTGCCAGAGCGCGGGCTGTACTCACCCAGGGTCGGGTGAGTGTGGTTGTCGATCAAACCTGGCATGACCGTGCTCTGCTTGGCGTCAATCAGCAGGTCTGCATGTGAAAAATCCACATCTGCTGCCTGACCCACGTAGGTGATCATTCCATCAACACTGACGAGGGTATCTGCTGTAATGAGTGGAGACGCGAGATCACCCGTGAGGAAAGTGCCTATATTATGAATAATTGATGTATATGGCTTATGGTTCGACATTTAATTTATCTCTTTATATCATCGAGTAACGGGTTCGAAGATCCGCGCGCCACACTTGTTGAATGAACGGAAGTTCCACAAGTTGTTCGTGATGAACAAACGCTGGATCCAACGATACGCATGCCCCTCTGGATCGAAACTGGGGGTGAACTTGTCACGCGAATGGAGGATGAAACGATTGTTGATGTACACCAACTTGCCAGGTTGAATGTCCAGCGGCTGAGCTACGCTTTTAAGCGCGTTGTAAAACCTCAACAGGGTATTTTGTGCTTCGTGATCAGCGGCAATTACCATGTCCGGGTAAAACGCAGCAGTGACTCTAGGGTGAGTCAGCGGGCCGCTCAGAATTGGGTACACATTAGTTTCTTTCGCGCCTGCGGCACTGTTCCTCCAGCGGTAGGGCTGACGAATGATGAAATGTTTGCCATATAGGATTTCAATATCGGCCTGTTCCATAACCTGAAGGGCTTCCCTCGCATCGGCCACCCAGGTTTTCGGGCCCACCCCGGCAGGGTCACCGCGAACGCCGAGAAGCAGAAGAGCCAGCGGCGAGGTGTCTCCACGGGAGTCATAAGCCTGAAAGGCATTTTCGGTGTGCAGGTCCAACTCCAGGTCCGAACCGTTGCCGGTATACTCGCCTACGGCCTCCGGATGCGGTACCAAGTCATTGACCAGCTTTGGCCCCTCATGCTTGATGGAGTAGGGCTCCGCTATCAAACTGCCCAGGGCAACCAGCACATTTTCAGAAAGATAACCACTTTTGAAGTTCAAGCTATTAGCGTCGCCTTGCGGGCTGCCAAATGTGTCATCAATCGGAAGGTTCTCAAATACACAATAAGAAGCATCGTCATCTTTAAGTGATTCAAGCTTTTTTAGAAGTCGCGCGGGAAACTTTTGATAAGCGGTCATGCGAATGAGGTGGATGTAGTCTCGCCCGCCCGTTGGCTCGTAACAAATGTCTATGAGCGCGTCCCGAATACTCTCTTTTTCAACAGCCGTCAGCCAGAAGCTGTTGGCGTCTGCACATGAATCGTCCACACGCACTCCTTTATAGATCTGATTGATTTGTCATGAGTTGAGTTATAAGTAAGTTACAACTTTCAAGCGCTGAGGTGGGGGTCTCCGTATCCACGACCTGACAGTGTCCATGCTTTGATAAGGCCCGACCTGAGTGGGTGACTCAACCTAAGAGCTTATCTGTGTACGCACCGGTGAAATGGTGGGTGTTAAATTGGCCATCAGCATCGTAGGGTTGCCCTTCATCGGTGCTGATGATTCTTGATAACCGCCCACGATGGTAGGCAGTCATGAAGTTGAAGAATGGCGTGCTTTCTTCTCTTGTTTCCGTTATTCCGTAAAGCCTCAACTGTTTGGTTATGGCAGCTTCCAGTTGTGGCAACATATACCAAGGGCATGTTGGAAAGCAGTGGTGGGCCGCGTGGTAACCAAAATTCAAAATAATCAGATTGAGGAAGGTAAACTTTCTTGCCACCGGTACGGAGAAGGTATTCTGGATTTCGTAGTGTTTTCCATGGGTTAGCTTTTCTCCCGCCGTATACACCTGCTGGAAAGAATGCTGGAAACAGTCGACGAATCGTACGATGTGTATCCTAAGGAAGGAGGAGGCTTGCCATACCACCACAAGTATCAGGGAGAACCGGGCAAACGTAGCGAAGGCTACAATGTAAATGCACAGGCTTCCAATACCCCTTGCAACTTCGCGCCTGCTGCCACTGAATATCACGGAGTAAATATTGGTAAGCTTGATCACATAGTAGAAGGCGGGAAGATATATTTTTTCTGCAACAATGATTGCACTGAATAGCCTCGGATGAGCGACAGCAAAGTGACCACTATCGAACCCACCAATATCAATTTTTTCGGCATGATGGCGAACATGATCTTTTCTATAGGCTTCAAATGAAAAGAAAGAGAGGCCGTTAAGGAAAGACAGCAACTCTCCGATGACAGAATTGACTTTCTTCGACTTGAAAACAGAATTGTGCGCGCAATCGTGGCTCAGGTACCAGGACCAGATTTTGGCAAGGGCAATCAAGATAATCGCACCGAGTACCGCAACGATCTGTTGAGTATACGCCAGGAATATGCCCCCTACAGTGAAGGATGCTATTGCACTTAGTATCATCACCGATGGCAACAGTCTTCGCTCTTTAGCTATTGAAATAAGCAGGGTTTTCACGTTGGCGTCTTTGATGGCGCGCAGATAATTATCAGCATACAGTAAAGACATCTCATCACCTTCAAGAGCAAAATCACTGAAACGCTTATTGAGCTGGTAACCGATCATGCTTGGACAGGTGTAATCACTTCCGTGCGCATGTGGAACTAACGGCGGGGTTTGAGTATGTGTGCATACACAATGCCAAAGATGTATTGCAGGTGTACGGCTGGCTAGGGTTCTTTTGCTGTTGCATCTGGCACCAGTGAAGGTGGTACTAGCGAGACCGTAGCGTGCGTATCCGCGTCCACGGGTTGTTCGCTGCTACTGGATTTGTAGCCGATCAGTATCACGCCGACGATGCACAATAAAACACCGGCAATATTTAAATAAGAGAGTCCTTCTTTAAGCAGAAATACCCCGATGAAGCCGAGCGCAATATTGATAATGGCGCCGGTAACGATATTGCCCGTACTGAGGTCCCATCCACTGCGATACATCATCAAAAAGCCGATTTCCATCATCAAGATGCAAAACGCGATGCCTCCCTGAAGCCAGGTCATTTGCTTCAAGCCCGCGAGTAACGTTCCACTGCCCAAAAAAAACGGCAACATCAAGGTGGACAGGATAACGATCGCCACATAAATACTGACAATTGAAACCAAGGGGTTGATCGTAGACGGTATTTTCTTCATGAGCATGTGATAGCCCACGGTGCCCAGTATCGCTACGATCGCTGATAGATAGAATGTGTATTCTTTACCTAGCACGTTCAATACTCCTACTAGTTGGGTTCAAGTTCACGAAATGTGGTGGTTTCCAAGAACCTCTGGTCCATGTACTCACCCGCGATGATCGCTCCGTATTTTGCAGGACTGCCGTCTGCGCAACAGCTGGGCAGGCACTCCACTTTGGCGGTGTAGTCTGGGTCCATAAAGAACGCCGCCGAATGGCGTAATTTGCCGGAGGTATTTATCACTCGATGCAGCGTTGCCTTGTAACGGTCATTCGTCCAGCGAGACATTAGATCCCCGACATTGACGACAAAGGCATTTGGGATGGGTTTGACTTTGATCCAGGTGCCGTTGGCACTCTGTACCTCTAACCCCCCGGTGGCACTTTCCGAGATCATCGTGATCCAGCCGAAGTCTGTATGCTCTCCAGCACCCATCGGCGCTCCCTGCGTATATTGGGTGGAGGGATAACGCAGGACTCTCAATTGGGCCATCGGCTTCTTGAATTTATCATCGAAGTAATCGATCGGCATATTGAGCGCAAGGGCGAACACGTTTAGCAGTTTTTTTCCGAACGCAAGCATTTGCGAGTGATATTCCCTCATCGCAAGCTTGAAGTCGGGTAATTCCTCTGGCCATACATTGGGGCCGTAAAAAGGTAATTTGGCTTTTACGAACTCGTCGTCAAGCGACAAGTCCGCGGCCATGTCAAAACCCTCTTTGACATCGCCCAATATGCCATCCGACTTATCAGCGCCTTCGCTAAAGTAGCCACGCATATAGGGGGATTTATGAATTTCGATTTTTTCCTTGGCCTGAACAGGCAGGTCAAAAAACGATTCTATTTGAGAGAAGACAGTTGAAATAAGCGTGTTATCTACACCGTGATTGACGACGGTGAAAAATCCGACCTCCCTGCACGCGTTGTCGATCTCCTTTACTAGACGTGGTGATATCTCTGCTCCCTGCGTCAAACTACCGACGTCAATGATAGGTATGTTCTTTTCCATGAATGCACCACTTGCTCTAAAAAAGGCGCAACGAGACCTACTCCATGAACGCTGAAGTGCACTCAGGGATAGACCGTATATAGGCCAGTGTCATTTAGTTAGACTAAAGAATTTCGTCAATCCGCAAGCGCAGTCAGTATGGACTCGACATTCTCGATCGACGCGCCTCCTGTTACCGGCTAGGTGGCGTAGCCTAGAATTCACTTCTATGAAAGCGAAGGCAAATCAGATAAAGTAAGCCTGGCTTAGTTTTTTTACCATGGAAGGGGGATTGATTAATGTTCGCAAAATTGCCGTTGACAGCCATTCGTGCATTTGAATCTGCCGCAAGACTCGGTGGGTTTAAAGCAGCCTCCGCGGAGTTGTTTGTTACCCCAGCGGCAGTATCACAACAAATAAAAACACTTGAAAACTTACTGGGCAGTATGCTTTTTGTACGCACTCCCCACGGTGTTCAACTCACAGCGAACGGTGAGAGGCTATATTCAAAGGTGCATCTTTCGTTTCTGGATATAAGCGGTAGTATGTCTTCGCTCAAGCCACCCGCCGACTCCAACACACTCCGAGTTTCTACCACGCCGGCATTTGCGTCTTTATGGTTGATCCCTCGGCTGGCGAAGTTTTATAGCGAACATCCAGACATTCATGTCAGTGTTGAAACCAGTAATGAAGTGGTGGATTTGTTTCGTGACTCATCTGTTGATTTAGCGATTCGTTGTGGGTTTCGCGATTTTCCAGACTTGTACAGCCACGCGCTTATGCGCGAACAGTTTGGTGTTTTCTCTCATGCCCACTGGAGGCAAGAGGAAGTTAAAACTTCGTTGAAACTTATAAATATACGTTGGGCGACGTCATCGCCCGCTTCAATTAGTTGGGCGTCCTGGTGCGCGGCTGCGAATCATGAAAGTTGGCTATCAAACGCGGCCTATCGTGAATACAACGATGAGCATTTTGCGCTCCAGGCCGCTATTGCCGGGCATGGCTTGACGCTGGCGAGCACGGTCTTGGCGGCAGACTATGTTGCGAATGGATTGCTGATTCCTTACAGACCCGACATCAAGATTCCGGGCGCGCAGTTTTCAGCTGTATGCGTGCCGGGGCGTGAGCGTTCAGGTGCCGTAAAGCAGTTTCTGGCGTGGATGGTCAAAGTAATAGCAGACTGCCATATCGATTGCCCTGTCGCTCGGGATGTCGCGTCACAGGCTGTCACTAAGCGCCGAACGTCACTGGCTATCTGATTAGGGTGTGGAGAGCTTGATCAGGCGCGTTCCTATAACAAACCCTGATCCGCACACACCTTCACCACTTGTTCCCGAAACCAGGTATTGGCGCTGTCCTGCCCACTGGTTTCGTTCCACTGCATATCCAGGGTGAACCCCGGCAAACCGTTAGGTGCTTCGCAAACACCGAATGCCGGCGCCGGTGCCAGTAACTTTTGCACGCGGCGGGGCAAGGTGACGATGAAGTCGGTGCCGGCAATCATCTTCAATGCCGCGCTGTAGCTGTTGGCCCGTGCAATCACCTGACGCTTGCGGGCCTGGCGCGCAAGCCAGCCATCGATCATGTTGGTGTCGGAGGTCCACGGCGTAGGGAATACGTGGCGCCGCTCAACGAAGGATTGCAGGCTGAACGCCTGTTCTCTCGGCGCTGAGCGTTGGTCGCACACGCAGACCAAGTCGTCCTCCAACAGCATCTGGGTCTTGAAGTCTTTGTGAGCGCGGTGAAAGTGCGGGCCGAAGCAGATCACCAGGTCCAGGCGACCCTCACGCAGGTCGTCGGCGGGGATGTCGGTCTCCAGCTTCTGCACATTGACGATTACCGGCAGGTCGGCATGGTCGAAGCGCTTCAGCAGGCGCGGCAGGATCAACTGTTCGAAATATTCCGGCGCGCACACATTGAAGGTCACGGCCTGTTGGGTCGGATCAAAAGCTTGGCCACCGGCATGGCACAGGTTGATGCTTTCCAGAATCTTGTGCACGTGCTCGTACATGGTGGTGGCCTTGTACGTAGGACGCATGCCTGCGCGGGTGTTGATAAACAGCTCATCTTCAAAGCTGGTGCGCAGCTTCTTCAGGCTATAGCTCACGGTGGACTGGCTGACGAACAGCGTTTCAGACACCTCGGTAACGCTGCTCTGGTCGTAGACGGCGATAAACACCATCAAATCCTGCATATCGAGCTTTCTGAGCAAGTTACTGTTTAGCATCGGTTTCGTCCGTAAACCCTTTGTACCGAACTCAGTACAAGACTGAGCAAAATGTTAACGGAACGCTCGTACCAATAGAAAGCTCTGTAGGACCCTTCAATGTTTTGTGTGGGACAAAAAATGTTTGTAATACGACGTCAGCGGATATGGCGTGGGTAATGCGCCGGGTTGAAACGCATAACGATCAGCAGCATCAGCCCGCTCACTGCCATCAATGACCACCAGGCCCATTCGAAGCTGCCCAATTGGTCGCGGATCATGCCGGCAATGAGCGGCGACAGGCCGGCGATCAGATAACCGATGCCCTGCACAAACGCGGTAAGGCCACCGGCGCGGCGCGGGTTGTCGAGGTGGTCCAGGGACAGGATCAGGCTCATCGGAAACAGGCCGCCAATCCCCAGGCCGAGCAGGCATGGCCACAACAGGCTCCAGTGTTGCGGGCTGAGAATGAGCCCGCAGAAACCCAGGATGATCAGCACCAGCAACACCGCCACCACGCCACGCTTATCCTGGCGGCGGTTGGCGATGGCCGGGGTGACCAGGCCGGAGATCACTTCCATGGCGGTCAAGAAGCCCAGCAGCAAGCCGGCATTCTGTTCACTCCAACCCTGCTCGACGTAGTAGGGCGCCAGCCACGCCAGCACACAGGTGTAGGACGCGGTGCCGAGGCCAAAAAAGATCGCCAGCAACCAGGCGCGGCGATTGCTGAAAAAAGCCTCCTGAGGGCCCGAGCCGGCTTGAGGCAACGGCGGCAGTGCCGCACGCTGGGCATACCAGAACACCAGGGCCAGCAACGCCAGCAGTGCCCAGATAGCCAGGCCGATACGCCAACTGCCGGTCCGGGCTTGCACCAACGGCGAGAACGAAGCAGCCAGGGCCGCGCCGCCCATGATCGCGGTGACATACAGGCCCATGAATAACGAGACATTGGCGCTGAACCGCGACTTGATCAGCGCCGGCATCAATGCCTGAATCAGCGCAATGCCGACTCCCGCCGCGATGGCACTCACGATGAGTTCCAGTGCCGAATCCAGGAACAACCGCGACAAGGTCGCCAGCCCAATCACCAGCAGCGACAGCACAATGCTGCGATGCTCGCCCACGCGCTTGGCCAGGCCCATGCCAAAGAACATCGCCAGGCCCATGGCCATGACCGGCAACATGGTCAGTAAGGCGGCGCTGCTGAAACTTAGCGGCACATCCTCACGAATCGACGCCAGCAAGGGCCCCACGGCCGCCATCGAGGGGCGCAAGTTGAGAGCGACGAGCACTACGCTGATCATCAGCCATAGTGCGGAGGTGGATTTTGCCTGAACGTTTTCCATGGGCCTGCCTTGAATGAACAAGGGCGAATCAGGCCATGGAGCGTGCAGCGGGGCAAATCAGAAAGTCGCAGGGGCTATTGAAAAAATGCGGATGCCGAGGGGTGAGGTAAGCGCGCATTGGGCGCTGGCTGGCAGGGCGTCACGGGAGCAAGCTCCCTCGCCACAGGTCCAGCGTTGCGGGATTACAGATTCGTCAACTCCCACCGCCCCTGGTCGATTTCAAGCAGCGTCGGCCCCTGGCGATCAGCAGCAGCATGCAATGCGGTGCGAAGATGTTCGATGCCGCGGATGCTTTCTGCCGCGCAACCCAAGGCCGTGGCCACGCCGATAAAGTCCGGCGTGTAGATGCCCACACCCACCGGCTCGATGTCACGGTTGACCATGTATTTCTTGATCTCTTCATAACCCTGGTTATTCCACAGCAGCACGATCACCGGTGTACGCGCTTCCACCGCGCTGGCCAGCTCCGGCAGGGTAAATTGCAGGCCGCCGTCGCCGATCAGGCACACCACCGGTTGGCCATCGCCGCGCCCGAGCCAGGCACCCATGGCGGCGGGCAGGGCATAACCCAGGGTGCCGTAACCGGTGGAGGAATTGAACCAGCGGCGTGGGTGGTCGAGGTTAAGGGTCAGATTGCCGCTGTACACCGGTTGAGTGGAGTCGCCCACGAACACCACGCCGGGCAATTCCTCCAGAACGGCGTTGAGAAACCGGGTTTGCGCACGCGTCGCAGCGTCCCAGGCAGGTTCCAGGTCGGCCCACAAACGGGCGACGCGTGCTGCACCCCAGTCGGCAGTGCGCGGCGCCGGCGGCTGGCGGTTGATTTCGGTAAGCAGGGCTTGGGCGGCAATGCGCGCATCGGCCACCAGTGCCACTTGGGGCGGGTAGTTTCGTACGGTCTGGTCCGGGTCGATATCGATGCGCAGCAGCGTTCCGGGAATGTTGAAACCGCCGGCGAAGGTGACGTCGTAGTCGGTCTCCGCCAACTCGGTGCCGATCGCCAATACCACGTCAGCTTCAGCCACCAAGGCACGGGTGGCGGGCAGTGTCTGCGTGGAGCCGATCAGCAGCGGGTGCGCGGCGGGCAACATACCCTTGGCGTTAATGGTCAAGGCCACGGGCGCGCCGAGGGTTTCTGCGAGGTGGGTCAGTTCGGTGGCGGCGTCAATGGCGCCGCCACCGGCCAGGATCAGCGGGCGCTTGGCCGCAGCCAGCCACTGGCGCATCTGCTCAATGGCAGCCGGGGCTGCGCCGGCACGGGTGACGCTGACAGGCGTGCTGCCCAGCAACGCGTCGGCATTTTCCACCAACACATCCAGGGGGATCTCTATATGCACCGGGCGCGGCCGACCAGCCTGGAACAACGCAAACGCCCGCGCCAGCACGGCGGGCAGTTCGGCCGCTGACATCAAGGTATGGGAGAACGCCGCCACCCCGGCCACCAGCGCGCTCTGGTTCGGCAGTTCATGCAACTTGCCGCGCCCGCCGCCCAACTGGCTGCGTGCTTGCACGCTGGAAATCACCAGCATCGGGATCGAGTCGGCATAGGCCTGGCCCATGGCCGTGGTGATATTGGTCATGCCGGGGCCGGTGATGATAAAGCACACGCCGGGCTTGCCAGAGGTGCGCGCATAACCGTCGGCCATGAAGCCGGCACCCTGTTCGTGGCGCGGGGTGACATGCCGAATACTGGAGCGCGCCAGGCCCCGGTACAGCTCCACGGTGTGTACGCCGGGAATGCCGAACACGTGGTCCACGCCGTAGCGTTCCAGGAGGTGCACCAATACTTCGCCGCAGGTCGCCATACAGGTCGCTCTTGTGATGGATTCGAAGCGCTATTGGAGCGGTTGGCCGGTGGCGGCAACAATCGATAAAAAGTCATACTCGCCATGTTCTCCCGTCATGGCTGCGCCCCAATGAAACGCCTCCCTCCGTTACCTGCGTTGCACACCTTCTGGGTCACGGCCCAGTGCTGCAACTTCACCCGTGCCGCCGAACACCTGCACATCACCCAGGGCGCGGTGAGCCGGCAGGTGGCCGGGTTGGAAAGCCAGTTGGGCTATGCCTTGTTCCGGCGCCAGGCGCGGGGCTTGAGCCTGACGGAGGAGGGGCGCGAATGGCTGGCGTGCGCGCAACAGGTGTTTGGCTTGCTCGCTGACGCGGTGGAGCACATCGGTGACCGGCGCCGCACCTTGCAGCTCAAAGCGTCCACCTGCGTGATGCGCTGGTTGTTGCCGCGCTTGCTGCAATGGCAAAAAGAACGCCCGGATGTGCCGGTGGAGCTCACCACGACGGTGGCCTATAACGTCGACTTTCGTCGTGAGACGTTTGACGCGGCGGTGATCTATGGGCCCATCGCCGAGCAGTCCGCCGAGGCGCGGCACTTATTCGACGAGCGCCTAACGCCGGTCTGCGTGCCTGGGTTGCTGGGCAGTTTGCGTACGCCGCAGGATTTGCAGCATCAGGTACTGTTGCACCCGACCCGAGACGAGCGCGATTGGACGTTGTGGCTCAAGGCTGCCAATGCCTGCTTGAGCGATCCCATCCAACGGCACCACTTCGAAACCTTGGACTTGGCAATGACCGTAGCGTCCCAGGGCTCCGGGGTGGCGATGGGCGACAGTGCGCTGATTGGCGAGGATCTGAAGGCGGGGCGGTTGGCGATGCCGTTTGAACTGCGGGTGTCGACGGGGATGGGGTATTTCCTGGTGTATCCGCCGGGGACGGAACCGTCGGTTGGGTTGGTCGCGCTGATGGATTGGTTGGTCAGTGAAGCCAGTGTGGGATGACAGCCAACGCCAATCTACCTGACTCGCCGCGATCCAAATGTGGGAGCTGGCTTGCTCGCGATGACGGCCTCCCAGGCGACACATATCTACCTGACACCCCCGCAATCCAACTGTGGGAGCGGGCTTGCTCGCGAAGGCGGCCTGGCAGGCGACACAGTTGGATTGTGTACATATCCATTCCTGCGGTAACGGCCACCTAGGGTTCCGCTTTTACAGCGGGTCACTTTTGGAAAAGAGCCCCAAAAGTAACCAAAAGGGCTCTTGCCCCACCACTCGGCACCTCGCCTAGGCTCGGTGTGCCCG
>NZ_JBQEQE010000014.1:0-45156 GCF_052046095.1 Pseudomonas sp. 22072
TACCGCAGGAATGGATATGTACACGGTCCAACTGTGTTGACTGTCAGGCCGTCTTCGCAGGCAAGCCAGCTCCCACATTGGATCGCGGGGCATCAGTTATATCTGTGTCGGCTGCCAGGCCGTCACGGGAGCAAGCTCCCTCGCCACAGATTTAGCGTCGTGCCGAAGTTGTGTAGATACCTATGGCCATCGCAGGCAAACCAGCTCCCACTTTTTAGGTGTGTGTTGCGTCAGAGGCTGGTTTGCAGATTGGCGCGCAACGCGATCAGGTCTCCTTGCAGCTTGCGCAATTGCTCCAGCGCCATCCCGCTGGCGCCCAGGATGCATTGCGGAACATCCTTGGCCTTCTCCTGCAAGGCGCGCCCGGTGTCGGTCAGTTCCACGACTACTACTCGTTCATCTTCGCGGCTGCGGGTACGGTTGAGCAGGCCCTCGGCTTCCAGGCGCTTGAGCAGTGGCGTCATGGAGCCTGGGTCCGTCAGCAGGCGGCTGCTGATTTCGCTGACGGTCAATTCATCCTCTTCCCACAGCACCATCATGGCCAGGTATTGCGGGTAGGTCAGGCCGATGGCTTGGAGCAGCGGCTTGTAGACCTTGGTCATCAGCAATGAAGTAGAGTGCAGGGCGAAGCACAGCTGGTTGTCCAGCAACAGCGATTCGCAAGGATCAGGGTTTTTGCTCATGGTGGCGTCTCGAAAAAGCATGTCTGGCCTGGAATCTAGCGGGCAAATCTTTAATGCGCCAGGTAATTCTTGCCGGAGGCGTCAGACCAAGCCACTTTGCAATGCCTGATCCCAAGGCGGCACCGGGCTGAAACGGGATTTGAGATATTCAAGCAACAATCGGCTGCGCGCATTGGGCTGTTGCTCCAGGCGCAGCGCATAAATGCCGGCGGTTTCCGGGCTCGGCAAACCGTCTTCACAAAACAGCGGCAACAGCTCACCGCGTACCAGGTATTCACTGGCCAACCAGGTCGGCAGATGAGCGATGCCCAGCCCGGCCAGTGCACCCGAAAGCAGGGCTTCGGCATTGTTGGCGCTCATGCGGATGCGCCGGGGGCGATAGGTGGTGCGGCGCCCGTCCAGTTCGAAGCGCCAGGCGAACATTGGCGCCAGCCCGTCCCAGTCCAGGCCATCATGTTCGCTCAGCTCTCGAGGATGGGCCGGCGTGCCACGGCTTTTCAGGTACGCGGGGCTGGCGCAGGCGATACGCACAATGCTCGCCAACGGCGTAGCGACCAACCGGGTATCGACAATATGCCCAGCGCGCAGAACCAGATCGACCTTGCCCAGATGCGCACCCTGCATATCGACAAAGCTGTCGATCAAGTGCAGGTGCACGTCCAGTCCTGGGTACAGGTTTAAAAAGTCCGCAATGACCGGCGCCAGATGCCGGCGGCCGAATGCTGCGGGCGCATCGACCCGGATCAACCCCTCCGGCGCATGGCTCAGCGAGACCGCTTCAGCCCGCGCCAGCTGCAACTCGCTGACAATCCGTCGTGCCCGCTCGGCAAAGGCCAGGCCCGCCGAGGTGGGCACTACTGCATGGGTGCTGCGTTGGAACAGGCGGCTGCCCACTGAGTTCTCCAGGCTGTCGATACGCCGGGCCACGGCGGAAGGTGTCAGCGGATGGCGGCGCGCGGCGGCGGAAAAACTGCCGGCTTCCAGGACATCCAGAAACAGGCTGAGTTGGTCGGTCAAGGTGTTGGGGTTCATGGCTCGACGCTTATGCGAGATTGGCACAGCCATTGTGCGTTGCTGTGCGTTTCCGCGCCAGAGCCGACTGCGTAGCATGCAAAGCTTGGAATTGCGGAGTAGCGAGCGGTGTGGGATCTAGTGATGTACTTGGCATTGGGTGCGGCGTTGGGCACCGTGGGTGGGCTGTTTGGCATCGGCGGCGGGCTGATTGCTATCCCGGTACTCGGCGTGTTGTTCGGGCTGGATCAGCAAATTGCCCAGGGCACCGCTTTGGTCATGGTCGTGCCGAACGTGATGCTCGCCCTGTGGCGCTATCACCAACGTAACCGCATCGAGTTGCGTCACGCCTTACCCTTGGGTGTGACCGGCTTTTGCTTTGCCTGGCTGGGATCGATCTGGGCGGTGGGGCTGGATGCGGGCGCCATGCGCATTGGTTTTATTGCGTTCTTGGTGGCGCTGTCTGCCTACAACCTGCTGCGCATGTTTACCCGCAACGCGCCGCCCACCACGCAAATGCGTTATTCCTGGCCCTGGCTTGGCGTCTTGGGCGCGGCATCCGGCTCCATGGGCGGGCTGTTCGGGGTCGGCGGCGCGGTGGTGGCCACACCGGTACTCACCAGTGTGTTCGGCACTACTCAAGTGGTTGCCCAAGGGTTGTCGTTGGCCTTGGCGTTGCCCAGTACCGGTGTGACCCTGGTCACCTATGCCTGGCACCACGAGGTGGACTGGATGATCGGCCTACCGCTGGCGGTGGGTGGCCTGCTGAGTATCAGTTGGGGCGTGAAAGTGGCTCATGCCTTGCCGGAGCGCCTGTTGCGCGGCCTGTTCTGTGGCTTTTTGGTGGTGTGCGCGGTGATGCTTACCTTTAAAGTTTGAAGCCTTCGACGATGTAGTCCGCCAGGCACTCGGTGATCGGCGAGGTCATCTGCGGGTTACGCAGCAAGCGCAGGTTCATCGACGGCAAAGGCGGGAAGCCTTCGTCGCTGCCGAGCACTCGCAGGTCGTCGGTGACCAGGCTTTCCATGCTGACCATCGCCGCCAGGCCCGCACTCACCACCGCCAGGATCGCTGCTCCGTTAGAGCTGTGATAGGCCAGGCGATAATCTCGCCCGGCCGCGTCCAATGCCGCACGTGCCCAATGGGTGTACAGGCACTCGTCGCCGGACACCGCCAGAGGCAGGGCATCGTGCTCCTCCACACAAAAGCACGGTGATGCTGCCCATACCATGCGTTCGGTACGCAACAACTCACCCAGATCATTGCCGGGCTCGCGGCTGATCACGGTCAGCGCCAAGTCCCGCCGTTGCATCAATACGGTCGATGCTTCGCAGTGCATTTCGATTTGAATCAGTGGGTAGGCTTTGGAGAACTGTTTCAGGATCCCTGGCAGAAAGCGCATCACATAGTCATCCGGCGTGCCGATGCGCACCAATCCCACCATATGCGGCTCGCGCAGGGTATTGAACACTTCACTGTGCAATTTCAGGATGCGCCGCGCATAACCCAGCAGCACCTGGCCTTCGGGCGTGAGCCGTACCTGCCGGCCATCGCGCTCGAACAGTTTGCGCTGCAACACGTCTTCTTCCAGACGCTTCATCTGCATGCTAACCGCCGATTGAGTGCGATTGACCGTCTCGCCGGCACGGGTGAAACCGCCCTGGTCGGCAATGGCGACGAAGGTGCGCAGCACGTCTGTGTCGATGCTGGGATAGGCGGACAATTGATCAATCTCTGAGATGTAATGCATAAGAAACATTCGTTGGATTGATCATAATGCCAGGCACACACTGTCGTCATCCCCACTGGAGGGTGAGAAGATGAAAGGTCAAAAAGGTTTCATATCGACGGATAACTGGCTGTTTGCTGGGCTTTTTCACACATTCGCGCGTTGGCAGCTGTTGCATCAGGAGCGGCAGATGCTGGCGACCCTGAGCGATGACGCACTCAAGGACATCGGGCTCAATCGCGCCGACGTCGCGCAGGAAAGCCATCGGCATTTCTGGGAAGACCCGCTGCGAAAATAAGCCCGGATGCAGTAGGGTAGGGCGCGAGCCTCAATGGAGATCGCCATGCCCGCCGACCTGTGTATTTCACTCAAGCAAGCTCGACGCATGGCGCTGGCTGCCCAGGGGTTTTCCGGGCGCCAGGCGCCTGCACAGATAAAGGCCACGCACCTCAACCGCTTGATCGAGCGCCTGGGCGTTTTACAGATCGACTCGGTCAATGCGCTGGTGCGTTCCCACTACCTGCCCGTGTTTTCCCGCCTTGGTTCTTATTCCCCATCGATTCTTGAGCAGGCGGCCTGGAGCCTGGGGCGGCGGCGTTCTCTGTTTGAATACTGGGGGCATGAGGCGTCGCTGCTGCCCTTGGCGCTGTACCCGCTGATGGGTTGGCGTATGGAGCGCGCCCGGCAAGGGCAGGGGATCTATTCGCAGATGGCACGTTTTGGCCGTGAACAGCAGGCGACGATCCAGCGCGTGTTGCGCACCGTCGAACAGCAGGGCGCCGTGGGGGCGGGTAGCTTGTCGACCCGCGAGGAGCGTGCCGGTCCCTGGTGGGATTGGAGTGATGAAAAGCACGCGCTGGAATGGCTCTTCGCCGCTGGCCTGGTCACGGTTGCCGGTCGTCGAGGGTTTGAGCGGCTTTATGATCTGCCCGAGCGTGTTATTCCCGCAGAGGTGCTCAGGGTCTCCATGAGTGAAGGTGAAGCGCAGCGTGGCTTGCTGTTGCACAGTGCGACTGCATTGGGTGTCGCCACTGAAAAAGACCTGCGCGATTATTTTCGCCTCGACCCCGCCGACAGCCGCAACCGCTTGGCCGAGCTGGTTGAGGATGGGCAACTGCTGGCGTGCCAGGTGCGGGGCTGGAAACAACCAGCGTATTGCCTGGCGGCGCCCAAACTGCCGCGCAACGTGCCGGCCAGTGCATTGTTGTCGCCGTTCGATTCGCTTATATGGGAGCGCAGCCGCACCGAGCGCTTGTTCGACTTTCGCTATCGCCTGGAGATCTACACTCCGCAAGAAAGACGCGTGTACGGCTATTACGTCCTGCCGTTTCTCCACAACGAACGCATTGCCGCACGCGTCGACCTGCGGGCCGAGCGTGCCCATGGGCGCCTGGCCGTGCATGCCGTGCACGAGGAAGAACCTGGGCTGGATGAGGAAGGTATGTTGGCGCTGGCCTTGAACCTGCGAAAGATGGCCGACTGGCTAGGGCTGGAACAGATCCAGCTCAATTGCCAGCGGCCCAGTGCTGCCCGGTTGAGGGCTGCGATGCTGAACCGGGATGTCAGCCTTTAAGGCCCTATCGCGNCCGGGCTTGCCCGCGATGGCGTCATCCCCGTCGATAAAACGTCAGCGCTTTACCTGTTTCAAGGTCTCGGCAATCAGGAACGCCAACTCCAGCGACTGATCGGCATTCATCCGTGGGTCGCAATGGGTGTGGTAGCGGTCTGACAGGCCATCTTCGGTGATCGGTCGTGCGCCGCCGATGCATTCGGTGACGTTCTGCCCGGTCATCTCGATATGGATCCCGCCGGCATAGCTGCCTTCTGCCTGGTGCACCTGGAAGAAATCCTTCACTTCGCCAAGGATCTGCGCAAAGTCGCGGGTCTTGTAGCCACTGCTGGCCTTGATGGTATTGCCGTGCATTGGGTCGCAACTCCACAGCACCTGCTTGCCCTCGCGCTGCACGGCACGGATCAGGTTGGGCAAATGGTCGCCGACCTTGCCTGCACCCATACGGGCAATGAGGTTGAGGCGGCCAGGGTCGTTATCCGGGTTGAGGATGTCGATCAGGCGGATCAGGTCCTCCGGGTTCATGCTCGGTCCGACTTTCACGCCGATCGGGTTGTTCACCCCGCGCAGAAACTCGACATGGGCGCCGTCCAATTGACGGGTACGGTCGCCGATCCACAGCATATGCGCCGAGCAGTCGTAGTAATCGTTGGTCAGGCTGTCGCGGCGCACGAAGGCTTGTTCATAGTTGAGCAGTAACGCTTCGTGGGCGGTGAAAAAGCTGGTTTCGCGCAATTGCGGCGAGCTGTCCATGCCACAGGCGCGCATGAAGGCCAGGGTTTCGTCGATGCGGTCGGCCAGTTGGCTGTACTTTTCGGCGAGGGCGGAGTTGGCGATGAAATCCAGGTTCCACTTGTGCACTTGGTGCAGGTCGGCAAAACCGCCCTGGGCAAAGGCGCGCAGCAGGTTGAGGGTGGCGGTGGACTGGTGGTAGGACTGCAACAGGCGGTCCGGGTCTGGCACGCGGCTTTTTTCGTCGAAGCCGATGCCGTTGACGATATCGCCACGGTAGGCGGGCAGGGTGATGCCGTCGATGGTTTCATCGTTGGCCGAACGTGGCTTGGCGAACTGGCCGGCCATGCGCCCGACTTTCACCACCGGGCAACCGGCGGCGAAGGTCATGACAATGGCCATCTGCAGCAGCACCTTGAAGGTGTCGCGGATCTTCGCGGCGGAAAACTCGGCGAAGCTCTCGGCGCAATCGCCACCTTGCAGCAGGAAGGCACGACCCTGGGTCACTTCGGCAAACTGACGGCGCAATTCGCGGGCTTCGCCGGCAAACACCAGAGGCGGGTAGCTCGCCAGGCTCTGCTCCACTTGCTCCAAGTGCGCGGCGTCCGGGTATCGGGGTTGCTGCTGGATCGGCAGGGCTCGCCAGCTATCGGGACTCCAGGGGTGGCTCATCATGAACTCGTTTGCAGGTGGATGTTAGGGCGTCAATGTTAGCAGCAATTAGTGCGTGACCTGTGGTTGCCGCTTGGCCGACAATCGCGCCTTTGTCGTGCGGTAAACCCTTTAGGAGTAGTGATGAGCGAGGAGCGTGTCGAGCGCCTGCTGGCCGAAGTCCATGATGAATTCGGCATGATCCGTGTGCTTGAAGTGGCTGATTACCGCTTTCTCGAATTTGGCGACGCCATCGAGCAAAGCTGTGTGTTCACTGCTGACCCGAGCTGGCTGGAGTACGACTACACCCGCGCGATGCTGATCGGCGCGTTGTGCCATGAACAGCCGGAAAGTGCGTTGTTCCTCGGCCTGGGCGCGGGCACGTTGACCCAGGCATGCCTCAAGTTCCTGGCGCTGGAGGATGTCGAAGCCATTGAGCTGCGCCCCGATGTGCCGCGCCTGGCGATTGAATATCTGGGGCTGGATGACGATCCGCGCTTGTACATCCGCATTGGTGACGCGCTGCAATTGCTCGACAGTGCTGAATCGGCCGATCTGATTTTCGTCGACCTCTACACCGATGTCGGCCCGGGCGTGGGGCATCTGGCCTGGACCTTCCTGGAAAACTGTCAGAAGAAACTCAACCCCGGCGGCTGGCTGGTGATCAACCAGTGGGCCACCGATGACGGCAAGCCGCTGGGGGCGGCGTTGCTGCGTGGGTTGTACCACCGGCATTACTGGGAGCTGCCGGTGAAGGAGGGCAATGTGATTCTATTGGTGCCTTCGGAGCTGGATCAGGTGTTGGACCTGGATGCGCTGTCAGCCCGCGCCGAAGCCTTGGCGCCGCGATTGGGGTATTCGTTGCAGTCGTTGATCAAGGCGATTCGGCCAGCAACTTAGTTGTCAGTTCGGACGCTTTCGCGGGCAAGCCCACAGTCGAATTGCACTCTGTGTTGAAATGCAATCCCCTGTGGGAGCGGGCTTGCCCGCGAAGAGGCCCTCACTGGCGACGGCTAATTCAGTTTGTTCAAATCCCCTTGAACACCCCGGGCCGCTTCTCGACCATCGCCCGAACACCCTCCTTGGCGTCCTCACTGTTGAGCAGTTTATCCACCATGGGCGGCAGCGCGGCGGCTGCGACGGCCTCACCCTCCATACGCGCCAAGCGTGCCGACATCAACGTTGCCTGCACACCCAGCGGCGCCTGGCGCGCAATGCGGTTGGCCAATTCAATGGCGCGGGGCAACAGGTCTTCACTGGCCATCACTTCCTGCACCAACCCCAGGCGCAGGGCCTCATGGGCGTCGAATTCGTCGCCGGTGAGCAGCCAGCGCATCGCATTGCCCCAGCCGGCAATCTGATGAAAGCGCAATGTCGCGCCGCCAAACGGAAAGATGCCGCGTTGCACCTCCATCTGGGCAAAGCGGGTATTGCTGGCGCAGAGGTTGATATCCGCCGCCAGCATCAACTCGATACCAATGGTCAGGCAGTAACCTTGGACGGCGACGATCACCGGTTTGCTCACGCGCGGGCCGGCAAACACCCCCCACGGGTCGCACCCTCCCAGCGGCGGTTGCCAGCCGCCGGCCATTACGCCGCTGACATTGGCCAGGTCCAGCCCTGCGGTGAAGTGATCGCCATGGGCAAACACCACGGCCACCCGTGCGTCATCGTTTCGATCAAATTCGCCATAGGCCAGGCTCAGTTCATTGAGCAAATCCAGGTCAAAGGCGTTGCGCTTGGCCACGCGGTCCAGGCCTAGCAATAGAACATGGCCCTCAAGTGCGCGGCTGACACGGCTACTGCTGGCTTGATTCATCGGGTGTGCCCTCGGGGCGCAGGTGAGGTTTCAGACCAAAGGGTCTCAATGGGTGGGTGAACCGTTTAAGCTCGATGACCAACAGGGCCGGGCCTTTGAAAAATAGACCCTGGCGCACGGATCTGCAAAGCGCGTGACCCAGTGCGGTTTATCGGCGCCTGGCGATAAAAAAAGCTCCCTTTTTCAGCTATTTCCGGTATAGTGCGCGCCGGCCTTTAACCGGGCCGCGTTTAGGTAGCGCAATTCCCCGAAGTCAGCTTCGGCTGCACGTCCGCACAGCGGACTCTTCCTTGACGAATCTTTTTCATTCATTCGTTTTCGCAAATCCCCGCCGACAAAGCAGCCAGGGCGACTCTTGAGTCTCAACACGGCATGCGCAGCTTTGGAGCATGGGTCTTTGCGGATGCACTTAGAGGCAGACCCATGACCCAGGAAACCGGCGGCTTCGCCGCTTTTAATCTTAACCCGAATATTCTTGCAGCCGTCGCAGCGACCGGCTACGAAGAACCTTCGGCGATTCAGCAGCAATCGATCCCGATCATCATGGCCGGTAAGGACATGATTGGCCAGGCGCAAACCGGTACCGGTAAAACCGCCGCGTTCGCCCTGCCTATTCTGCATTGCATCGATCCTGCCAAGCGCGAGCCGCAAGCCCTGATCCTGGCGCCAACCCGTGAGTTGGCGCTGCAAGTAGCAACCGCCTTTGAAACCTACGCCAAGCAAATGCCGGGTGTAACTGTTGTGGCCGTTTACGGCGGCGCGCCTATGGGCCCACAACTCAAGGCAATCCGCAATGGCGCACAGATCGTTGTCGCCACTCCGGGCCGTCTGTGCGACCACCTGCGTCGTGACGAAAAAGTCCTGTCGACCGTGAACCACCTGGTTCTGGACGAAGCTGACGAAATGTTGAAGCTGGGCTTCATGGATGACCTGGAAGTCATCTTCAAGGCGCTGCCAGCGACCCGTCAGACCGTACTGTTCTCGGCTACCCTGCCGCAGTCCATCCGTGCCATTGCCGAACGCCATCTGCGCGATCCGGAGCACGTGAAGATCCAGACCAAGACCCAGACCGTTACCGCGATCGAACAGGCTCACCTGTTGGTTCACGCTGACCAGAAGACCTCGGCTGTATTGAGCCTGCTGGAAGTCGAAGACTTCGACGCCCTGATCATGTTCGTGCGCACCAAGCAAGCGACCCTGGACCTGGCCAGCGCCCTGGAAGCCAAAGGCTACAAAGCCGCTGCGCTGAACGGTGACATTGCCCAGAACCAGCGTGAGCGCGTGATCGACTCCCTCAAGGATGGCCGTCTGGACATCGTTGTGGCGACCGACGTTGCTGCCCGTGGCCTCGACGTTCCACGTATCACCCACGTGTTCAACGTTGACATGCCTTACGATCCAGAGTCCTACGTTCACCGTATCGGCCGTACTGGCCGTGCCGGTCGCGAAGGTCGTGCATTGCTGCTGGTGACTCCACGTGAGCGCCGCATGCTGCAAGTGATCGAGCGTGTTACCGGCCAGAAAGTTGCCGAAGTCCGCCTGCCGGATGCCCAGGCCGTTCTCGATGCGCGCATCAAGAAACTGACCAACAGCCTGGCGCCACTGGTGGCTGACGCTGAATCGACCCACGGCGACCTGCTGGACCGCCTGACCGCCGATATCGGTTGCACCCCGCGTGCCCTGGCTGCAGCCCTGCTGCGCAAAGCTACCAATGGTCAGGCCCTGACCTTGGCAGCCATCGAAAAAGAACGTCCACTGGTTCCGAACAGCGCGCCACGCGGTGATCGTCCAGAGCGTTCCGGTGACCGTCCAGACCGTGGTGACCGTGAGCGTCGTGCTCCAGTGCCATTGGCTGAAGGCCGTGCTCGTTGCCGTACCGCGCTGGGTGCGCGTGATGGTATCGCTGCCAAGAACCTGCTGGGCGCTATCCTCAACGAGGGTGGCCTGGCGCGTGAAGCCATCGGTCGCATCCAGGTGCGTGACAGCTTCTCCCTGGTGGAGTTGCCGGAAGACGGCCTGGAAAAACTGCTGGCCAAGCTGAAAGACACTCGCGTTGCCGGTAAGCAGCTCAAGCTGCGTCGCTACCGCGAAGATTGATCCGCCCTTGGGCTGATTGATCGCACATAAAAAATCCCCGACTGGTTCGGGGATTTTTTTCGCCTCATGTTTTAGGCTCCGACGCGATCAACTGTGAGAGCAGGCAAGCCAGCTCCCACAGGTATAACGGTGTCAGCCAAAGCGATAGATATCCATGCCCAAGGCACCCAGTGTGAAGCCTTGGTGCGCCACGCTGAAATCTGCGCCCGCACCCCGCGCAAAGTACAGCGGCAGCAAATGTTCATCGCTGGGATGGCTGCGCACGGCATGTGGCGCCTGGCGGCGATAGTCATGCAAGGCGGCGTCGTCATTGGCCGCTAGTCTGTCGACCACCCAGTCGCGAAATTCCCGGGCCCACGGTGTGATCGTCTCCGGCCCGGCGCGCCAATCCAGTTCGCCCAGGTTGTGGGTGATGCTGCCGGAGCCGATCAGCAGCACACCCTGTTCGCGCAGGCTCGCGAGTGCATGCCCGACTCGAGTCTGCAAAGCCGGGCCCAGGCGGCTGGGTAAGGACACTTGTATCACCGGGATGTCCGCTGCCGGGTACATCAGCGACAGCGGGACCCAGGTGCCGTGGTCGAAGGGGCGTTGCTCGTCAATACGTGCAGCCAGGCCGTCGGTGTGCAGCAGTTCGACGATCTCACTGGCCAACTGCGGGTCACCCGGCGCGGGGTATTGCACCGCAAACAGCTCGCGCGGAAAGCCACCGAAGTCGTGCCAGGTTTCGGGGGCAGCACTGCCGCTGACCAGCAGGTCCGGGCTTTCCCAATGCGCCGACACCACCACAATGGCTTTGGGCCGTGGCAGTTCGTCAGCCAGGCGCTGCAGCGCAGGACCGCTGGCACCGGGTTGCAAGGCCAGCATGGGCGAGCCGTGGGAGATAAACAGGCTGGGGAGCATGAGCAGAGTCCTGAGGGTTAAGATGGAGCCATCTTCAATCAGATCATCGATCTAAATCTAATATAAGTTTTAGCGCCTTTTGATCGAATTTTCGGAGTGATTCATGCAGCCTGAATTTTGGCAGGACCGCTGGGCGAGCAATCAGATCGGCTTCCATCAGCACGAGGTCAATCCCTATTTGCAACGGCACTGGCCCGTGCTGGGGTTGCCCGAGGGGGCAAAGGTGCTGGTACCGTTGTGTGGCAAAAGCCTGGACTTGGTATGGCTCGAGAGCCAGGGGTATCCGGTAATGGGCGTGGAGCTATCGGAGCAGGCGGTTGAGGCGTTCTTCAGCGAGCAGGGGCTCGTGCCGCACGTCAGTCAGCAGGGCGCCTTCAAGGTCTATCAGGCGGGCCAGATCGAACTGTGGTGTGGCGATTTCTTCAGCCTGAATGCGCAGGCGCTGGTCGGTTGCCGCGGCGTATATGATCGTGCCGCGTTGATCGCATTGCCCCCGCTGATGCGTGCGCAATACGTCGAGCACCTGAATGCCTTGCTGCCCTCAGGCTGCCAGGGGTTGCTGATTACCCTCGATTACGACCAGGCGCAGAAGGCCGGCCCACCCTTTGCTGTCACGGACGAGGAAGTGCAGGTGCTATTTGCACTGCATTGGGCGTTGGAGCGGCTGGAGGAGCGGGACATCCTGAGGGAGAGCGGAAAGTTCCTGCAGGACGGTGTTACTCGCCTTGAAGAGCGTGCTTATCGGCTGACCAGGCGCTAAAAGGGTTTTTCCTTTTGAAGGAGCGAGGGTGACGCCTAGTTCTTGCTCGCGAAAGACGTCAACGATAACGCGTGCTTGCTAAATGAACGCGGCGCCTGCGAGTTTTTCGCGAGCAAGCTCGCTCCTACAGAGAGCGGTGAAATCAGCAGGCACAAAAAAGGGGCGATCAGATCGCCCCTTGTCGAGTCATCCGGCTATCAGCCCCGGCGACGCAGTGCGTCAATCCGCTCTTCCAGCGGCGGGTGGCTCATGAACAGGCGAGCCAGGCCCTGCTTGATGCCGCCGTTGATGCCGAAGGCGGTCAGGCTGTCGGGCATATGCACCGGCAGGCCCTGTTCGGAGCGCAAGCGTTGCAGCGCGCCGATCATTGCGCTGGTGCCCGCCAGGCGTGCGCCGGCTTCATCTGCGCGGAACTCGCGTTTGCGCGAGAACCACATCACGATGGCGCTGGCCAGGAAGCCCAGGACCAGCTCGGCGAAAATGGTCGCCACGAAGTAGGCAATACCACGGCCTTCTTCGTTCTTGAAGATGACCTTGTCGACGAAGTTGCCGATGATCCGCGCAAAGAACATCACGAAGGTGTTCACCACGCCCTGTACCAGCGCCAGGGTGACCATGTCACCGTTGGCCACGTGACCGATCTCGTGGGCCAGCACCGCCTTGACTTCGTCGGGCGAAAACCGCTCCAGCAGGCCCTGGCTCACGGCCACCAGCGCGTCGTTCTTGTTCCAGCCGGTCGCAAAGGCGTTGGCCTCATAAGCCGGAAAAATCCCGACTTCGGGCATTTTGATGCCTGCTTCTTGAGACAACTGCTCCACGGTTTGCATCAGCCATTGTTCATGGCGAGTGCGGGGTTGTGTAATGATCTGGGTGCTGGTGCTCATCTTTGCCATCCACTTGGAGATGAACAGCGAGAACAGCGAACCGGCAAAACCAAAGACTGCACAGAAAATCAGCAGCTGATTGAGGTTCAGATCAACCCCATTGGCCGCCATGAACCCGTTGAAGCCAAAAAGGCTCAGGGTGACGCTGGCAATCAGTACGACTGCCAGGTTAGTGGCCAAGAACAGCAGGATGCGCATCATGGTTGTAGAATTCTCCTCATGCTTAATATGTCGCTCACTGCGGGGTATATAAGGTGCGGCATGGGGTGATTCAACCGGGGGACTATTTCAAACTGTGTCCTACACCGTTGGCGTAGGGCCTTGAAGGGATTTTCCGACCTGTATTGTCAGCCCTGATCGACCCGATGCTACCCTGTCGCCCCGTGATTATAGGGGGCACGTCATTGGCAGGGGCCAAATGAAGTACAACCGCAAGTAAGTGACACAGAAGTGTTGCCAGATAATCGCTGTACGACTCTTTGTGAGTCGCACAGCGTCAATTGCCTTACTGGCGATAGGACTTCAGGAAGTTACCGATGCGACCAATCGCCATCTCCAGGTCATCCACACGTGGCAAGGTCACCACGCGAAAGTGATCCGGCCACGGCCAGTTGAAGGCGGTACCTTGCACGACCAGCAGTTTTTCCGACAGCAGCAGGTCGAGCACGAACTTCTCGTCGTTGAGGATCGGGCAGACTTTCGGGTCGATCCGCGGGAACGCATAAAGCGCGCCCATGGGCTTCACACAGCTCACGCCGGGGATAGCGTTGAGCAACTCCCAGGTGCGGTTGCGTTGCTCCAGCAGGCGACCTTGGGGCAGGATCAGGTCGTTGATGCTCTGGTAGCCGCCGAGGGCGGTCTGGATCGCGTGCTGGCTCGGTACGTTGGCGCACAGGCGCATGTTGGCCAGCATGTCGATGCCTTCGATGTAGCTTTGCGCATTGTGCTTGGGGCCGGAGATGGCGATCCAGCCGGAGCGGAAACCCGCCACGCGGTAGGACTTGGACAGGCCATTGAAGGTCAGGCACAGCAGGTCCGGGGCCAGGGAGGCGGTGCAGATATGCACGGCGTCATCGTAGAGGATCTTGTCGTAGATCTCGTCGGAGAACACCACCAGGTTGTGCTGACGCGCCAGTTCCAGCATGCCCAGCAATACTTCCCTGGAGTACACGGCGCCAGTGGGGTTGTTCGGGTTGATGATCACCAGGGCCTTGGTGTTGGGCGTGATCTTGGCCTTGATGTCGGCCAGGTCCGGGAACCAGTCGGCGCCCTCATCACACAGGTAATGCACCGGGTGGCCGCCCGCCAAGGTCACGGCGGCGGTCCACAGCGGGTAATCCGGGGCTGGCACCAGGACTTCATCGCCATTGTTGAGCAACGCCTGCATGGACATCACGATCAGCTCGGACACGCCGTTGCCCAGGTAGATGTCCTCGATGCCGACGCCTTCGACCTGCTTCTGCTGGTAGTACTGCATCACCGCCTTGCGCGCGCTGAACAGGCCCTTGGAGTCGCTGTAACCCTGGGCGGTCGGCAGGTTGCGGATCACATCCTGGAGGATTTCGTCCGGCGCTTCGAAACCAAACGGCGCCGGGTTGCCAATGTTCAGCTTGAGGATGCGATGGCCTTCCTCTTCCAGGCGTTTGGCGTGCTTGAGCACCGGGCCGCGAATGTCATAGCAGACGTTGGCGAGCTTGTTCGATTTGCTGACCTGCATGGCGATGTGATCCTGAAAATGAACGATCCCGACGGCGTAGGCACTACCGTAGGGTGAAGCCTGCACGGCCCGCACCCACAAATACGTTTGAATGCCGATGGCGCGGGTGCCAGACTGGCGTTTTGAAGAGGCGCAATCATACGTGCCGCCTGATCCATGGAAAAGACACAGATCAGGGTTTTTCAGTTGCCGAGGTGTACCGATGGATAAGTTGCAGAAAACTGTAGATGAATGGAAGGCGATGCTCGACCCGGAGCAGTACAACGTGTGCCGTCTCAAGGGTACCGAGCGACCGTTCAGCGGCAAGTACAACGCCACCAAGACCGACGGCGTCTACCACTGCATCTGCTGCAACGAGCCGCTGTTCGATTCCAAGGCGAAGTTTGATTCCGGCTGTGGCTGGCCCAGCTTCTATGAGCCGATCGCCGACAGCGCGATGGTCGAGATCCGCGATGTCAGCCACGGCATGATTCGCACCGAAGTCACCTGCGCCAAGTGTGATGCACACTTGGGGCATGTGTTCCCGGACGGCCCCCCGCCGACGGGCCTGCGCTACTGCATCAATTCGGTATGCCTGGAGCTGGTGCCGCGCTAGGCTTGCATGGTCCCTGTAGGAGCGAGCTTGCTCGCGAAAAACGTCAACGATACGGCGGATTTCCTGAATGAACGCGGCGTCTGATAGTTTTTCGCGAGCAAGCTCGCTCCTACAAATAAGGCTCTTCTTTCCCTGACTTGAGGCATTGCCATGAGCGACTCCCTGCTGAGCATCCCTTGCACCACCATCAAGGGTGAGCAAAAGACCTTGGCCGATTTTGCCGGCAAGGCCATTCTGGTGGTCAACACCGCGAGCAAATGCGGCTTCACCCCGCAGTACAAGGGCCTCGAGCAACTTTGGCAGCAATACAAGGACCAGGGCCTGGTGGTGCTCGGCTTTCCCTGCAACCAGTTCGGCAAGCAGGAACCCGGCAATGAAGGCGCGATATCGGAGTTCTGCGAGCTGAACTTCGGCGTCAGTTTTCCGCTGTTCAAGAAAATCGACGTCAATGGCAGCGATGCCCACCCGTTGTTCGTGCAGTTGAAAAAACAGGCCCCGGGGCTGCTGGGTTCCAAGAACATCAAGTGGAACTTCACCAAGTTTCTCATCGGCCGTGATGGCAAGCAGGTCAAGCGTTTTGCGCCAACCACCAAGCCCCAGGACTTGACCCAGGAGATCGAAGCCTTGCTCAAATGACCGCAATATTGCGGGTACCCATCAGAGGCTGGTTGTCTTCGGTACCCACAGTTCCAGTAAGGCGTTGAGTTCTTCACGGCGAAACGGCTTGGCCAGGTAATCGTTCATTCCAGCGGCCCGGCAACGCTCGCGTTCTTCGGCCATCGCGTTGGCGGTCAAGGCAACAATGGGCAAGTCCGGCCAACGCCCGCTCCGGCGAATTTGTCGGCTGGCCTCATAGCCATCCATCACAGGCATGTTGCAGTCCATCAACACCAAGTCGAAGCGCTGGTCCTCCAGAAGCTTGAGGGCTTCACCGCCATGGGCCGCGACGATTACCTCACACCCGAGCTTGCTGAGCATGCCCTTGGCCACCAGTTGATTGACCGCGTTGTCCTCCACCAGCAGGATGCGCGCGCGGTGCGCAAGCGGTGCGGTTTCTATCTGGACCGGGTCGAGCACCAGTTGCGCGCCGCTGCGCAGGTTGCGTTGCAGGATCTGGTACAGCGCGTTGCGGCTCAATGGGCGCGCTTGTTGCTGCAGCGGCGCCAGGGCCGTGACTTCTTCGCTGGGCAAAAAGTTACCATAGGCGGTAACCAGCAGAATCGGCGCGCTGATGCCCGGGCGCAAGCGGAACAAGCATTCAGGGCAGTCGGTGATCAACAGGTCGGGCGCCAGCCCGCTCAAATCATCGTCCTGGGAATAGCAGCGCGGTGTCAGCCCCCAAGAGGGCAATAGCGTGGTGAGCAGCTCCGTCAGCCCGCCGCCGGCGTTGGTGATGGCGATCACCTCGCCCGTGAGCGGTGCATAGCGCATGGCAGGCAAATGCGCGGGCAGTGGGAGGTCGGCGCAGAACTGGCTGCCAAAGCCCACCTCCGAGCTGATACTCAAGCGGCCTTGCATGGCTTCGCACAGGTTATGAGTCAACGCCAGGCCCAATCCCGTCCCGCCAAACTGGCGGGTAATGCCAGCGCCGGCCTGGGTGAACGGCTGGAAGATTTTCACCTGGGCTTCCTGGGCGATGCCAATGCCGGTATCGCATACTTCAATGCTGACCCGACCTTCCAAGGCGCGCAGGCGCACATCGACGCGGCCAAAGCGGGTGAACTTCAAGGCGTTGGAGAGCAAGTTACTGACGATCTGCCGCACACGGGTAGGGTCGCCGACCACCTGGGCGGGAAATTGCGGGTCGATCAGGCAGGTCAGCTCCACGCTCGGAGCAGCATTTTGCGAGAGCAGGTTGGCGGTGTCTTCCACCAATGAACCCAGGTCGAACGGGATATGCTCCAGTTCCAGCTGGCCGGCGTCGAACTTGGACAGGTCAAGAATATCGTTGAGCAACTCCACCAGCACTTTGCCTGAGTCATGGGCAATGGACAGTTGCTGGCGCTGTTCGGCGGTCAGCGGGCTATCCAGTGAGAGGGCAATCATGCCCAGCAACCCATTGAGCGGCGTACGAATTTCATGGCTCATATTGGCCAGGAATGCTGCCCGTGCCTGAGCCATGCCCAGCGCAGTCATTTTCGCCGCCTCCAGCTCATCGTTGGACTGGCTCAAGCGTTGGTTGCTGGCCTTGAGTTCGAGGGTGCGCGCAGAAACGATATTTTCCAGTTGCCCCAAATACTCCGTGAGGCGATCTTCGGCATGGCGCCGTTGCTGGATCTCGGTTTCCATGTTTTCGAATTGTTGGTTGGCGACGCTGACCAGCACGCCGATTTCATCGTGTTCATGCCCCGGTGGGCAATCCAGGCGCGCCTGTTTGCGTGTGCTCAGCTCGCGGATAATGCGCACCAGCGGTTGGGTGAGCATTACGTAGAACAGGCCGAGCAAAATCCCGGTGAGCAGCAGGCTGCGGGCGAAGCCGTTGAGCAGAGTGATCTCGGCGCGATGCAGGAAACGGCTGCCAAAGGCATAAGTATCGACGTCCAGGCGTAACACACCAAGGGAGTCGTTGGGCATATGGCTGAGAAACAGTCGGTCTTCGAATTGGCGATTGGCACCAAACAGAAAATCGCTGACCGGCCGATAGTTGCTTTCCTTGCGCGGACGGTTGACGTCGGCCAGCACCACGCCATTGTTGTCGATCAACTGCGCGCGGATGATGGCGGGGGAGTGCAGCAGGCCCAAGGTCAGTTCCTGGGCGAGTTCGGCATCGATGTTGTAGGCGATTCTTGACGCCGGGTTATGGCTGATTTCAATCAGTGAGCGTATTTCACGGTTGATGGATGCGTCTTCACTGGCATAATCAATGCCGATTTGGATCAGACTGAGCAGGGTTCCCAAGACGAAACCGACCAGCACAGTCAATCTGGCTTGTTTATAAGACAAGCGGTGGGCGAACTTGATATCCATCGAGTGTTGAACCACTTAGCGTTTCCCTTCGCCCGGCAAGCATAGCTGAACATCCACAAGCTTTGGCTCGCCCGGCATGAATCGTTTGTTTGATGCAGCCCTACAGTTTGCCGCAGGGTTGCCAATACGCCATCTTTTGCAAGAAGTTGCCAGAGGAATAGCTGTGGATTCTCGATTGAATGCCTTTCTTGAGCGCGCCGATGCGGTGCTGGCTCGCCTGGAACCGTTGTTACCCGCCCCACGCCAGGCGATCGACTGGCACCAATGCCTGGCCGCCCGCTGGCAGCGCGAAGGTCGCAATGGCTTCCTGTTACCGTTGGAAGTGAGCCTGGACATGCGCCTGTCGGACCTGATCGGTGTCGACAAACAACGTGAACAACTGGCGCGCAACACCCAACAGTTCCTTGATGGGTTACCCGCCAACCACGCCCTGTTATGGGGTTCGCGTGGCACCGGCAAGTCTTCCATGGTCCGGGCCTTGCTCGCCCAGCACGCTAACGCCGGCCTGCGTCTTATCGAGATCGAGCGTGACCACCTGGCTGACCTGCCGCGGGTGGTCGAGCAACTAGTCAAGCTACCACAACGCTTCATTTTGTTTTGCGATGACCTATCGTTCGAGGCCGGCGAAGGTGACTATCGCGTGCTCAAGAGCGTGCTGGATGGTTCCCTGGAACAGGCGCCGGAAAACGTGCTGCTGTACGCCACGTCTAACCGTCGCCACCTTGTGCCGGAAAACCAGAGCGACAATGACAACTGGAAACGCGTGGACGGCGAATTGCACCCGAGCGAGGCGGTTGAAGACAAGATTGCCTTATCGGATCGTTTTGGCTTGTGGTTGTCGTTCTACCCCTTTACCCAGGAGCATTTCCTGGATGTGGTGGAACACTGGATCGGTGAGTTGGCCAGCAAGGCCGGCTTGCAGTGGCAGCGCGATGAGCAGCTTGACGTTCTCGCGGTGCGTTGGGCCACTGGGCGCGGCAACCGCAATGGCCGGTGCGCCTATCAATTCGCCCGTTACTGGGTGGGTCTTAAATTGCTGGAACGTCAACCATGATCGATTTACAACAGGCCGGCAGCGGCCTTGATGGCTATGCCATGCTCTGCGCGCAACTGGAGTCATTGCTGGCTTATGAGCGCGATTTTATTGCCAACAGTGCGCAGTTTTCCGCGTTCCTGTTCAACCAGTTGGATGACTTGAACTGGGCTGGCTTTTATCTCAATCGTAACGAAGAGCTGGTGCTTGGGCCCTTTCAGGGGCAGATCGCCTGTGTGCGCATTCCGTTTGGTCGCGGCGTGTGTGGTGCGGCTGCGGCCTCACGGAAAACCCAGCGCGTGGAGGACGTGCACGCGTTCCCAGGCCATATCGCCTGCGACAGCGCTTCGAACAGTGAATTGGTGGTGCCATTGGTCAAGGACGGCCAACTGATTGGTGTCCTTGACCTCGACAGCCCATTGCTGGGCCGCTTTACCCCTCAGGACCAGGAGGGGATTGAGCGGCTGGCGGAGATTTTCCTGCAGTTGACCGACTGCTGAAGCAGTGGGTACTTATGCTGGTCGCGGTAGGAGCGCATTTGCTCGCTCCCGCCACGACGGGCCCTGGTGCTATGGGGCTTGCAGTTCATCGAGTTGAACCCGCAGCATCTTCTCCAATTCCAGCATGAGCTGTTCCAGGGCCCTGATGCCGCTTTCGATCACGGCCCACTCCTCATTGCGAGAACAGGTTTGCTCCAAGGCTTCGCATTGCCCCGCCAGCGAATGGGCTTGAACGATGCGGGCGGCACCCTTGATCTTGTGGGCTTGCTCAATGATGTCCGAGGGGGGCGCGTGTCGATCCCGCAGTTCGATAAGGACCTTGCGGTCGTGAAGGCTGCTGCTCAGCAGCTCCTCCAGCAAGCGTCGACTCAACTGTGGATCACCGCCGGTCAGCGCTTCCAGGCATTCGAGGTCCAGCCGTTGGGGCACGGTTTCAGGGGCGATATGTGCCAGTTGGCGCTCTAATACGGTAAGGCTGATGGGTTTGAACAGGCAGTCATCCATGCCGGCTTGCACGCACCGTTGCCTTTCCTCCGGCTGGGCGTTGGCGGTAAAGCCCAGTACCACGCAGGGCACCAATTGTTCGCGTTGCTCATATTCACGGATTGAACGACTCAGTTCGTAGCCATTCATGATGGGCATGTTGCAGTCGGCAATTACCAGGTCGAAGTGCTCTTTACGCCAGGCCTGGAACCCTGCGGCTCCGTGCTCGGCAGCGATGAATTTATGCCCCAGGTAGCCCAATTGCTGGCACATCAGCAGTCGATTCGCCGGATGGTCGTCTACCACCAGTACGTTAAGCACCCGTGCGGTGGCCGGCGTTGGCGGCGTGTGTTCACCCACCGCCTGGATCGCTTGCAGGCGAGGCATGCTCAGGTTGACGTGCACCTGGGTGCCGACCATGGGCACGCTGCTCAGGCTCAATTGGCCGCCCATCATCGCGCACAGGCTGCGGCAGATCACCAGCCCCAGGCCCGCGCCACTGCGCGCCAGTTGCCCGGAGTTGTCTGCCTGGGCAAAGGGTTCGAACAGGCGCTGTTGGTCATCCCGGCTGATGCCGATGCCGGTGTCTTCCACCACCAGTTTCAGCTCGATCTGCTCCGGGGCCTGGGTAGGCTGCAGCTCGACCTTGATCTTGACCTGCCCTTGTTCGGTGAACTTGATCGCGTTGCTCACAAGGTTCGATAGCACCTGCTTGAAGCGCAGCGGGTCTATCAGCACCTCGATATCGTTCAGGTCGGGTTTGAACTCCAGTAGCAGGCTGAGGGTTTTCTGCCGTGCGAGACCGTCGAAGACGCGCACCACTGATTCAATTACCTCCCGCAGGTTGACGCGCTCCGGCGCCAGGCTGAGGCGGCCGGACTCGATACGCGCGATGTCGAGAATGTCACCGATCAGCTCCAGCAGGTCTCTGGCCGAGTTGTACGCCACCTCGATCGCCGGACGGTCAAGGTGTCCTTGGTCGGCGCGCTTGAGCGTCAGTTCGAGCATGCCGATCACAGCGTTCATCGGGGTACGAATCTCGTGGCTCATGGTAGCCAGGAACGTGCTCTTGGCGCGGTTGGCTTCGTCGGCGCGCTCCTTGGCAGCGCGTAGTTCATCGAATAGCTGGCGTCGGTCACTGATATCGATCCAGCCACCGATGATGCCCTGGACTTCACCCGTAGAGTCGCGGTAGGGAAGGATCCAGTGATAGATGGTCAGTTTCTTGTCGTGGATATGCAGGCTGCGATCGAGGATCAGCGGGTTACCCTCGGCCACCACACGCAGATAGTCAGCATGATACTGGGCTGCCTCCGACGCCAGCGCCATGGTCATCTGGGTCACGCTTTTGCCGATCACCTCTTCGCGCTTGACGTCGAACACCTGCAGGTAGCTGTCGTTACAGGTCTGCAACAACCCATTGCGGTCGCGCACGTAGATCGGATGGGGCGTCTCATTGACCAGTGCACGCATGAACTCGAACTGATCGTTGAGGGCACGTTCGGCCATTTTTCGATGCTTGATCTGGCGACGCATGTAGGCGTTCCAGGCTAGGGATATCAACAGCAACAGCCCGGTGCCGATGATGATTCGCGCGATCAGTTGATGGTAATTACGCCAGTAGCTGTCCGATGCGGCGGTGTAGCCACGCCAGCGACTGTTGATTACGCCCATTTCATCCGGGGCAATGCTGAGCAGCGCCTTGTCGAGTATCGAGCTCAATTCCGTGGCTTGGCGCGAGGTAGCAAGAGAGAAGGTCGCTGGGGTCGTGCCGATGCTGGCGCTTATTTGCAATCTATCCTGGAAGACCTGGGATGACAGGAAATAGTTGGCGATCACCAAGGTATTCACTGCCCCATCCACTTGTCCCTGTGCTAGCAGCTCCGATGCTCTGAACGTATCACTGGTTTCCACCAGTTGAACCTGCGGGAAGTCTTTGCTCAAGGTCGCGGCCAGTGGGTTGCCTCGGGTGATTGCCAGACGCTTTCCTGCCATCTGCTCCATGTTCGAGGGGGCACCTTGCTCTCTGCGTGTCAACAATACATAGGAGTTTTCCAGGTAGGGGCGGCTGAAATTAAGCTGCGAATCTCGTTCGTTGCTGGGCACGATGGCACCGATCATATCGACTTTCTGGGTCGCGACCTGATCGATCATCGCGCTGACATCGCGCCCGCGCTGCACCGAAAAACGCAGTCCGGTGCGCAAGCGAATCAACTCCAGCAAGTCGGCGGTGATGCCGCGAAAGTTGCCGTCTGCATCGAAGAACGTCAGGGGCGCGAAAGTTTCGTTGACGACCACGGTGACCACCGGATGCTCTTTGAGCCAGCGCTCTTCGCGCTGGGTCAGTTGCAGCTTCTTGTCGGTCAGCAGGATGTCGCTGCCGGCGCTCCAGCGCTTGGCAATACTGTCCCTTTCGTTGATGGGCACTGAGGCCAGGGCTGAATCGACAATGCTGAGGAGCATCCGGTTGTCCTGGCGCGTGGCAAAACTGAAACCATAAGCTTCATGTTTGCCGAAGTTGGCCATGCGAATGTTCTTGAGATAGCCCTTGTTGATCATGTAATGGGTGGAAATGGTGTCACCGAGAAACACATCCGCCTGGTCGAAGGCCACTGCATTCAAGGCATTCTGATAGGACGGGTAGGCGCGGATGCTCGCCTTGGGGTACAGCTTCTCCACCTCATTGAGCGGCAGGTAGTGATAGACAAGGCTCAGGCGCAGCCCATCGAGGCCTTCGCTGAGGCTGCGGGTTTCTCCCTCGCGCGTGACCAGCACCGGCTGGTCCACGGCATAGGGTTCGGAGAGGATAAGATTTGGCGTCGCAGCTTCAAACCCGTTTGAGGAGCCCAGCAGGTCAATTTCCCCGTCTTCCAGGGCGCGAATGGCCGCCGCTCGGGAGGGGTAGCGCATCACATTGATTGGCAGGGAGAGTGCCTTGGCCAGTAATCCTGCGTAGTCGGCGGTAAGGCCTTCGTAGTCATGGCCGCTGGAAGTGAGGTCGAAGGGCGGGTAATCAGGTGTGGATGTCCCCAGCGTGAGTTCACGTTTGTTCTGCAGCCACTGGCGCTGGGCCTTGTCAAAATGAGTGTCCAGTTGAACAGCTCCCGCACGACTCAAGAGGGTGAAACGTTCCGGGCTGGTTTGGTGCTCCGCCAGCACGGTAGTGCTGAAGTACAAACCGGCACTTAATATAATCAGATAGTCCTTTATACGCCTGGGCATCCGCTTTCTCACACTAGCGCGTTTCGTTTTGCCATCTCGATGAGTTCTACCAAGGATTTGGCTTTGAGTTTCTGCATGAGTCTCTTTTTATAAGTACTGACCGTCTTGTTGCTTAAAAACATACCTTTGGCAATTTCCTTGTTAGTGCGACCTTGCGCAAAAAGTTGCAGGACCATCAACTCTCGGTCATTAACTGACTTGAACAGTTCCAGCTCCTGGACATCCATGCCTTCGGCTCCGGGGCCACTCAATGCCTGGCTGGGGAAGTAGTTGTAGCCGGACAGGACAGCGCGAATGGCGCTCAGCAATTCGCTCAGGTCACCCTCCTTGCACACATAGCCTTCGGCGCCCGAGCGCATGCACCGCGTAGCAAATAGCGTTGGGCACTGGGCCGTGAGCACCAGGGTCTTCATGGAGGTGTTCATGGCATTGAATCGGCAGAGCACCTCGAGACCGTCGAGTTTCGGGATGCTGATATCCAGAATCACCAAGTCTGGAAGGCACTCACGGACCATTTGTATGGCATCGCACCCGTTGTCTGTTTCGCCGACGACCTTGTAACCTTCGTGCTCCAGCAACATTCGAATAGCAAGCCGGATAACGGGGTGGTCATCGATAATAAAAACTGAGTTCATAATCACATTCCATGCAGGTGCAAATAAAGCGGGCACATTAGCTCAGAAGATAAGGGCACGGCATGAAGCGCACGAGCAGTAGATGCAAAACAGGAAAGTTCCTACAATTAAAAAGGTATACGCCTACAAGTTGATGGGTAGTCGTGACAGAGCATGTGAGCGTTTCAAACGCAATCGTGGCATGGTGATAGGCTTGAGTTTTTACGGCGGGCTTCGTAGCGTATTTCGTCGAAGAAGATGTTTAAAGTCCTACGTAGGGGGGGGTAAAAGTTAAGCCGATTAACTTTTCAAGTTCGTCCTTGTTCAACGGTTTTGATAAATAGCCAAGAAGCGGAAGACTTCGTTGCGAGGCTTGTTTTGTCAGGCTCATCAGTTCTGGCGTGGGTAACCCGCTTAACAGAATAGCGCTGGTAATGAAGCGCCGACGGCTGGCGATTTCCACTAGTTCAAGTCCGGGCAGGTCGGGCAGGCATTGGTCGCACAACATCAGGTCAAAGGGATGTTCGGACTGGCTCATTGTGCGTATGGCCTGCTCTGCGTTTTCCACCGCAGTCAGTTGATCGAAGCCGAAGCTGTTGAGCAGGCATTGGGTGGCCAGAAGTTGAAACGGGTGATCCTCCACCAAAAGAATACGAAGAGAGTATCTGGGCATAGAAAGCACACAGTGAGGCAAGCGTCGATGGGGGCAGTAGAATTGCTCGGTCGGTTGGGAACGCGTGATTATTCTTCGGATGCTTGTACGAATTCGATCAGTCCGCTCTGTTCCCATCGTAGGGCAATTCGTTTCAGGGAACAGGCGGTCGGATGCAAGCGTTACTGAGGGCTGGAACGCCCAGTCATTTCCCGTGCCATTTCGGTGGCGTAGCTGTCGGTCATACCGGCAATGAAGTCGATCATTCGCAGGAACGAGGCGTGCAGTGGCCAGGCGGGGTCCGGCGCGCTGTTGCCCAGCAAATCGAGAATGCGCCGACTCTTGAACGACGGTGTTCGCCCGCCATGTTGTTCAAGGGCCGCGCCGCAGAACGCGTTCAGCAGGATTTCCAAGGTGGTGTAAGCGCCGATTTCATGCAATGTCTTGCGCTTGTCCTGGAAAATTTTCTTGCGCGCCATGTCTTTGGCATCCAGCACGCAGCGCTTTGCCGGGCCGTGCATATGCTCCACCAGGTCTCCCTGCAGCGTGCCGGCCAGCAGGGCGTCCTGCTGTTCGACAAACGCCTGCGCAGCCGCATTGGTCAGGTGCTCGATGGCTTTGCCACGCAGGATCGCCAGCTTGCGTCGGCGAGAGTCCAATGGGCCCAGCTGGCGATAGGTTTGTGGCAGGTCATCACCGACCAGGTCGAGCAACAACGACTCCACTTCGCTGTACTGCAGAAGCTCCATTTCCAGGCCATCTTCCAGGTCGATCAACGCGTAGCAGATGTCGTCGGCTGCCTCCATCAGGTAGACGAGCGGGTGACGCGCCCACCGTTGTTCCTCTAACTGGGGCAAGCCAAGCTTGTGGGCGATCTGCTCAAGAATTGGCAACTCGCTCTGGTAACAGCCGAACTTGTGTTTCTTGTAGCCCAGCGAGTCGGCGTGACGGGCAGTCCAGGGGTATTTGAGGTACGTGCCCAAGGTGGCGTAGGTCAGCCGCGTGCCGCCGTCGAACTGGTGGTATTCAAGTTGGGTGAGTACCCGAAAGCCCTGGGCATTGCCTTCGAAGTTAAGGAAGTCATTGCGTTCGGCGCTGCTCATGCCATCCAGCCAACCTCGCCCGGCGGCCTGTTGGAACCAGTGGCGAATGGCGTCTTCGCCGGAATGCCCGAATGGCGGGTTGCCGATGTCATGGGCCAGGCAGGCCGATTGCACCACCATGCCCAGGTCGCTGGGGTCGCACCAGTCGGGCAGGGCGCTGCGCAGGGTTTCGCCCACGCGCATGCCGAGTGAGCGCCCCACGCAGCTGACTTCCAGGGAGTGGGTCAAGCGTGTGTGGATATGGTCGTTGCTCGAAACCGGATGCACTTGGGTCTTGCGTCCCAGGCGCCGGAATGCGCCGGAGAAAATAATGCGGTCGTGATCTTTGTGGAAGGGGCTGCGGCCCAGTTCTTCAGGGCTGTGCAGGGGTTTTCCAAGACGTTCGCGGGTTAGCAGGGTGGGCCAATCCAAGGCGCAGGCTCTCCGTAGTGTGAATGACAGTTCCAGCTTCCCGGTTCGGCCTTCAAGGGCAGGCGAATCCAGCGGTCGGCCGCGTCGGTATCAATTAACAGGCAGCGCAAAAAACCGCAATGACCAGCAGGTGTCTGGTCATTGCGGTCATCGGCTAACGAGGGTCAGCTTTTGCGCGAAGAGCCTTGCATGGCCAACTTGATCAGGGGGATCAAGCCGGCACCCAGCCGCACCAGGCGCGTGATGCTGCTGATACTGCCGCCCTTGGCGCCCTTGCCGGTAAAGAAGCCCATCAGCGTAACCGCCGCCACACCCCACAACGGCGCGTGCTTGATGCCCAGGCTGTCCTGCCAGTTGTGGCGCATGTTGCGCATTTTGTGCAGGGGCGCCATGAGTTGTTGGGACTCATGACGGATTTCCTGGCGGTGCATTTCCATGCGCAGGCGAATCAAGGCTTTGCGCATTTCCCGGCGAGAAGTATTTTGCGGGATTTCAGTCATGCTCATGGCAGCAGGCGCTCCCGGTCATTGGCCAGTTCTTCGAGCGTGGCGTGGAAGGGCGTGGACTCATCGAATACCGCCGCCTTCAAGCGCACACCGCAGAACGCAGCGGCCAGGCTGTAGAACACGCAGAGGCAGATGATGCCGGTCAGGCGATAGCCCGTGTCCCACACCAGGATCATCACCAGCGTCGACAACCCCACCAGCAACAGCAGGGCAAACACCAATGCCAGGCCGGCAAATAGCAAAAGGCTGACGGTACGGGCCTTTTGCTCTTGTAATTCAATGCCGAACAACTCGACATGACTGTGCAGCAAGCCCAGCACAGCTGCGCCCAGGCGTCGGGAAGTTGAACCGCTTGCTGAGGAATGTGCGCTCGTGGATGAGCTGGATTCGCCGATAGACATGGTTAGCGCCTTGTAGCCAATAGACCGATCAAAAAGCCTACGCCGGCAGCAATGCCGACTGACTGCCATGGGTTGGCTTGCACGTAGTCTTCGGTGGCGGTGATTGCCGCCTGGCCGCGCTCGCGCAATGAGTCTTCGGTCAGTTGCAGGGTCTCGCGGGCCTTGAGCAGGCTCTCGTGGATCTTGGTGCGCAACTCGTCAGCCTGGTCACCGGCCAGCACGGCAGTGTCGTCCAGCAGCTTTTCGGTATCGCTGACCAGGGTTTGAAAATCCTCCATCAGTATCTCTTGAGCAGTCTTTGCTGTTTTACCGGCCATGGTTATCTCCGTGGGTAGCTGATCTGTACGTGTGGTTTCGAGTCGCGGCGTTCGCTGAAGGTTCATTGCAATTGTGTGGTACAGCTTTTGCTTTGCCTTGGTGCGCAGGCCTTGGAGCCTGCGCTGAATCCGGGCGGTCGAGGTGAAAACCTTGGAAAACCTTACCCTAAATCGCTTAATTTCGCGGAAAAACCCTTTCGGCAACGGCCTGTTGTGTTGATCGCTGCGCTAAAGCGGTTCACGCCCTCTGAAGAAAGGCGGAGCCGGCGGTGCCAATTTAGTGCGCTAAACCCTGGCTTGAACCGCTTTGGTGCTTTTTGCCTTGATGCAGGCCTGCCAACCTCCATGGAAAACTTGCAAAGCGCGGTGGACACCCTCGTCCACAGCTCCAATACCTTGTTCATTCTGATTGGCGCGGTCATGGTGCTGGCCATGCACGCCGGCTTTGCCTTCCTTGAAGTTGGCACGGTACGGCAGAAGAACCAAGTCAACGCCTTGTCGAAAATCCTCAGTGATTTCGCGATTTCAACGCTGGCCTATTTCTTTATAGGCTATTGGATCTCCTACGGTGTGAGCTTCCTGCAACCGGCCGCGGTGATCAGCGCCGATCATGGCTACGGCCTGGTGAAGTTTTTCTTCCTGCTGACGTTTGCCGCGGCGATTCCGGCAATTATTTCCGGCGGGATTGCCGAGCGTGCGAAGTTTGCCCCGCAGCTGTGTGCCACCGCGCTGATCGTGGCGTTTATCTACCCGTTCTTCGAAGGCCTGGTATGGAACGGCAACCTTGGCCTGCAAGCATGGCTGCTCGCAACCTTTGGCGCCAGCTTCCACGACTTTGCCGGTTCCGTGGTGGTTCACGCCATGGGCGGCTGGCTGGCGCTGGCGGCGGTGTTGCTGCTGGGCCCGCGCAATGGGCGTTATCGTGAAGGGCGCCTGGTAGCGTTTGCGCCGTCGAGCATTCCTTTCCTGGCGCTGGGCTCGTGGATTCTGATCGTGGGCTGGTTCGGCTTTAACGTGATGAGCGCGCAAACCCTCAATGGCGTCAGTGGTCTGGTGGCCGTCAATTCGCTGATGGCCATGGTCGGCGGCACCGTGGCTGCCCTGGTAATTGGCCGTAATGATCCCGGTTTTCTGCACAACGGTCCGTTGGCCGGGTTGGTGGCAATCTGCGCCGGTTCCGACCTGATGCATCCGGTGGGCGCGCTGGTCACGGGCGTGGTCGCTGGCGGCTTGTTCGTGTGGTGCTTTATCGCTGCCCAGGTGCGCTGGAAGATCGACGACGTGCTGGGCGTGTGGCCGTTGCATGGCTTGTGTGGCGTGTGGGGCGGCATTGCCTGCGGCATCTTCGGGCAGGCTGCCCTGGGTGGACTGGGCGGCGTGAGCCTGATCAGCCAGTTGATCGGCACCGGGCTGGGCGTGGCGGTAGCATTTGGCGGCGGCTTGCTGGTGTACGGCGTGATCAAGCGCGTGCAAGGGCTGCGCTTGAGCCAGGAACAGGAGTATTACGGTGCGGACCTGTCGATCCACAAGATCGGCGCGGTCAGTCAGGACTGATCGGCGCGTCTTCGTCAGTGTGTGGCGGTGGGTAGAAACCGTGCAGCAGGCGATAGTGGTTGCGCCGTACTTCATTCACTCGCGCCTGCACCTGTTGGTCCGGCAGGCCCAGCAGGATCAGGGCGTGGGAGGCGAGCATCAGGCTCGACTCCAGCAACTCGGGCACCACCTCGCTGGCGCCCGCGGCCTTGAGTTCAGCCAACTGGCTGTCATCGCGTGTGCGCACCAGGATCGGCACGTCTGGGTTGATCTGCCGCGCCTCCTTGAGCACCACCAGGGCGACATCGCTGTTGTCCACCGCGATCACCGCCAACCGCGCCCGTTCCAGGCCGACGGCGCTGAGCAATGCACCACGGCGGCAGTCGCCGTAATGCACACTGCTGTCCTCGGTGGCGGCTTCCTGCACCCGTTCGGGGTCATCATCCAGGGCGATAAAAGCCTGTTGTTCGCGGCGCATAAAGCGCCCGATGGACTGGCCTACCCGGCCATACCCGCAAATCACCACGTGTCCGTGCAATTGAGCGTTGAGCGCGGTGATGTGTTCCAGTTGCACTTGCTGGTTGGGCTTGCGATGCAGGCGCAGCGCGATGGCCGGTGCCGCACGTAACAGCAGCGGTGTCAGCAGCATCGAGCAGAAGGTGGCAGCCAGTAGCAGGCCGTTGAACTCATCGGGAATCAACCGGCTCTGCTGCATCTGCGCCATCAGCGCAAAACAAAACTCGCCGCCCTGGGCCAGCGCCAGACCGCTGCGCCAGGCTGTTTCGGTGTCACTGTTACGCCACTTGACCAGCGCCGCGACGACGCTGCCTTTGACCAGCATCAGCGTGAGCGTCAGGCCGAGGATCAACAGGCTGTGGCTGACGAACAACTGCAGATCGATGAGCATGCCGATGCTTACAAAAAACAGCCCCAGCAGGATGTCGCGAAACGGGCGGATATCGGCTTCGATCTGGTGTCGGTAATGACTTTCCCCCAGCAGCATGCCGGCCAGGAATGCACCGAGGGCAGGGGACAGGCCCAGCAGGTGGGTGAGCCAGGCGGTGAGCAAGACAATCACCAGCGCCAGCAGCACAAACAGTTCCGCCGAATGAGACGCGGCGACTTCACGGAACAGGCGCGGCAGCAACCAGCGGCTGGCGAACAACAGGCCCACGAACAGCACCACGGTCTTGCCCAAGGTCAGCGGCAGCGCCCAGTACCAGGCTTGGTCGCTGCTGCCGGCAAATACCGGTACCAATGTCAGCAGCAACACCGCTACGACATCCTGGAACAGCAACACGCCGATCGCATTCTGCCCATGACTGCTGAAGACCTCACCCAGGCTGGTCAACTCCTTGCTGACAATGGCGGTGGACGATAACGCCAGCCCTGCGCCCAGTAACAACGCGACGCCAGGTGCGAGGCCAAAGCTCATCAATAACGCGCCCAGCAATGCCCCGCACCCCAGCACTTGCAGGCTGCCCAGGCCAAATACCACGCTGCGCAGCGCCAACATTCTCGACAGGGAAAACTCAAGCCCCAGGGAAAACAGCAGGAACACCACACCCATCTCGGCCAGGTCCGGCAGGTCTTCGTTGTCATTGACCCAGTCCAGCGCGGTGGGGCCCACTGCCAGGCCTACGCACAGGTAGCCCAGCACGGGCGGCAGCTGCAGCCGGCGAAACAGTGCAATCACCACCAGGGACGAGGCCAGAATAATCAGCAGGTTGGCGAACACAGGCATCTCCGTTGCGGGGCGAGCGGCAAAAAGCCGCAAGAATCGCTGAATCAGTTATAGGCCATGGTGATCTGGATCAGGCTTTTTGCACCGTAGGAGCGAGCTTGCTCGCGAAAAACGTCAACGATAACGCGGGGTTCCTGAGTGAACACGGCGCGCGGGAGTTTTTCGCGAGCAAGCTCGCTCCTACAGGGGCTTGTTGGGATTAGAATGGATGTTCGTTTCTTGTTCGAGTCCTTTCATCATGCTTCCTGAATGCCAGCTGTTCGGCACCCTGGGTTGCCATCTGTGTGAGATTGCCGAAGCCGAAGTCATGCCGCTCGTCGAGCACGGGTTGTTGGTGGAGTTGGTGGATATCGCCGATCCGGAGGACCTGACAGACGTCTACGGCCTGCGGATTCCGGTGCTTCGCCGCACGGACACCGGGGCGGAACTGGACTGGCCGTTCGACACCGCGCAGGTGGTTACCTTCCTGCGTTGAGATTTATGCGATGGCGGCTTTCCAAATATTAAGTTACTGTATATTCGTACAGCGATTGAATAGAGGGAACGCCCGTGGTGAATGTTGAACAACTTAAAAGCAGCGTCAATCGCATGTCCGCCGATGTGGTGCGTGACGCGGTGAACGAACTGCGCCTCGATGGCCTGGTCACGGAAGGCAAGACGCCGTTTAACAAAGTGCATTTCAACACCTGCTTCGCGGAAATCGAGGCGCTGTTCCAGCGCGCCGGTTATCACAAGCAGCTGGATGTGGTGGGTTATCAGGGCTTGCTCTACGCGTTGTATGACCCGGGTCGTTGGGAAGCGGTGGACGTGCTGCGCTGGCTCAAGGAATTCACCGAGGCGGCAAGCGCCTCGCCGGTGCTGCGAGCTCAACTGGCCAAGGCCTGAGATAGGCCCTAGGCAATCGCGCGCCATGGGCGATAATGCCCGCCTGTTTTCCAGGCTTTGAGCGTCGGCATGTCCACTTCCATTTTTTCCCCCTCCCAGCACCAAGCCAGCACCCTGTACTTGCCGCCGGGCTCCTGGGTGACGGTGCTCGATTGCCTGTGCGCACACTTTCCGGCCATCGGCCGCGAACAATGGTTGGACCGCATTGCCCGCGGCCGGGTGCTGGATGTCAATGGCAGCCCGATCAGCCTGGGCCTGGGCTACAAGGAAGGCTTGTGCATCTATTACTTTCGCGAAGTGCCCAACGAGAAAGTGATTCCGGTGCTGGAAAACATCCTGTACGCGGATGAGCACCTGGTGGTGGCGGACAAACCGCATTTCCTGCCAGTGACACCCGCTGGCGAGTACGTCGAGCACACCTTGTTGCGACGCTTGATCCGGCGCCTGGACAATCCCGCCCTGGTGCCCCTGCATCGCATCGACCGACATACGGCGGGGTTGGTGCTGTTCTCCGCCAACCCGCACAGCCGTTCGGCCTATCAGCAATTGTTTCCCACGCGACGTATCGACAAATTCTATGAAGCCATCGCTCCGGCCTTGCCGCACCTCAGCTTCCCGTTGGTGCACAAAAGCCGTTTGGTGGATGGCGAACCTTTCTTTCGCATGCAGGAAGGGCCGGGTGCCAGCAACACCGAGACGGCGGTAGAGGTGCGCGAGAAAAACGCTGATCTATGGCGCTACGGCCTGTTCCCGGTGACCGGCAAGAAGCACCAGCTGCGCGTGCATATGACGGCGCTCGGGGCGAGCATCTGTAATGACCCGTTCTACCCCGAAGTGATCAAGGATGCCGAGGACGATTACGCCAAGCCACTCAAGCTACTGGCCCAGGGCGTGCGCTTTATCGACCCGGTAAGCGGTGAACAACGCAGCTTTCGCAGCCAGATCACCCTGGACTGGTAAACCCCAGGAACAACAAGGCCCGCGCGAGGCGGGCCTTGTGTGCAAGCGCTGAGGCTTACAGGTCTTTAACGGTGCGAACCTGATCTTTATTGATACGGGTGTGCTTGCCGTCCAGTTGTTCGAATTCGTAGAAGCCCGAATCTTCATCGTACTTCGGGGTGTCGACGGCCTGGATTTCGCGACCGTCATTCAGGGTGATCACTGTTGGCGAAGCGCAACCGGCGAGGGTGGCGAGGCCCAGTGCAAGCATGAGAGCGGCGATGGTCCGTTGAGTCATGAGTTTGTCTCCGAGAGAATACTTTTAAATTGCTGACCTTGTGACGTACGGGACGCCGGCAAAGTTCCTTGTGCAGGGTTCATTCTGACATGCCAGCCCCGGGGTGCAACAGCTCGGGCGTATTAAGATTGGCCAGGCGCGGGTCATCGGCCGGACATTCCAGCGCCACGGCACCCAGTTGCAGCCACAGCTTGCGCGGGCTGCGCTCCCCCGCTTGCCACGCCTGTTCCACCTGGTTTTTCAGGCGAGTGGGGATGACGCACAGCAAGGGTTCCCAGAAGTCACCCTGGCGCACCATCACCGGTAGCTGCCGATTGCGTCGTGCGGTCGCACGCAGGTCGGCGAGCAGTCGCGCATCGATCTGCGGCACATCGCAAGGCAATATCAGCAGATGCTCATGGCGTGCGGCGAAGAGTCCTGCACGGATACCTGCCAGCGGGCCGGGGAAGCCCGGGTTGTCATCGCTCACCTGTTGGTCGGCATAGAGCGCGTAGCGTTCATGGTTGCGGTTGCACGAGATGATCAGGTCATCGGTGAGCGGCCGGGCCAACTGGTGCAGGTGGGCGATCAAGGGCTGGCCTTGCCATTCCAGCAGCCCTTTGTCCTGCCCGCCCATGCGTTGGCCGCGACCACCGGCCAGCAACAGGATCGAACACGGCAGGGAAGAAAATTCAAACGTCATGGTGGTTGCGCTGCGGCAGGGAAACAGGGGCCTGTGATATAACATCGGGCTGTTCCTTCGACAACCGGACCGTGCCATGAAAGCCAAGGCCGATGCGCCCTTTGTACCCCTGAATATTGCTGTATTGACGGTCAGCGACACCCGCACCTTGGAGACCGACACCTCCGGCCAGGTCTTCGTCGATCGTCTTGCCGCCGCCGGCCACCGCCTGGCCGAGCGCGTGCTGCTCAAGGACGACCTTTACAAGATTCGCGCCCAGGTGGCCCACTGGATCGCCGAAGACGTGGTGCAGGTGGTGCTGATTACCGGCGGCACCGGCTTCACCGGTCGCGACAGTACCCCTGAAGCGGTGAGCTGCCTGCTCGACAAGCAGGTCGATGGTTTTGGCGAGCTGTTCCGCCAGATCTCCGTGGCCGATATCGGCACCTCCACCGTGCAATCGCGCGCCTTGGCGGGGTTGGCCAATGGCACTCTTGTGTGCTGCCTGCCAGGGTCCACCAATGCCGTGCGCACCGGTTGGGACGGCATCCTCGCCGAGCAGTTGGATAACCGTCACCGCCCATGCAACTTCGTTCCGCATCTGAAGCTGGCCGAACCTTGTGAATCCCGTGGATAAGCCCGGCAAGACCGGCGCCCTGATGCCGGTGGAAGCAGCCCTGCAGCGTTTGCTCGACATGGCCGCCGCCGCGCCGATCCGCGAGCAGGAAGTACTGCCTCTGGCTGAGTGTGATGGCCGGGTATTGGCCCTGGACCTGATCTCCACACTCGACCTGCCACCGTGGCCCAACAGTGCCATGGACGGCTACGCCGTGCGCCTGGCGGACTGGACCGGCGAGCCCTTGGTGGTGAGCCAGCGGATTTTCGCCGGCACTGCCCCTGAACCCTTGGCGGCCGGCACCTGTGCACGCATCTTTACCGGCGCGCCGGTGCCCCAAGGCGCTGACTGCGTGCAGATGCAGGAAAACGCCGTGGTGCATACCGACCAGCGCGTGAGTTTCACCGAGCCATTGCAGATGGGCGACAACATCCGGCCTCAGGGCCAAGAGACCACGGTCGGTGAGACCGTACTCAGTGCCGGCACCCGCCTGGGCCCTATCGAACTCGGTTTGGCCGCGTCTCTTGGACGTGATCGACTCGAGGTGGTGCGGCGCGTACGCGTGGCCGTGTTGTCGACCGGCGACGAACTGATCGAGCCAGGGTTGCCGCTCGGCCCTGGGCAGATCTACAACAGCAACCGCCGCGTGCTGTGCAGTTGGCTGGTGCGCATGGGCTGCGAAGTGATCGATGCCGGGATCCTTCCGGATGACCTGGAACAGACCCGCGCGCGCCTGGCGGGGCTGGGCAGCGTAGACCTGATCCTCTCGACCGGCGGTGTGTCGGTGGGCGAAGCGGACTTCCTCGGCATTGCCTTGCGGGAAGAGGGTGAGCTGGCGCTGTGGAAGCTGGCGATCAAACCGGGCAAGCCGCTGACCTTCGGGCATTTTCGTGGCGTGCCGGTGATCGGCCTGCCGGGAAACCCGGCCTCGACCCTGGTGACTTTTGCGCTGCTGGCGCGCCCGTATCTGCTGCGCCGTCAAGGGGTGCAGGAGGTGCAGCCGCTGCGCTTCGAAGTGCCGGCAGGGTTCGTCTGGCCCAAGCCCGGCAACCGCCGCGAGTACCTGCGCGGGCGGATCGAACAGGGCAAGGCGATCATCTACCGCAACCAAAGCTCCGGGGTGCTGCGCAGTGCGGCGTGGGCTGAAGGCTTTGTGGAGGTGCTGGAAGGGACCACGCTGGCCATCGGCGACCGGGTCAACTTCATTCCTTTGAGCGAAGTCCTTAACTGACCGCGCGCTAAAAATGTGGGAGCTGGTTGGCCTGCGATAGCCATAGGTATTTACACAACCTCTGAACGACGCAAAACCTGTGGCGAGGGAGCTCGCTCCCGTGACGACCGACCAGCCGACGCTTATTTACCTGCCGCCCCGCGCTCCCACATTTGGATCGTGGTGCGTCAGGGAGATTTGCGTCGGTTGGTAGGCCGTCACGGGAGCAAGCTCCCTCGCCACAGATCCAGCGTCGCGCCGAAGTTGTGTAGGTACCGATGGCTATCGCAGCCAAGCCGGCTCCCACATTTGGATGTGTATGTGCCCTATGAGCAATCAGTAATCGTCACCCTGCTCAGTGACATCCCGCTCCACCGGCCCCGCCTCCGGGTCGTAGCCGGCCGGGAACTTGCCCTTCAACGTCCAGGCAAACGCAATGATCTCGGCAATCGTGCGGTACAACTCTTCCGGAATGCTGTCCCCCAGTTCCATGCGCGCCAGCAGCTTCACCAACTCGGCGTTTTCATAGATCGGTACTTCATTCTCCCGTGCCAGCTTGAGGATGGCTTCGGCCAGGGCATCATCGCCTTTGGCTGTCAGGGTAGGGGCCTGTTGGCCGTCGTACTTGAGGGCGATGGCCTGGCGGGGCGGGTCGGCGTTTTTCATGCGGTTTCGTCCACCCAGCGTTGCTCCAGTCCGGTTTTTGGCCCGCGTGGCGGGGTGCCCAGATGGCAATCCAGGTCGCCGACGTTGAGCCCGGATGAGACCAGGCGCTCACGCAGGCTGCCCAAGTGGCTTTCGATCAGGCTGGCCGTGAAAGGGCGGCTGGCCCATAGCTGGCTGGACAGTTTGCCCTGGGACAGCTGCGCCTGAACTTGCAACGGCCCCAGCGGCTCCATGTCAAAGGCCAGTTCGACGCGCCAAAGCATTTGTTTCGGGTCTTTTTTATCCTTGCGCTCGGGCTGGTCCTTGTCTGGCGCGGGCTCCTCGCGTTGGAACTTGACCTGCAACGGCACGATGTCTTGCAGGGTGCGCATGGGAATCTCCAACTGCCAGGTCGTTTGCAGGCGTCCGTCGGCGGTGGTGCCGGTCTGTTCCAGGCTCGACAGTTGATGGCTCTGCAAGCGCGAGATCGCCCCAGCGGCCAGGCGTAGCAGGTTTTCCAGGTCGCCTTCACCTTCCAGTTTTGCCATCAGTCTTTCGGGCAGCGGGAAGCCGGCGGGTATCTGCCGGGCGCCGACCTGGCCGAGGGTGTTCAGCGGGCTGCGCACAAATTGCGGCAACACCTGGGCCAGGGTATTGGCGGCGAGGATCGCATTCAGGTTGGTGCTGGCGGGCAGGGCGGGCAGCAGGTCTGCGACCAGGCGTAACAGCGCGCCTTTCATGTCCAACGGTGGCATTTGCGGGTTCTGGCCGGCGAGCAGTTTGGCTTCCAGAAAGGCGCCGCTGTTCTGCACCACCTGGGCCAGCACCTTGGGATTGCTGACCTGTGCCAGATCGGGCAAGGCCGCCAACAATCGCTCGGCGGCGGCCCGCAGTTCGGCCGATGTGCTGTCGCCACGGGGCAGGTTTTGCAAGGCGGTGAACACCGCATCCAGCGAGCCTTGGCGACTTTGCTGAGTGGCAAGTTGCTGCGTCACGGCCAGTTGGTCCTTCAGGCCGCTTAGCGGTACGAAGTTCAGGGTCTGCGCGTTCTGCACCACAGCACTGAGCAAGCTGCCCACCCTCAGCGGCTGAGGGCTTTCCAGGGTCAGGGTGGCACCGGCCAGGGCGTTATTGAGCACACTCACCAGCGAGCGATAGATCGCCGGTTGCGCCGTGCCCTGGGGCAGCATCTGCGTGGTCAGCACCTTGGCTTGCAACAACGTACCCACCGGCATCTGGTGGGTGTCGAGGCGAGTGAGAGCGGCCACGTTGGCACTCATGGCTTGCTGCAAGGTAAGGGCCAGGTTGCCCGCAGGCGTCTGGCTCACCGCCACATTGCTGCCTAGAGGCAAGGGCTGGGCACTGCTGGCCTGCACCAGCGCCTGGCGACCGCCTTCGAGGGTCAGTTTGAGCAGTAACTGAAAGGCCTCGCCGCCTTGTTTAAGCGCGATGACCTCAGCGTTCACGGTTTTCCCCGGGTCGATCAACCCGGCCTGCGGCTCCAGCAGTTTGAGCAATGCGCCGGCCCCAGGCAGCGGAGTGGGCCCGGGTGCGGAGGTTGGCGGCAGTGGAGGAAGGTTGATCTCGCCGGTCATCGTGCGCATCGTCTCTGGGGAAATTGCCCTCTTTAGAGTAGGGCATCGCATGTATAATGCCGCCCGTCTGCAAAGAGAGCGGTAAAAACCTCACAACTATTTGATCCAGCTCTCTAAAATCGGTCGCCAAAGCCGTTATTGTGCATCTCTCTATAACGGCCGCTGCACCGCCGACTTGAACCGTAAAGGCCCGCGATCTTTTGACCAGCCCTCTTCTTGAAGCCGTAGCGCTTGCCTGTGAACGCGACCTGCGCCTGCTGTTCGAGCAACTCGACCTGCGGCTGACGGGTGGGGACATGGTGCAAATCAGTGGCCCCAATGGCAGCGGCAAGACCAGCCTGCTGCGCCTGCTGGCCGGGCTGATGCAGCCGACGGCCGGCGTGGTGCATCTCAACGGCAAGCCCTTGAACGAACAGCGTAGCGAGCTGGCGCGCAACCTGATCTGGATCGGCCACGCCGCCGGCATCAAAGACGTACTCACTGCTGAAGAAAACCTCAGTTGGCTCAGCGCCCTGCATCATCCTGCTTCCCGTGACGCCATCTGGCAGGCCCTGGCCGCGGTGGGCCTCAAGGGCTTTGAGGACGTTCCCTGCCACACCCTGTCCGCCGGCCAGCAGCGCCGCGTGGCCTTGGCCCGCTTGTACTTGCCCGGCCCGCCGTTGTGGATTCTCGACGAACCTTTCACCGCCCTCGACAAACAAGGCGTGGCTCAACTCGAAGCACACCTGGCCCAGCACTGCGAGCAAGGCGGCCTGGTGGTGCTCACCACCCACCACACCTTGGCGCGCATGCCCGCTGGCTACCGTGAGTTGGACCTGGGGCGGTGGTCACTATGAGTGTGTTCGCCCTGTTGGTCGCCCGCGAAGCCCGGCTGTTGTGCCGTCGCCCCGCCGAACTGGCCAACCCGCTGGTGTTCTTTGCCATCGTGATCGCGCTGTTCCCGCTGGCGGTTGGCCCGGAGACTAAACTGTTGCAAACCTTGTCCCCAGGACTGGTGTGGGTCGCCGCGCTTTTATCGGTTCTGCTCTCGCTGGACGGGCTGTTTCGCAGTGATTTCGAAGACGGTTCCCTGGAGCAGTGGGTCCTTTCGTCGCACCCGTTGCCACTTCTGGTACTGGCCAAGGTGCTGGCACACTGGGTTTTTTCCGGCTTGGCGCTAGTCTTGCTCTCGCCACTGCTTGCCATGATGCTTGGGTTGCCCGTTGAATGCCTGCCGGTGCTGCTCCTGTCTTTGTTACTCGGCACGCCGGTGCTCAGCCTGTTGGGGGCGGTGGGCGCAGCGTTGACGGTCGGCTTGAAGCGTGGCGGGCTGTTGCTGGCCCTGTTGATTCTGCCTTTGTATATCCCGGTGTTGATCCTGGGCAGTGGCGCGTTGCAAGCCGCGCTCATGGGTATGCCGGCGACCGGTTACCTCTTGTGGCTGGGTAGCCTGACCGCCCTGGCGGTAACCCTGACACCTTTTGCTATAGCCGCCGGCCTGAAAATCAGCGTCGGTGAATAATGAGGTCTGACCCGGCGTCAATGACGCTGAGTCAGTAAAGACCCTGAGCTTTTCGCCACGACGAAAAGCACCGTGATGGAAACAGCAATGAACTGGACCTGGTTTCACAAGCTCGGCTCGCCCAAATGGTTTTATGGCATCAGTGGCAAGCTGCTGCCGTGGTTGAGTATCGCCGCCATCCTGCTGATCGGCACTGGCCTGGTCTGGGGCCTGGCCTTTGCGCCGCCGGACTATCAGCAAGGCAACAGCTTTCGCATCATCTATATCCACGTACCTGCGGCGATGCTGGCCCAGTCCTGCTATGTGATGCTGGCGGTGTGTGGCATCGTCGGCCTGGTATGGAAGATGAAGCTGGCCGACGTGGCCCTGCAATGCGCCGCGCCGATCGGTGCATGGATGACCGCCGTGGCACTGGTGACCGGTGCGATCTGGGGCAAACCGACCTGGGGCTCGTGGTGGGTGTGGGATGCGCGCCTGACCTCGATGCTGATCCTGCTGTTCCTGTATTTCGGCCTGATTGCGCTGGGCAACGCCATCAGCAACCGTGACAGCGCCGCCAAGGCTTGCGCGGTGCTGGCGATTGTCGGCGTGATCAACATCCCGATCATCAAGTACTCGGTGGAGTGGTGGAACACCCTGCACCAGGGCGCCACCTTCACCCTCACCGAAAAACCGGCGATGCCCGTGGAGATGTGGGCGCCGTTGCTGTTGATGGTGCTGGGCTTCTACTGTTTCTTCGGCGCCGTATTGCTGCTGCGCATGCGCCTTGAAGTGCTCAAGCGTGAAGCCCGTACCAGTTGGGTGAAAGTCGAAGTGCAAAATTGCCTGGGAGCACGTGGATGAGTTTTGCTTCTTTCAGCGATTTTCTCGCCATGGGCCACCACGCCCTGTATGTCTGGACGGCCTATGGCATCTGCCTGGCGGTGCTGGCCCTCAACGTCGCCGCGCCGATCCTGGCCCGCAAGCGTTACCTGCAACAAGAGGCGCGACGTCTGCGCCGGGAGACCGAAAAGTGAATCCGCTGCGTAGAAAGCGTCTATTGATCATCCTTGCCATCCTGGCCGGCGTCGGCATTGCCGTGACCCTGGCCCTGAGCGCCCTGCAGCAGAACATCAACCTGTTCTACACGCCCACCCAGATCGCCAATGGCGAGGCACCGGTCGATACGCGCATCCGCGCTGGCGGCATGGTAGAGCAGGGCTCGTTGAAGCGTTCCGGCGATTCGTTGGACGTGACCTTCGTCGTCACCGATTTCAACAAGGCCGTGACCATCACCTATCGCGGCATCCTCCCGGACCTGTTCCGGGAAGGCCAGGGCATTGTCGCCCTGGGCAAGCTCAACGCCGATGGCGTGGTAGTGGCTGACGAAGTGCTGGCCAAGCACGATGAAAAATACATGCCGCCCGAGGTCACCAAAGCCTTGAAAGACAGCGGCCAAACCGCTCCCGCCACCCCAGTCAAGGAGGGCTGAGCCATGACGTTCGCACTGTTTATTCCGGAGCTGGGCCAGTTGGCGATGATCCTCGCGCTGTGCTTTGCCGTGGTCCAGGCCGTGGTGCCCTTGCTCGGTGCCTGGCGCGGCGACCGCCTGTGGATGAGCCTGGCGCAGCCGGCCGCCTGGGGCCAGTTTGCCTTCTTGCTGTTCGCCTTTGGGTGCCTGACCTACGCCTTCATGACCGACGATTTTTCGGTCGCCTACGTTGCCAACAACTCCAACAGCGCTTTGCCCTGGTACTACAAGTTCAGCGCCGTGTGGGGTGCCCACGAAGGTTCATTGCTGTTGTGGGCCTTGATCCTCGGCGGCTGGACCTTCGCCGTCTCGGTGTTCTCGCGCCAATTGCCGCAAGTGATGCTGGCGCGGGTGCTGGCGGTGATGGGCATGATCAGCATCGGCTTCCTGCTGTTCCTGATCATGACCTCCAACCCGTTCACCCGCATCCTGCCGCAGATCCCGGTGGACGGTCACGACCTCAACCCGTTGCTGCAGGATATCGGCCTGATCGTGCACCCGCCGATGCTCTACATGGGTTATGTGGGGTTCTCCGTGGCCTTCGCGTTTGCCATCGCCGCCTTGCTCGGCGGTCGTCTCGACGCCGCCTGGGCGCGCTGGTCACGGCCATGGACCATCGTTGCCTGGGCCTTCCTCGGTATCGGTATCACCCTGGGCTCATGGTGGGCCTACTACGAACTCGGCTGGGGCGGCTGGTGGTTCTGGGACCCAGTGGAAAACGCCTCCTTCATGCCGTGGCTGGTGGGTACCGCGCTGATTCACTCCCTGGCCGTCACCGAAAAACGTGGCGTGTTCAAGAGCTGGACGGTACTGCTCGCCATCGCGGCGTTTTCCCTCAGCCTGCTCGGCACTTTCCTGGTGCGCTCGGGCGTGCTGACCTCGGTGCATGCGTTTGCCTCAGACCCTGAGCGCGGCGTGTTCATCCTGATCTTCCTGCTGTTTGTCGTCGGCGGCTCGCTCACCTTGTTTGCCCTGCGCGCGCCGGTGGTCAAGAGCCAGGTCGGTTTCAACCTGTGGTCGCGGGAAACCCTGTTGTTGGGCAACAACCTGGTGCTGGTGGTAGCCGCGTCGATGATCCTGCTCGGCACCCTCTACCCGCTGGTGCTGGACGCCTTGAGCGGCGCCAAGCTGTCCGTGGGGCCGCCGTACTTCAATGCGTTGTTCATCCCGCTGATGGGCCTGTTGATGGTGGTGATGGCGGTCGGCGTGCTGGTGCGCTGGAAAGACACCCCGGTGAAATGGCTGGCGGGCATGCTGATGCCGGTGCTGCTCGGCAGCGTGGCCCTGGCGGTGATCGCCGGGTTTGCCTACGGCGACTTCAATTGGGCGGTACTCGCGACGTTCCTGCTGGCAGCCTGGGTGTTGCTCGCGGGGGCGCGGGACATCGTCGACAAAACGCGCCACAAGGGTTTGCTCAAGGGCCTGCCCACCCTGACCCGCAGCTATTGGGGCATGCAGATCGCCCACATTGGTATCGCGGTGTGCGCCCTTGGGGTAGTGCTGTCCAGCCAGAACAGCGCCGAGCGCGACCTGCGCCTGGCGCCGGGCGAGTCCATGGACCTGGCCGGTTACCACTTCATCTTCGAAGGTGCCAAGCACTTCGAAGGGCCGAACTTCACCTCCGACAAAGGCACGGTGCGCGTAGTGCGCAATGGCAAGGAAATCGCCGTGCTGCACCCGGAGAAACGCCTGTACACCGTGCAGAGTTCGATGATGACCGAGGCTGGCATCGACGCCGGTTTCACCCGTGACCTGTATGTGGCCCTCGGTGAACCCTTGGGCGACGGGGCCTGGGCCGTGCGCGTGCATGTCAAACCCTTCGTGCGCTGGATCTGGTTCGGCGGTTTGCTCACCGGGTTCGGCGGGTTGCTCGCAGCGCTGGACCGGCGCTATCGGGTCAAGGTCAAGAGCCGGGTGCGTGAAGCGCTTGGCCTTTCGGGAGCTGCGGTATGAAGCGTTGGTTGATGGTTGTGCCGCTGGCGTTGTTCCTGCTGGTGGCGGTGTTCCTGTATCGCGGGTTGTACCTGGACCCTGCCGAGCTGCCTTCGGCGATGATTGGCAAGCCGTTCCCCGCCTTCAACCTGCCAACGGTGCAGGGTGACAAGACCCTGACCCAGGCAGACTTGCAGGGCAAGCCGGCGCTGGTCAACGTGTGGGCCACCTGGTGCATCTCTTGCCGCGTCGAACACCCGGTGTTGAACAAGCTGGCCGAGAAGGGTGTGGTGATCTACGGCATCAACTACAAGGACGACAATGCGTCGGCCTTGAAGTGGTTGGCGAAATTTCATAACCCGTACCAGCTGGATATCCGCGACGAAGACGGCAACCTGGGATTGAACCTGGGTGTGTACGGCGCGCCGGAAACTTTCTTCATCGACGCCAAAGGTGTGATCCGCGACAAGTACGTCGGCGTGATCGACGAAACGGTGTGGCGTGAGCAACTGGCCGCCAAGTACCAGGCCCTGGTCGATGAGGCCAAGCCATGAAGCGTTGGTTGACCGCTGCCGTTTTAGCCCTGGGCCTGGCCGGCGTGGCCCACGCCGCCATCGACACCTATGAATTCGCCAACGACGCGCAGCGTGAGCGTTTCCGCGACCTGACCAAGGAACTGCGCTGCCCCAAATGCCAGAATCAGGACATCGCCGACTCCAACGCCCCGATCGCCACCGACCTGCGCAGAGAGATTTTCCGCATGCTGGGGGAGGGCAAGGACGACCAGCAGATCATCGACTTCATGGTCGACCGCTACGGTGATTTCGTACGCTACAAACCGGCACTCACCGGCAAGACCGCGCTGCTGTGGTTTGGCCCGGCCGGGCTGTTGCTGGCCGGCGTGGTGGTAATGGCCGTGATCGTGCGTCGGCGCCGTGTCGCACCGATTGATGGCGCCGATGCGCTGTCCCCTGAAGAGCGTAAACGCCTCGACCAATTGCTGGACACCAAGACTGATGATTGATTTCTGGCTCGCAGCCGGTTTGCTGCTACTGATTGCCCTGAGTTTCCTGTTGATCCCTGTGTTGCGTGGCCGTCGTGCCCAGCGTGAAGAGGATCGCACCGCGTTGAACGTGGCGCTGTACCAGGAACGCGTCGCCGAGCTGCAAGCGCAGCAGGACGAAGGTGTGTTGAATACCGCGCAGCTCGACACCGGCCGCGCCGAAGCGGCCCGTGAGTTGCTGGCCGACACTGAAGGTGTGGAAAAGCCCCGCGAATCGCGGTTAGGCAAACCGCTGCCGTTTTTGGCGGCGTTTCTGGTGCCTGTGCTGGGCGTTGCGCTGTACCTGCATTATGGCGCGAGCGACAAGGTTGAACTGACCCGTGAGTTTTCCCAACCGCCGGTGTCCATGGCCGACATGACCCGCCGCCTGGAACGCGCCGCCGCTGCACAACCGGATTCGGCAGAAGGTTTGTACTTCCTTGGGCGCGCCTATATGGCCCAAGACCGTGCCGGCGATGCCGCCAAAGTCTTTGAACGTACGGTTGCGTTGGCCGGGCGCCAACCGGAACTGCTCGGGCAATGGGCCCAGGCGCAGTACTTTGCTGACAACAAACAATGGTCGCCTCAGGTTCAGGCGCTGACCGACGAAGCCTTGAAGCTCGATCCCAAGGAAGTCACCAGTCTTGGCCTGTTGGGTATCGCTGCCTTTGAGGGCCAGCGTTATCAGGAAGCCATCGACTACTGGAACCGCCTGCTCGCGCAACTGCCGCCAGAAGACAATTCCCGTGTCGCCCTGCAAGGCGGGATTGATCGCGCGGCAGAGAAGCTCAAGGAGAGCGGTGGCAGCGTCGCCCAGGCGCCCAAGGCGCTACTGACCGTGCGGGTGGACTTATCTGCCGAAGTGAAGGCCAACGTCCTGCCAGGCGACAGCGTGTTCATCTTTGCCCGCGCCGTAAACGGCCCCCCGGCGCCCTTGGCTGCCAAGCGTGTGACCGTCGACGCATTGCCGGTCACCGTCGAACTGGGCGATGCCGACGCGATGATGCCGCAGTTGAAACTGTCCAACTTCCCCGAAGTCCAACTGGTTGCGCGCATATCCCGGGCCGGCCAACCGACCACTGGCGAATGGATCGGCCGCAGCCAACCGTTGGCCAGCAGCACCACTGCGTTGCAGCAACTGACCATCGACACTCCGGACCAGTAATTCTGAGGACACACCCATGACCGCATTTGCACGCATCACCTTGCTCAGCCTGGTACTCGGCCTGAGCGCCTGTGCGGTCCACCGCCCACCTCCGGCGCCGACCGGCCCGACTATTCCACCGTCTGGCCCCTCGACCCAGCCGAACACCAAGCCCAGCACCAAACCTTCCGGCCCGGTGACGCCACCGGCCAAACCCCTGCCAAGCAAGTCGCCGACCTTTGCCCCACCGCCGGGCGCCGCCAGCCACTGGGACGGCAAGATGCAGGTGTACGTGCTCGACGATCAGCCTGACACCTTCTACCGCCAGCGCACTTACTACCGTTGGAGCAACGGCTGGAGCCGCTCCATCAGCCCCAACGGGCCATGGGAAGAGACCAACGTGCAAGGCGTGCCGCCGGGGTTGAGCAAGCAGTACGCGCAATGACAAAAGGCGGCCTGAGGGTTAATGCCAGTCAGTTAAGACAGAATCGGTAACTGTGGCGAGGGAGCTTGCTCCCGCTGGGGCGCGAAGCGGCCCCAAAAA
>NZ_JBQEQE010000014.1:45206-156523 GCF_052046095.1 Pseudomonas sp. 22072
CTACGCAGTCCAGCGGGAGCAAGCTCCCTCGCCACAAGTCACTGGTTGTCTGCTCTAGCTCTTAACTGACTGGCATTAGGCCTGAGGGTCGCCTTTTTCATGGCTTTCAAACGCACTGTGTAGATCACGGTAGGGCCAAGCAATTAAAGCCCGACGCATGCGCCGAATGCGCAGTGCGCTGTAGTGATGTGGCTATCGCTGGCCTGGCGTGGGAAGGATTGCTAGGTATACTTTCCTGCGGCTACTACGACGCGGCTCCCCGGGTGCAAACCAGGCGCCGCGCAGTGGTCCCGGGGATGTACCGGTGTGGGGACAAGCGAAGAGGGTTTTTAATGGCAGGCAGGTTGATCTATCTCATCGGGCCATCGGGTTCGGGCAAAGACAGTCTGCTGGATGCCGCACGCCCACGTCTGGTTGAGCGTGGGTGCCGCATGGTGCGACGGGTGATCACTCGGTCCGCGGAGGCGGTGGGCGAAGCGGCGCAAGGTGTGAGCCCCGAGCAGTTTGCGGCCATGGAGGCCGAGGGCGCATTTGCCTTGAGCTGGCAGGCTAATGGCTTGTCCTACGGCATCCCCAGGGAAATCGACGATTGGCTGGCCGCGGGGGACGACGTTCTGGTCAACGGTTCCCGTGCGCACCTGGCGCAAACCCGTGAGCGTTATCCGACCTTGCTGGTATTGCTGCTGACGGTGGACCAAGCGGTGCTGCGCCAGCGTCTGATTGCGCGTGGACGGGAGTCATTGGCGGATATCGAGGAGCGCCTCGCGCGCAATGCGCGGTTCACTGCCGAATTGATTGCCGGTCATGGCGCGGGGTTGTTCGTATTGGATAATTCCGGCCCGTTGGCGCATACCGTCGAACGCTTGCTGTGTTGCCTGGAGCACGGGCACAGCGTGAACACCTGACCCAGTAGTGCATGGGTAATGCCAGCGCTCAGATAAAACCCGGAGACGGAGCTCATATTTTTCAATACGCACCCATGCCGACTTGTTGGTGGACTTCAATACGGAGAAGACAAGATCGACCTGTCGCAAATGGCACGCGACGGCAAGGTAGCGCTGAACTTCGTTGAGCACTATACAGGGGCGGCAGGGGGCGCGATTGTTTGACGCAATGCGGGGCGGGACTTACTCAATGGTTGATTAAGTCCCGCCCCGCATTGCGTTGTGAAACGTTTTTATGCGCCGAAGGCCCCGTCAGGACGCTTGGGCAGTGGCCAACGCGGCTTTACGTGACGCACTCAGGAAGCGCAACAAGGCCACTAGCGCAAATGCGCTGCCCACCAGCATGACGGCCAACCAGCCGCCATGTTCATACACGCTGCTGGCAATCGCCGAACCGAACGCACCGCCGATAAAAATGCTGGTCATGTACAGCGCGTTCAGGCGGCTGCGGCTGTTGGCATCGAGGGCGTAGATGGCGCGCTGGCCGAGGACCATATTCATCTGCACGCAGAAGTCCAGAACCACACCGGTGACTGCCAGGCCGATCACGCTGTAGAGCGGGTGTACCAACGCCGGGAGGAAACTCAGCGCGCCAAACAGCATCGCCAGCAACGAGGCGCGGTGGGTATGGCCGGCATCGGCCAGGCGACCGGCCATGGGCGCGGCGATGGCGCCAAGGGCACCGACCAGGGCAAACAGTGCGATCTCGCTTTGGCTCAGGCCGTGGTTACGCGCCAGTTCCAGTGGTACGGCAGTCCAGAACAGGCTGAAGGCAGCGAACATGCAACCCTGGTAGAACGCCCGCTGGCGCAACAGCGGTTGCTCACGCAACAGGGTGCCCAGGGAGCGCAGCAACTGGCCGTAGCTGGCACTGTGATCGGGCTGGCGCTTGGGGATTGTCAGCATCAGCACCACGCTGATAAACGCCATCAGTGCGGCGGCCGCTATGAACATCGCACGCCAGCCGAAGTGGTCGGCCACCACGCTCGACACCGGCCGTGCCAGCAGAATGCCCAGCAGCAGGCCGCCCATGATGCTGCCGACCACCCGGCCCCGGGATTCGGCCGGCGCCAGGTGTGCGGCCAGCGGAATCAGGATCTGCACCGAGACGGAACTGAAACCGATCAGCAGCGACACCAGCAAGAACAGGTTCGGCTGTTCGATAAACGCCGCACCCAACAGGCTGGCGATCGCCACGACGGTGGTGGTGATCATCAGCTTGCGGTTTTCCAGCAGGTCGCCCAGAGGCACCAGGAAAAACAGGCCCAGGGCATAGCCGATTTGCGTGAGGGACACGATCAGGCTGGCCATTGCCGGCGTCAGGCCAATGTCTGGGGCAATCAGCTCGATGATCGGTTGCGCGTAGTAGATGTTGGCGACGATGGCGCCGCAGCAAAACGCGAACAGCATGACCATGCCCCGGGTCATGGTGCCTGCAGCGTGAGAGGTTGCGTTCATGGTGTACTCATAAAGGCGAAGGACGATGGCGTGAGAGAGTAAAGACAAGGCTCTCAAGTGAGTAGGCTGCTTGTGGTGATATCACTTATGCCGGCTGATGATACATTCAGACACATCTGCCCTACGCAAAAAAGTGGGAGCTGGCTTGCCTGCGATGGCGGTGCACCAGTCACCAGAAATATGACTGATAGATCGCTTTCGCAGGCAAGCCAGCTCCCACAGGTTTGACCGAGTTGATTCAGTCAGATGGGTTATTGGCCAGAGTAGATCTGGTCAAACACCCCGCCATCATTGAAATGGGTCTTTTGCACTGTGCGCCAGTCGCCGAAGGTCTTCTCCACCGACAGGAAGTCCACCTTGGGGAACCGGTCGGTGTACTTGGACAGCACCTTCGGGTCCCGTGGGCGCAGGTAGTTGTTGGCCGCAATTTCCTGGCCTTCGGGCGACCACAGATACTTGAGGTAGTCCTCAGCCACCGCACGGGTGCCTTTTTTCTCGACCACTTTATCCACCACCGACACCGGCGGCTCGGCTTCGGCGGAGACGCTTGGGTAGACCACTTCGAACTGATCACGGCCAAACTCACGGGCGATCATTTCCGCTTCGTTTTCAAAGGTCACCAGCACGTCGCCAATCTGGTTGGTCATGAAGGTGGTGGTGGCGGCGCGGCCACCGGTGTCCAGCACGGGCGCTTGCTTGAACAACTTTCCAACGAAGGTCTTGGCCTTGTCTTCATCGCCGCCGTTCTTCAACACGTAGCCCCAGGCCGACAGGTAGGTGTAGCGGCCGTTGCCCGAGGTCTTCGGGTTGGGCACGATCACTTGCACGCCATCCTTGAGCAGGTCGGGCCAGTCTTTCAACGCCTTGGGGTTGCCTTTGCGCACGATAAAGACTGTGGCTGAGGTGAATGGCGCACTGTTATTCGGCAGGCGTGTCACCCAGTTGTCCGGCACCAGCTTGCCGTTGTCGACCAGGGCATTGATGTCGGTGGCCATGTTCATGGTGATCACGTCGGCGGGCAGGCCGTCGATCACCGAGCGTGCCTGTTTGCTGGAGCCGCCGAAGGACATCTGCAACGTCAGCTTGTCGTCCGGGTGCTCGGCTGCCCAATGCTTCTGGAAGGCGGCGTTGTAGTCCTTGTAGAAATCGCGCATCACGTCGTAGGAGACGTTGAGCAGGGTGGTCGCTGCCTGGGCGGAGCCCGCCAAGGCCAGGCCGGCGGCCAGTAGAGAGGCGCTGAGGATTTTTTTCACTGCTCATTCCTTGTTGTTCGAGAAGAGGGAGGCAATTTGCCAGCGACTATAGCCGGGCCTGCATAGAGCTTTAAAGATTAAAACGAACTTTGCTTATTCCAGTTTGCGAAACAGATTGCTGCCACAGCGCGCGCAAAACGCGGCGTTGGGTTCATGGCTGTCCTTCTTGCACACTGGGCAGTCGGTATGCAGCTGTTCGCCGCGCATGGCACTTGCCAGTTCAGCGGTAAAAATACCCGTCGGCACGGCGATGATCGAGTAACCGGTGATCATCACCAGCGAAGAAATCACCTGGCCCAGGGGCGTCTTGGGCACGATATCGCCGAAGCCCACGGTGGTCAGGGTGACGATCGCCCAGTAGATGCCCTTGGGAATACTGGTAAAGCCATGTTCCGGGCCTTCGATCACGTACATCAAGGTGCCGAACACCGTCACCAGGGTGCACACGCTGACCAGGAACACCACGATCTTCTGCTTGCTGCCGCGCAGCGCCGCCATCAGGTAGTTGGCCTGCTTGAGATACGGGCTGAGCTTGAGCACGCGGAAGATGCGCAGCATCCGGATGATGCGGATGATCAGCAGATACTGGGCGTCGCTGTAGTACAGCGCGAGGATGCCGGGGACGATGGCGAGCAGGTCCACCAAGCCATAAAAGCTGAAGGCATAGCGCAGCGGCTTGGGCGAGCAATACAGGCGCAGGCCGTACTCGATGGCGAAGATCAGCGTGAAGCCCCACTCGATATAGGCCAGCACGTCGGCGTAGTTCTGATGGATTGTGTCGATGCTGTCGAGCATCACGATCACCAGGCTGGCGAGGATGATCAGCAGCAGGATGCCGTCAAAGCGCCGCCCGGCGACGGTGTCGCTTTGGAACACCATGATGTAGAGGCGCTGGCGCCAGTCGTTGTTGCTGTCCATAAACCCTGCCTGAAACGAATATCGAGCAAGCCTAGGGCGATTCGAACGGGCTGTCCATGTGAGGCTTGTGCAGCATTCGCTGACCGGCGCGCACCAGCCAGCACGCGAGGATAAATGGCGCGGTCAGCGCGGGCAGGTGCAGGGCGGCGAAGCCTGGGGTGAGCAGGATGGCCAGGCCGATACCCAGCAGTGGCAACCAAGGCTGGCGACGCGACGAGCACAGGGCCAGGGCGGCCAGCGCGGGGTTATAGCTGTGCAGGCCTAGCAGAGCGCCAGTGGCGTCGTTCAACCACAGGCCGGCCAGCATGCCGAGAGTGGCGCCGCCCAAGGCCCACGCGACGGCGCGACGGTCGGCCAGCAGCAAGCCCAGGGCGATCAGCACACCCGCCAGGGGCTGGTCCAGCAGCATGATTTGCCCAAGGCCGGTGAAGGGTGCGGCCAGTACAGCGACAGTGTCGGGCTCGCTCAGCGCAAGGGTGTTCTCCGGGGCCTGGCCGAGCAGCAACCAGCCCAGGCCAACAAAGGGCGCGGTGTACGCTGGCAAATCCAGGGGTTGGGTCGCGTGTTTCAACCAGTGCCGAGTGAGGATGGCACTCAAGCCGCCGCACGCCAGGATCAGCGGCGGCACCAGCGCCGACCAGGCAAAGTGCTGGCTGATCAACAGGCCCAGCAATACGCCGTTGTAGCTATACAGCCCGGCCTGGCGCTCGGCTTTGGGATACCCCCGGCGCTGGGCCGTGAGCAACCCTGCGACGCCCCCCAGCAAGGCACCGCCAAGCAAGGCCGGGGCACCGATCAGGATCGCCAGCAGGCACAGCAGGCCGCACAGCGGGTGGCGCTGCAGGAAGATTTGGCTGAAGCCGTTGAGCAGGGCTTCGGCCCAGTCGGGGCAGGTTGGGTTGTGCATTTGGGTTGAGTCAATAAGACCGAGTTGCCCTCATCGCAGGCAAGCCAGCTCCCACATTTGATTGATGTTCGACATGCAAACTCGATCAAAGGTGGGAGCCGGGCTTGCCCGCGATGAGGCCCTGACAGGCGCTAAATCAGCGTCTCTATACGCAGCGAATTGGTGGACCCCGGCTGCCCGAACGGCACCCCTGCGGTAATCACCAAGGTGTCGCCACGCTGCGCCATGCCCTGGGCCTGGGCAATTTCCAGTGCGGTGGAACACACCTCATCCACCTGGCGCAGCCGATCATTGACCACCGAGTGCACGCCCCACGCCACGCTCAGGCGCCGCGCCGTGGACAGGTTGGGTGTGAGGTTGAGGATCGGCGCCACGGGCCGCTCCCGCGCCGCGCGCAAGCTGGAACTGCCGGACTCGCTGTAGTTCACCAGCACCGCCACCGGCAGGATGCTGCTGATGCGGCGGATCGCACAGCTGATGGCGTCCGACACGGTGGCATCTGCCTTGGGCCGGCTGACATCCAGCTGTGCCTGGTAGTCCGGGCCGTTTTCCACCTGGCGGATGATCTTGCTCATCATCTGCACCGCTTCCAGCGGGTACTCGCCCGAGGCGGTTTCCGCCGACAGCATCACCGCGTCGGCACCTTCAGCCACCGCGTTGGCGACATCGGTGACTTCGGCGCGGGTGGGTGCCGGCGAGAAGCGCATGGATTCGAGCATCTGCGTGGCCACCACCACCGGCTTGCCCAGTTGGCGGCAGGTGCTGATAATGTCTTTCTGGATCTGCGGCACGCTCTCGGCCGGCACTTCCACGCCCAGATCACCCCGGGCCACCATGATCGCGTCACTCAGTTCGGCGATTTCACGCAACCGTTGCACCGCCGAAGGCTTTTCGATCTTGGCCATCAAAAACGCTTTATCGCCGATCAGCTCGCGGGCTTCGCGGATGTCTTCCGGGCGCTGCACAAACGACAGCGCCACCCAGTCCACACCCAGCTCCAGGCCGAAGCTCAGGTCGCGGCGGTCCTTGGCGGTGAGTGGGCTCAGTTTCAACAGCGCTTGTGGGACGTTCACACCTTTGCGGTCAGACAGTTCGCCGCCATTGAGCACGGTGGTGTCGATGGCGTCGGCATGCTTGGTGATCACGCGCAGGCGCAGCTTGCCGTCGTCGAGCAGCAGGTCCATGCCCGGCTCCAGGGCCGCGATGATTTGCGGGTGGGGCAGGTTGACCCGCCGTTGGTCCCCCAAGGTTTCATCCAGGTCCAGGCGCAGGGCCTGGCCGCGCACCAGTTGCACCTTGCCTTCGGCAAAGCGTCCCACCCGCAGCTTCGGCCCTTGCAGGTCCATGAGGATACCGAGCGGGTAGTTGAGCTGGCGCTCGACCTGGCGAATCCACTGGTAGCGCTGGGCATGGTCGGCGTGGTCGCCGTGGCTGAAGTTGAGACGGAAGATATTTACCCCGGCCTCCACCAGCTCGCGGATGTCGTCGATACCGTCGGTGGCCGGGCCCAGGGTGGCGAGGATTTTGACCTTCTTGTCAGGCGTCATGGTTGGCAGTCTCAAGGATCAGGATGGCGCGGAAGTCGTTGACGTTGGTGCGCGTCGGCTCGGTGACGATCAAGTCGCCCAGGGCGGCGAAATAGCCGTAGCCATTGTTGTTGTCCAGCTCATCACTGGCCGACAGGCCCAGGGCTTCGGCACGGCGGTAGCTGCAGGGGGTCATGATCGCGCCGGCGTTGTCTTCTGAACCGTCGATGCCATCGGTATCGCCGGCCAGGGCGTACACGCCGGGCAGGCCCTTGAGGCTGTCGGTGAGGCTGAGCAGGAATTCCGCATTGCGCCCGCCACGGCCGTTGCCGCGTACGGTGACGGTGGTTTCGCCCCCCGAAAGGATCACGCACGGTGCCGCCAGTGGCTGGCCGTGCTGCACGATCTGCCGGGCGATGCCGGCGTGTACCTTGGCCACATCGCGGGCTTCGCCTTCCAGATCACCGAGGATCAGCGGGCTGAAACCGGCCTGGCGCACTTTGACCGCCACCGCTTCCAGGGATTGCTGCGGGCGGGCGATCAATTGGAAGTGGCTGCGGGCAAGCACCGGATCGCCAGGCTTGACGGTTTCCGAGGCCGGGTTCTGCAACCAACTGCGCACCGAAGCGGGGGTGTCGATGTGGTAACGCTTGAGGATCGCCAGGGCCTGTTGCGAGGTGCTAGGGTCACCGACGGTCGGGCCCGAGGCAATCACCGTGGCCTGGTCGCCCGGTACATCGGAGATCGCGTAGGTGTACACCGTGGCCGGCCACGCAGCCTTGGCCAAGCGCCCGCCCTTGATGGCCGAGAGGTGCTTGCGCACGCAATTCATCTCGCCAATGGTGGCGCCGGATTTAAGCAGGGCTTTGTTGATGGCTTGTTTGTCCGCCAGGGTGATGCCCTCGGCGGGCAGGGCGAGTAGTGCCGAGCCACCGCCGGAGAGCAGGAAAATCACACGGTCGTCTTCACCCAGATGGCTGATCAGTTCCAGCACGCGCTGGGCTACGGCCAGGCCGGCCGCATCCGGAACCGGGTGGGCGGCTTCGACCACTTCGATTTTTTTGCATGGCGCGCCATGGCCATAGCGCGTGACCACCAGGCCCGAGACTTCGCCCTGCCAACAATCTTCCACGACCAATGCCATGGCGGCCGCGGCTTTACCGGCGCCGATCACGATCACACGGCCACTGCGGTCGGCAGGCAGGTAGGGTTCAAGGACTTGCCGGGGGTGGGCGGCATCGATGGCTGTGGCAAACAGCTCGCGAAGCAGGTGTTGCGGATCGACCGACATAAGCGGGCTCCCGGGGGATTCTTGTTATTAGAGGTGCAGCGATCGTTCCCACGCTCTGCGATCGTTCCCACGCTCTGCGTGGGAATGCAGTCCGGGACGCTCTGCGCCCAAAGCGTGACGCGGAGCGTCACAAGAGGCATTCCCACGCGGAGCGTGGGAACGATCAGCGGTGTGGGTTATTTATCGCGAATCGAGAAATTCGCCATATGCTCCAGGCCCTTGATCAGTGCCGAGTGGTCCCAGTTGCCGCCGCCAAGTGCCGTGCAGGTGCTGAACACTTGCTGGGTGCCGGCGGTGTTCGGCAGGTTGATCCCCAGTTCCTTGGCGCCGGCGAGGGCCAGGTTCAGGTCCTTCTGGTGCAGGTTGATACGGAAGCCCGGATCGAAGGTGCCCTTGATCATGCGCTCGCCGTGCACTTCCAGGATCTTGGACGATGCAAAGCCACCCATCAGCGCTTCACGCACTTTGGCCGGGTCGGCGCCGTTTTTGGAGGCGAACAACAACGCTTCGGCCACCGCCTGGATGTTCAGGGCAACGATGATCTGGTTGGCCACCTTGGCGGTCTGGCCATCGCCATTGCCGCCTACCAGGGTGATGTTTTTGCCCATGCTCTGGAACAGCGGCAGCGCGCGTTCGAACGTCTGCGGTTCGCCGCCGACCATGATGCTCAAGGTGCCGGCCTTGGCACCGACTTCACCACCGGACACCGGGGCATCCAGGTAATGCGCGCCGGCCTGGTTGACCTTGGCGGCGAATGCTTTGGTCGCAGTAGGGGAGATCGAGCTCATGTCGATCACCACCTTGTTCGGCGACAGGCCCGCAGCCACGCCGTCGGCGCGAAACAGCACGTCATCGACTTGTGGGGTGTCGGGCACCATGACGATGATGAACTCGGCTTCCTGGGCCACTTGTTGCGGGTTGGCCAGCGCCACGGCGCCGGCGCTGATCAGTTCAGCCGGAGCCTTGCCGTGATGTTCGGAGAGAAACAGTTGATGGCCTGCTTTCTGCAGGTTGGCGGCCATGGGTTGGCCCATGATGCCGGTGCCGATAAATCCGATTTTAGCCATGATCAAAAACCTCTTTTAGTGTGTGCGCTGGCTTGCCTGCGATGGCATCACCCCCGTATGCCTGATACAGCGAGGTGTCTGCATCGCAGGCAAGCCAGCTCCCACATTGTTTTGTTTTGTGTTGTGTCAGATGGCGTTGTGGGTTTTGAGCCAACCCAAACCCGCCTCGGTAGTGGTCAACGGCTTGTACTCACAGCCGACCCAACCCGCGTAACCAATGCGGTCCAGATGCTCGAACAGGAAGCGGTAGTTGATCTCGCCGGTACCTGGTTCGTTGCGCCCAGGGTTGTCCGCCAGCTGAATGTGATTGATCTCGCCGAGGTGCGCCGCCATGGTCCGCGCCAGGTCGCCTTCCATGATTTGCATGTGGTAGATGTCGTATTGCAGGAACAGATTGGCGCTGCCCACTTGCTCGCGAATCGACAGGGCCTGCGCCGTGTTGTTGAGGTAGAAGCCGGGAATGTCGCGGGTGTTGATCATCTCCATCACCAGCTTGATACCCGCCGCTTGCAGCTTCTCGGCGGCGTACTTGAGGTTGGCGACAAAGGTCTTTTCCACGGTCTCGTCATCGACGCCTTGTGGCCGGATTCCCGCCAGGCAATTGACCTGGGTGTTGCCCAAGACCTGGGCATAGGCGATTGCCAGTTTGACCCCGGCACGGAACTCCTCGACCCGGTCCGGGTGGCAAGCCAGGCCGCGCTCGCCCTTGGCCCAGTCACCGGCAGGCAGGTTGAACAACACCTGGGTCAGGCCGTTGGCGTCCAACTGCGCCTTGATGTCGGCAGAGCTGAACTCATACGGGAAGAGGTACTCCACGCCCTGGAAGCCGGCATCGGCAGCCGCTTTGAAGCGGGCAAGGAAATCCTGTTCGGTAAACAGCATGGACAGGTTGGCAGCAAAGCGCGGCATAGGGTTCTCCTTAATCGAGCAGGGAAATGGCAGTCGGCGCGTCGTTGCCGACCAGGGCCAGGTCTTCGAATTCATTGACGGCGTTGATCTCGGTGCCCATGGAAATATTGGTCACCCGTTCCAGAATAATCTCAACGATCACCGGCACCTTGAATTCTTCGATCATCTCTTGGGCGCGGCGCAAGGCTGGTTGGATCTGGCCTGGCTCGAACACACGCAGGGCCTTGCAGCCCAAGCCCTCGGCAACCGCCACATGGTCGACGCCATAGCCGTTGAGTTCGGGGGCGTTGAGGTTGTCGAAGGACAGCTGCACGCAGTAGTCCATCTCGAACCCACGCTGGGCCTGGCGGATCAGGCCCAGGTATGAGTTGTTCACTACCACATGGATGTACGGCAGCTTGAACTGTGCGCCCACCGCCAGTTCTTCGATCATGAACTGGAAGTCATAGTCGCCCGACAAGGCCACCACTTTGCGGCTCGGGTCGGCCTTGACCACGCCCAGCGCCGCGGGAATGGTCCAGCCCAGTGGGCCAGCCTGGCCGCAGTTGATCCAGTGGCGTGGCTTGTACACATGCAAGAATTGCGCGCCGGCAATCTGCGACAGGCCGATGGTGCTGACGTAGCAGGTGTCTTTGCCGAACACCTGGTTCATCTCTTCGTAAACGCGTTGCGGCTTGACCGGCACGTTGTCGAAGTGAGTCTTGCGGTGCAGGGTGGCCTTGCGTTGTTGGCAGTCATGCAACCAGGCACTGCGGTCCTTGAGCTTGCCGGCGGCTTTCCACTCGCGGGCCACTTCAATGAACATCGTCAGCGCGGAGCCGGCGTCGGAAACGATGCCCAGGTCCGGCGTGAACACGCGGCCAATCTGGGTCGGCTCGATGTCGACGTGAATGAATTTACGGCCTTCGGTGTACACCTCTACCGAGCCGGTGTGACGGTTGGCCCAGCGGTTGCCGATGCCCAACACCACGTCTGACTTGAGCATCGTCGCGTTGCCGTAGCGGTGCGAGGTTTGCAGGCCGACCATGCCCACCATCAGCGGGTGGTCGTCCGCAATGGTGCCCCAGCCCATCAGGGTCGGGATCACCGGGATGCCGGTCAGCTCAGCGAACTCCACCAGCAGCTCGCTGGCGTCGGCGTTGATCACGCCGCCACCGCTCACCAGCAATGGGCGTTCGGCTGCGTCGAGCAGAGCCAGGGCTTTTTCCACTTGCACACGGGTCGCCAGCGGCTTGGCCAGAGGCAGCGGCTGGTAGGCGTCGATGTCGAATTCGATCTCGGCCATCTGTACGTCGAACGGCAGGTCGATCAACACCGGGCCGGGGCGGCCGGAGCGCATTTCATAGAAGGCCTTCTGGAACGCGTAAGGCACTTGGCCGGGTTCCAGCACTGTGGTTGCCCACTTGGTCACCGGCTTGACGATGCTGGTGATGTCCACGGCCTGGAAGTCCTCCTTGTGCATCCGGGCGCGGGGGGCTTGGCCGGTAATGCACAGGATCGGGATCGAGTCGGCCGAGGCGCTGTACAGGCCGGTGACCATGTCGGTACCCGCCGGGCCCGACGTGCCGATGCACACGCCGATGTTGCCGGCCTTGGTACGGGTGTAGCCCTCGGCCATGTGCGAGGCGCCTTCAACGTGGCGAGCAAGGACGTGATCGATGCCACCCACCTTCTGCAAGGCCGAATACAGCGGGTTGATCGCGGCGCCTGGGATACCGAAGGCGGTATCCACACCTTCACGGCGCATCACCAGGACGGCGGCTTCGATTGCTCTCATTTTGCTCATGGTTTTGGTGCCTCTTGCGTTTTGTAATTGTATACAAGTGGTGTCTGTCCAAAGTGTATTCACGGCGAGCGGCGTTGGTCAATGCCTTTCGTAAACTGACCTTTGCGTTCGTCGGAAGCGCTTTTTTCGACGTGTGGAGCCTTTGTTGGAAAATATTGTATACAAAAATAAACATCATTGTGTTCTATTTGTGTGATCGAGCATCTGATCAAACAGACCTCACCGCATTACCCATAACAAGATAAGGACGGCACCTATGAGCGCTTTAACCTTGAAACTCGCCACCCAACTGGCCACCCAGGCCCTTACTGCAGGCCGCACCATTTCGGCTGCGCCACTGACCATCGCCGTGCTCGACAGCGGCGGCCACCTGGTCACCCTGCAACGCGAAGACGGCGCCAGCCTGCTACGCCCGCAAATCGCCATCGGCAAGGCCTGGGGCGCCATTGCCCTGGGCAAGGGTTCACGTTTGCTGGCGCTGGACGCCCAACAGCGCCCGGCGTTTATCGCGGCGTTGAACAGCCTGGGGCAGGGCAGCGTCGTGCCTGCGCCGGGTGGGGTGTTGATTCGGGATCAGAGCGGCATGGTGCTGGGCGCGATCGGGATCAGCGGGGACACGTCCGATATTGACGAGCAGTGTGCGATCACGGCGATAGAAGGAGTGGGGTTGATGGCGGATGCGGGGGTGTCGGCTTGAATCGTTCTGACTGTGAGTAAGCTATCGCAGGCAAGCCAGCTCCCACATTGGCGGTGTTCACAAATTCAACTGTGTGAGTGCAATCAGTGTGGGAGCTGGCTTGCTTGCGATGCAGTCGACTCGGTCTCCAGTCAAATCCAAATGGCATCCCACAGCGGATAGTCACCAAACTTCTTTACCAGCCCGGCCCTGAGTGGATTGGCTACGATGTAACGTGCAATCCCCTCAAGGCTTTCCTCTCGACGCACGGCATAGTCATGAAAGCCCGGTTGCCAGAGGCGACCTTGACGGCCAGCCACCGCATTCACCACTCGGGTGCTCTTGGATTTAACTTGTCGCATCAAGTCGGCAAGTGAACCTTTCTCCAGAGAAACAAGCCAATGGAAATGGTCAGGCATTACCACCCAGGCCAATGATGTTGCGAGCCCTTTATATTGGGCGATCCTGAATTGTTGTACGACCAGGCGGCCGAGTCTGAAGTCGCTGAAGATAGGCTCGCGTTCAAGGGTGTTGGTGGTGAGCAGGTAAATGCGGTTGGACTCGTTATAGCGGCCGATGCGCAGGCGTTTTGAAGCAGGTAAATCAGGCATTCCGTGGCCTCTCTTCAGATGGTGTTCTGAGAGGCTAGACTGAGGCGTGAAGGCTGATCGGCGGGCTTTTAGCAGGATGTGTCTGGATGGGCGCTATCGCGGGCAAGCCCGCTCCCACAGGGGATTGTGACCATTTTACATTTCGTGTCCGGCGCAAATCCGTGTGGGAGCTGGCTTGCCTGCGATAGCCTCGCCGCGGTCTATCAATCCGGCTCACACCCCTTGAGCACCAACCGAATAATCGTCTGCGCCGCCGCCTCATAATCGGCCTCATCCAGCTTGGCCTTGCCGGTTACCGCCGAGATCTGCCAGTCGAAATCGGCATAGGTCTGGGTGGCTGCCCAGATGCTGAACATCAGGTGGTTGGGGTCGATCGCGGCGATCAGGCCACGGTCAACCCAGTTCTGAATGCAGTCGATATTGTGCTTGGCCTGAGCGTTGAGCTGCTCAACCTGGTCGGCGCTCAGGTGTGGGGCGCCGTGCATGATTTCGCTGGCGAACACCTTGGAGGCGAACGGCAGGTCGCGGGAGATGCGGATTTTGGAGCGGATGTAGTTGCTCAATACTTCCTTGGGCTCGCCTTCGGGGTTGAACGGCGTGGAGGCGGCCAGGATGGGCTCGATAATGCTTTCGAGCACCTCGCGGTAAAGGTTGTCCTTGGACTTGAAGTAGTAATAGACGTTGGGCTTGGGCAGCCCGGCCTTGGCGGCGATGTCGCTGGTTTTGGTCGCGGCGAAGCCCTTGTCGGCAAACTCCTCGCTCGCCGCCCGCAGGATTTTTTCTTTGTTGCGCTCGCGAATGCTGCTCATAAACCAGACGTTTCCTTGCCATGACAGGCGGTTGCGCATGGTAGCACCGGCCATCCGCAAGCCTCAACAATCTGCCCGCAAGGCCTTGCGCCGCGCTATGCTCGCGCCATCTCTCTCTAACGGAAGTCCGGTTCATGGCAGGAAGCAGCTTGTTGGTGTTGATTGACGATATCGCGGCGGTACTCGATGACGTCGCGCTGATGACAAAAATGGCCGCCAAGAAGACATCGGGCGTGCTGGGCGATGACCTTGCACTGAACGCCCAGCAGGTCTCCGGCGTGCGCGCCGAGCGAGAAATCCCGGTGGTGTGGGCGGTGGCCAAGGGCTCGTTTATCAACAAGCTGATCCTGGTGCCGACGGCCCTGTTGATCAGCGCCTTTGCACCCTGGGCGGTGATACCACTGTTGATGCTTGGCGGTGCCTATCTGTGTTTCGAGGGCTTCGAAAAGCTCGCGCACAAATTCCTGCACAGCAAGGCTGAAGATCAAGCCGAACACGCACAGTTGGCTGAAGCGGTGGCCGACCCGGCAACCGATCTGGTGGCGTTCGAGAAAGACAAGATCAAGGGCGCGATCCGTACCGACTTCATTCTGTCCGCCGAAATCATTGCCATCACCCTCGGCATCGTCGCCGACGCGCAGCTCACGCAGCAGGTGATTGTGCTGTCGGGTATCGCCATTGTCATGACCATCGGCGTATATGGATTGGTGGCCGGTATCGTCAAGCTCGACGACCTGGGGCTGTGGCTGACGCAGAAGCCGGGCCAGGTGGCGCGCAGTATTGGCGGCGCGATCCTGAGCGCGGCCCCCTACATGATGAAGAGCCTGTCAGTGATTGGCACGGCGGCGATGTTCATGGTCGGTGGCGGCATCCTCACCCATGGCGTGCCCGTGGTGCATCACTGGATCGAAACCGTGAGCCAGAGCACCGGCGCGTTGGCGTGGCTGATGCCAACGCTGCTCAATGCGGTGGCGGGGATCATTGCCGGCGCTGTCGTCCTGGCAGTGGTCAGCGTGGCAGGTAAAGGTTGGAAAGCACTGCGAGGGTGAAACCGCAGGCATAAAAAAGGCCATTCAATCGAATGGCCTTTTTTTATCGCTGCTGTTTACTCGGCAATCTGCAACTTGCGCGATTCGGTGTAGATATACCGCACCTTCTCATACTCGAACGGCGAGTTCATCTGGCCGTAGCGGAAGCTGGTCTGGTAGCGCTTGTCGACGGCGCGCAGGGCCCAGACTTCCGGATGGTTGGAGCTGACTTCAGACACGTTGAGGAAGTTGATCTGCGATTCGGCGCTGTAGTCCACCAGCAGGCCGCCGGTATCACGCAGGTTCGATGGGCCGAAGATCGGCAGCATCACATAGGCGCCACCCGGTACACCGTAGAAGCCCAGGGTCTGGCCGAAGTCTTCGCTCTGGCGCGGCAGGCCCATGGCGGTGGCCGGGTCCCACAGGCCCGCGATGCCAATGGTGGTGTTGACCAGCAGGCGCCCGGTGGTTTCCAGCGAGCGGTGGCCCTTGAGCTGCAACAAGCTGTTCATCAGGTTGGGCACATCGCCCAGGTTGTTGAAGAAGTTGCTCACGCCGGTGCGCAGAAAGCTCGGCGTAACATAGCGGTAACCGTTCACCACCGGCAGGAACACCCACTGGTCGAAGCGATAGTTGAAGTGGTACACGCGGCGGTTCCACGACTCCAGTGGGTCGTAGACGTTGAGCGCGGTGAGCGTGGAACGCTCGAATTCGCGCTGGTCCAAGCCTGGGTTGAACTTGAGCTTGGTCAGCGGCTCCTTGAAGCCGTCGGCATCGACCTTGACGGGTTCTTGGGCCTTGCTGTTGTCGGCATTGGCCACGCCTGCGCACATCAGTGCGGCGAGCAGCAGAAGATATTTAGCCACGGAAGAACTCCAGCATGGCGTCGGCGTTGACGCGGTAATTGAGGTTGCCGCAGTGGCCGCCCAGCGGGTAGACGGTCAAGCGATCGCCGAAGGTTTTACGCAGGAAACCCAGGTCGCCAGGGCCGAGGATCACATCGTCGGCGTTATGCATCACGGCGATTTTCGGGCTGTCGCGCAGGTAGTCCTTGAGGGCGTACAAGCTGACCTGATCGATCAGTTGCAGCAGGCTGCCGCCATCGGAACGAGCGCGCCACATCGGGATCACTTGTTCGGTGAGGTAGCAGTCGAAGTCACACTGCAGGGCACGCTTGAGGAACGGCGTGAGGCTGGTGCCTTCGGTAATCGGGTACTTGGGCGGAATAATCAGGCCACGTCGGTTGATCAAGTCCGAAGTGAAGGCAATGTCGGCGGCCGAGAAGCGGAACGAGGTGCCGATCAGCATGGCCATCTGTTCGTTGGTCAGGTGCTGCTTGGACTGCTGGAAGTCATAAAGCAGGGCATCGTTGAGGTCGATGTAGCCTTTTTGCTGGAAGTAACGCGTCAGTTTGCTCAGCACCAACTCATAGAAGGTGGTGCTGTTGTTGATGCCCTTGACCTCGGTCTGTACCAGCTTGTCGAGGTTGGTGATCGAGGTGTAGAGGTTGACCGGCGGGTTGAGCAGCAGCACTTTCTTGAAGTTGAAGCTGCGGCGGGTCTCATCCAGCTTGCTGACAAACGCCGCATCCAGGGCGCCCAGGCTGTAGCCGGTGAGGTAGAAATCGGTCACGGGCAACGAGGCGTTCTGCGCGCGTACGGCTTGCATCACGCGGTACATGTCTTCGGCGTCTTCCTGGGTGATGCCCGGGGTGGCGAAGCGCGAAGCGGCGCTGATGAAGTCGAAGCTGGTCGGCGAAGACAGCTGCACCACATGGTAGCCGGCCTGGTAATACAGCTTTTTCAGGTATTCGTTGATGCTGCTGTCAAAGCGTGCACCGGTGCCGGCGATCAGGAAGATCAAAGGCGCGGCGCGGTCCTGCTTGGCAATGCGGTAGGTGAGTTTCTTCACCGCCCAGAAATTGTCCGGCAGGCTGAACTCGCGCTCGGGGCGCATCGTCAGGGTGTAGTCGGACTGGGTGATCTCGTCATCGGTCGGCAGGGTTGGCCGCAGATCGGGAGGTGTGGTGGCGATGGTCGCTTCGAACGGGTTGGTCAAAGGGTAGCCATAGCTGGCTTGGTCGATATCGACGGCCAGTGCTGACGCACTCAAAAATAGGCTGCCCAGCAAGGCAGCACAGCGCAAGGAACGGAGCATGACTTAATCCCTAAGAGGAACGGGCTGAATGAAGTTCGCAGGCTATGACCACCGCCTTGTCACCGAAGTGCCAGCACTCGGCACGAAAAGTCGGAAAAAACGTCGGAATCGGGGTAATAGTAGCGAGACGATACACTTTGCCATGCTTTGTTGAACAGATATCTGTGCGAACACCTTGCTAACGGCCGCCGTGGGATTAAGCTGGGCGCCGTTTTTGCCTATCGGAGTGCCCCATGTCCCGTCGTTTGCCGTTGATCCTGCTGCTTATTGCCCTGCCGTTATGGCTGGCCGCCAGTTATGCCGCACGCTATGGCTTCATGGAGGATGGGCAATGGGTTGGCATCTGCGCTGATGAGGCCAGCCGCTGGGAATGCCAGGTGCGTTCGAACCTGGGTTTGATGATTCATTTCAAGCTGCTGGGGTGGGCGGCGTTGATCACTTCGGTGCTGGGCTTTTTTGTACCGGGGCGTGCGGGGTGGGCGTTGGCGGTGGTGGGGTTGGTGTTCGGGTTGCCGGCGCTGGCGCTGTACAACACGACGTTTGCGGTGTTCGCGGTGGTGATTGCGGGGTTGCGGTTGGTCAGGAAGCCTCGCGGCGCCTGATGTGGCCTCATCGCAGGCAAGCCAGCTCCCACAGTTGATTGTGTTCACACATTTCTATCTGTGAGCACGGTCAAATGTGGGAGCTGGCTTGCCTGCGATAGCGGTGTTACGCCTTGCGCACTCGCAAGCAACGCCACAAAGCCGCAACCATCAGCACGCTGACCACTGCCCAACCCCAGGCCTGCTGATTCAACAGCCCTTCACGGTACAACTGCGGCGCAACGCCGGCACCGATGATAAAGGCCAGCAACGCAATCTCCCGACGTGGCCCGGTCACCGGGCGTATCAGGTACACCAGGGCCGGCAACACCAGCGCTGCGCTTGGAAAGCTGCGATAGCGCGGGTCAAACACCAGCGCCAGCATCATCACCGCACCGGCAAACCCGGCAATTGCCATCAACCAGCCGGCGCGCTGCTCCAGCCAGTTGAACCCGCGCTCACGCCAGCCTTGCCGGGCGCTGAGGGCCAGGGCGGCATGAGCCAGCACCAGCAGGTTCAAGACCACCAGCAAGCCTGCCCATAGCCATTCATCGTTGAAACGCGCGGTAACGCGGGTCAGTTCGGCCCAACTGCCGATGGAGCACGCTGCGACGGCCCCTAGCAACGGCAGTATTAACGCAGAGCGAGTGCTGCGAACGCGGCCGCCGAGCACCAGGGTGCCCAGCAGGATGAGCCCGCCGACGCCCAGCCACAGCCGCCAGTACGGCACATTGGTCACCGGGCCGGCGAGGATACCTTTGTCCTGACGGTCTGCATCGAACAGCCCCCAGTAACCACCCACAGCCCCTTCACTTGCACGTTTCCATGGCTGGTCAAAGGCTTCGATCAGGTTGTAGCGCCAGCCATTGGCTTCGGCCATGGCCACGAAGCCGCGCATGAACCTGGCCTCATTGACCCGGCTGGGCACGGCGGTTTCGCGCTGCCGGCCTTCGCTGGGCCAGCCGGTTTCGCCGATCACGATGTCCTTGGGCGCGAATTTATGGCCGAAGGTCTGGCGCACATCGCCCACGTGCTTGAGCGCCTGGTCGATGCCGGACGGCTCATCTTCCCAATACGGCAACAGGTGAATGGTCAGGAAGTCCACCGCAGGCTCGATTTCCGGGTGTTGCAACCAGAACTCCCAGACATCGGCATAGGTGACGGGCTGCTTGATCTGGCTTTTAACCTGATGGATCAGCGCCACCAGTTGCTTGGCGGTGACTTCCTTGCGCAGCAGGGCTTCGTTGCCGACGATCACCGAGGTCACCACGTCCGGGCTGGCGTTGGCCGCCGCGATCAACTCGTTGATCTCTTTTTCGGTCGCCACGGGGTCGCTGCTGACCCAGGCCCCGGCCATCACTTTCAACCCATGCTTGCGCGCCATGTCCGGCAGGGCCTCCAGGCCGGTCATGGAGTAGGTGCGAATGCATTCAAAGCGCGTAGCCAGTAGCGCGAGGTCGGCGTCCATGCGCTCGGGGCGCAACGCGAACGGTTGATCGAATGGGGATTGGTCTTTGTCGAACGGTGTGTAGGACGCACATTGCAGCTTATGGCTGGCGCTGGCGACGTCTGGCAACACCACGGGCCGGCCGAGGCCGTACCAGTAGCCGACAAGGGCAAGCACGCCGAGGATCAAGGCGAAGAAATAGGGCAGGGCAGGGAAGCGGGCAGTCGCGGGCATGGTCGGCTTATCTGGGGGAGCAAAGGCGCGCATCTTACCCGGATTTGCCGCAGCCCTGTGGGGCTGCATAATTTTGACATGCAAACTTCGGGCGGGATTCTGGCGATAACGCCTACAAAGCATCCTGCTGGCGATGTGATGTCGTTTCCTGCTCAACCAAGGTCGCTGACAGAGCAGGGCAAATGCCTACGCAGGTTGAAGATAAAACTGTCAGTACTCCACTGATGCCTCAGCAACCGGATCGATGCGCGTGAAGGGGGCGCGGTGCACCCTATAACAACAGTTTGACGTCGCTCGGCATCCGTCGGGCGCAGCACTTTCGGGGAAGTACTATGAAGATGCGACGACTCTTGGGCGCAGCTGCCACTCTGGTAGTTGCGATGGGCTCCACACTGGCCAGTGCCGACAGCAAGACCCTGAGCATCGGCTACGTGGACGGCTGGTCCGACAGCGTGGCCACTACTCATGTGGCGGCAGAGGTGATCAAGCAAAAGCTCGGCTACGACGTAAAACTGCAAGCGGTTGCCACCGGGATCATGTGGCAGGGCGTCGCCACCGGCAAACTCGATGCCATGCTTTCCGCCTGGCTACCTGTAACCCACGGTGAATACTGGACCAAGAACAAGGACAAGGTGGTCGACTACGGCCCCAACTTCAAAGACGCCAAGATCGGCCTGATCGTGCCTGAATACGTCAAGGCCAAGTCCATTGAAGACCTCAAGACCGATACCACCTTCAAAAACAAGATCGTCGGCATCGACGCCGGTTCAGGCGTAATGCTCAAGACCGACGAAGCTATCAAACAATATGGCCTGGACTACAAACTGCAAGCCAGCTCGGGTGCGGCGATGATTGCCGAACTGACCCGCGCCGAAGACAAGCAGGAGTCGATTGCGGTCACCGGTTGGGTACCGCACTGGATGTTCGCCAAGTGGAAACTGCGTTTCCTGGACGACCCAAAAGGGATTTATGGTGCTGCTGAAACCGTCAACAGCATCGGCAGCAAGGGCCTGGAGAAGAAAGCGCCGGAAGTCGCAGCCTTCCTGAAGAAATTCCAGTGGGCCTCCAAGGATGAAATCGGTGAAGTCATGCTGGCGATTCAAGAAGGCGCCAAGCCGGACGCCGCGGCCAAGGACTGGGTAGCCAAGCACCCCGAGCGCGTCGCCGAATGGACTGCTAAATAACCCCGCCCCAATTGTAGGAGCGAGCTTGCTCGCGAAGAACGCACAGGCACCGCGATCATCCAGAATGAACGCGTTATCGTTGACGTTTTTCGCGAGCAAGCTCGCTCCTACACTTTTTACAAATCCTCGCTAAGCTCGATCTACTACTAAGGTCGTCTGGAACCCATTGCGCAGCCGCATACAGTGGATACGTTCCAAAATAATAAAAAGCTGTGCTGCGAGGATAAAAACAATGAACGACAGCATTTACCTCTCGATTCAAAACAGCCCGCGTTTCAAGGAGCTGGTCAGGAAAAGGGAAAGGTTCGCCTGGATTCTCTCGGCGATCATGCTAGGGCTTTACTCCGCTTTCATCCTGTTGATTGCCTACGGGCCACAAGTGCTGGGGGCCAAGATCAGCCCCGGTTCCTCGATTACCTGGGGCATTCCCCTGGGCGTCGGGCTGATTGTGTCGGCCTTCATTCTCACCGGCATCTACGTGCGTCGGGCCAACGGCGAATTTGACGACCTGAACAATGCGATTCTCAAGGAGGCTGCGCAATGATCCGGCGTCTATTGGCTCTATTCGGTGCTTCGCTGTTGGCTCCGGCCGTTTGGGCGGCGGACGCATTGACCGGTGAAGTGCACAAGCAACCGCTGAACGTCTCGGCCATTGTGATGTTCGTCGCGTTTGTCGGCGCCACCCTGTGCATCACTTATTGGGCGTCCAAGCGCAACAAATCGGCAGCGGACTACTATGCGGCGGGCGGCAAGATCACCGGTTTCCAGAACGGTCTGGCGATTGCCGGTGACTACATGTCGGCGGCGTCCTTCCTGGGGATTTCCGCGTTGGTGTTCACCTCCGGTTACGACGGCTTGATCTACTCGATCGGCTTCCTTGTGGGCTGGCCGATCATTCTGTTCCTGATCGCCGAGCGCTTGCGTAACCTGGGCAAATACACCTTTGCCGACGTGGCGTCCTATCGCCTGGGGCAAACCCAGATCCGCAGCCTGTCGGCGTGTGGCTCGCTGGTGGTGGTGGCGTTCTACCTGATCGCGCAGATGGTTGGCGCGGGCAAGCTGATCCAGCTGCTGTTTGGCCTTGATTACCATGTGGCGGTGATCCTGGTGGGTATCCTGATGTGCCTGTACGTGCTGTTCGGCGGCATGTTGGCGACCACCTGGGTGCAGATCATCAAGGCGGTACTGTTGCTGTCCGGTGCCTCGTTCATGGCGCTGATGGTGATGAAGCACGTCAACTTCGACTTCAATATGCTGTTCTCCGAGGCGATCAAGGTTCACCCCAAAGGTGAAGCGATCATGAGCCCCGGCGGCCTGGTGAAAGACCCGATCTCGGCATTCTCCCTGGGCCTGGCACTGATGTTCGGTACCGCTGGCCTGCCGCACATCCTGATGCGCTTCTTCACGGTGAGCGACGCCAAGGAAGCGCGTAAGAGCGTACTGTACGCAACCGGCTTCATCGGCTACTTCTATATCCTGACCTTCATCATCGGTTTCGGTGCGATCCTGCTGGTCAGCACCAACCCGGCGTTCAAGGATGCAGCGGGCGCCTTGCTTGGTGGTAACAACATGGCGGCGGTGCATCTGGCCAACGCGGTGGGTGGCAGTATCTTCCTGGGCTTCATCTCGGCCGTGGCGTTTGCCACCATCCTGGCGGTGGTTGCCGGCTTGACCCTGGCGGGTGCTTCGGCGGTGTCCCATGACCTGTATGCCAGCGTGATCAAGAAAGGCAAGGCCAACGAGAAAGATGAGATTCGCGTGTCGAAGATCACCACCGTAGCCTTGGGTGTATTGGCCATCGGCCTGGGTATCCTGTTCGAAAGCCAGAACATCGCGTTCATGGTCGGCCTGGCGTTCTCTATCGCTGCCAGCTGTAACTTCCCGGTGCTGCTGCTTTCCATGTACTGGAAAAACCTCACCACCCGTGGTGCCATGATTGGCGGTTGGCTGGGCTTGATCAGCGCCGTAGGCCTGATGATCCTCGGTCCGACCATCTGGGTGTCGATCCTGCACCATGAAAAGGCGATCTTCCCGTACGAGTACCCGGCGCTGTTCTCGATGATCATTGCGTTCGTCGGCATCTGGTTCTTCTCCATCACCGACAAGTCGGCGGCGGCAGAGAAAGAGCGTGCGCTGTACTTCCCGCAGTTCGTGCGTTCGCAGACTGGCCTGGGGGCGAGTGGGGCAGTTAATCACTAAGTCGTCAGCTGCATAAGAGATACCCCGGTCGCAAGGCCGGGGTATTTTTTTGCTTGGCTTTTTTGTGTCGCCTGGGCTGGCCTCATCGCGGGCGAGCCCGGCTCCCAGGCTGGGCCGTGTCCTTTTGTTGGAATGCGGTCCAATGTGGGAGCTGGCTTGCCTGCGATGACGGTAGATCAGGCCACACCAACAAAAACGGCCTCCACTAAGGGAGGCCGTTCTCAATGCAGCTAAGCAGTTGAATGCTTACTTGCGGTCTTCCAGCTTGGTGATGTCACGCGACTCGTAGCCGGTGTACAGCTGGCGTGGGCGGCCAATCTTGTACGGGCTGGAGAGCATTTCTTTCCAGTGGGAGATCCAGCCCACGGTCCGCGCCAGGGCGAAGATTACGGTGAACATGCTGGTTGGAATGCCGATCGCCTTGAGGATGATCCCCGAGTAGAAGTCGACGTTCGGGTACAGCGAGCGTTCGATGAAGTACGGGTCGGTCAGGGCGATCTCTTCCAGGCGCATGGCCAGTTCGAGTTGCGGATCGTTCTTGATGCCCAGTTCCTTCAACACTTCGTCGCAGGTCTGCTTCATGACGGTAGCGCGCGGGTCGCGGTTCTTGTAGACCCGGTGACCGAAGCCCATCAACTTGAACGGATCGTTCTTGTCCTTGGCCTTGGCGATGAAGGTGTCGATGTTGGACACATCGCCGATTTCATCGAGCATGGTCAATACGGCTTCGTTCGCACCGCCGTGGGCAGGGCCCCACAGTGCGGCGATACCGGCGGCAATACAGGCGAACGGGTTGGCACCCGAAGAGCCCGCCAGGCGCACGGTAGAGGTGGAAGCGTTCTGCTCGTGGTCGGCGTGGAGGATGAAGATCCGGTCCATGGCCTTGGCGAGCACCGGGCTGATCGGTTTGATCTCGCACGGGGTGTTGAACATCATGTGCAGGAAGTTTTCCGCGTACGTCAGGTCGTTGCGCGGGTACATCATGGGTTGGCCCATGGAGTACTTGTAAACCATTGCGGCCAGGGTAGGCATCTTGGCAACCAGGCGGATCGCGGAAATTTCGCGATGCTGCGGGTTATTGATGTCCAGGGAGTCGTGATAGAAGGCCGACAGGGCGCCTACTACACCGCACATGACGGCCATCGGGTGGGCGTCGCGACGGAAGCCGTTGAAGAAGGTCTTCAACTGCTCGTGAACCATGGTGTGGTTCTTCACGGTGCTGACGAACTGGGCTTTCTGCTCGGCTGTTGGCAATTCGCCATTTAGCAGCAGGTAGCAGGTTTCCAGGTAGTCCGACTTTTCAGCCAGTTGCTCGATCGGGTAGCCGCGATGAAGCAGAATGCCATTGTCACCATCGATATAGGTGATCTTCGACTCGCAGGAAGCGGTCGACATGAAGCCTGGGTCGAAAGTAAAACGGCCCGTGGCCGTCAGGCCCCGTACGTCGATAACATCGGGACCAACGGTGCCGGTTAAAATGGGCAGCTCGACGGGGGCTGCGCCCTCGATGATCAACTGCGCTTTTTTGTCAGCCATGTGGCCTCCTATTTATGCTTCAAATCATCAGACAGACCCCCCACGCAGGGCCCGCACCACTATATTGATATAAATCCAGATGTCAATTTGCCTAAAGTCTTGCGCCAGAAGGCTTTAACCGTACTTTTTCGTCGAAATTGACTGCCATTTACGCCTTTTATCCCGCCAGCGCAATCAGCTATTAGGGTGAGGTGTGCGCGTTGTCATTAGTAACCTAACTGTCTATACTCGGCCACCGACCGCCAAGGGCTTTTGGGCTTGCTTTCATTGGGGGTCGCACTCCCTGGGTGGTGCTTACCTGACCAGTCGCACTCCCCAACAACTTTGCCCTGATTGTTAGGGGCTCTTCAGTGTGAAAAAAAGCCGTGAATAGCCAACGACCTGTAAACCTAGACCTAAGGACCATCAAACTCCCCATCACCGGCGTTACGTCGTTCCTGCACCGTGTTTCCGGCATCATCCTGTTCCTGGGCTTGGGCATCATGCTTTATGCATTGAGCAAATCCCTGGGTTCCGAGGAAGGATACGCCGAGGTGAAGGCATGCTTGACCAGCCCGCTGGCCAAGTTCGTAGCATGGGGCCTCCTGTCCTCTCTTCTGTATCACCTGGTAGCCGGTGTGCGCCACTTGATCATGGACATGGGCATCGGTGAGACGCTGGAAGGCGGCCGCCTGGGCTCGAAAATCATCGTCGCCATTTCCGTGGTGCTGATCGTTCTGGCAGGAGTTTGGATATGGTAACCAGCGTAACGAATCTGTCGCGTTCGGGCCTCTATGACTGGATGGCACAGCGTGTGTCTGCGGTCGTTCTCGCGGCTTATTTCATTTTCCTGATCGGATACCTCGTCGCAAACCCGGGCATCGGCTATGAGCAATGGCACGGCCTGTTTTCCCACAATGCGATGCGAATCTTCAGTCTGCTGGCCCTTGTAGCCCTGGGCGCTCACGCCTGGGTTGGCATGTGGACCATCGCGACTGACTACCTGACGCCGATGGCGCTGGGCAAGTCCGCGACTGCAGTACGTTTCCTCTTCCAGGCAGTATGCGGCGTTGCGATGTTCGCTTACTTCGTCTGGGGTGTGCAGATTCTTTGGGGTATCTGATTCATGGCTAACATTCCAACTATTTCATTCGACGCCATCATTATTGGTGGCGGCGGTGCTGGCATGCGCGCTGCGCTGCAGCTGGCCCAGGGCGGTCACAAGACTGCCGTGATCACCAAGGTGTTCCCGACGCGCTCGCACACCGTATCGGCCCAGGGTGGCATCACCTGCGCCATCGCCTCCGCCGACCCGAACGATGACTGGCGCTGGCACATGTACGATACCGTCAAGGGTTCCGACTACATCGGTGACCAGGACGCTATCGAATACATGTGTCAGGAAGGCCCGGCCGCGGTGTTCGAGCTGGACCACATGGGTCTGCCGTTCTCCCGTACCGAGCAAGGCCGTATCTACCAGCGTCCATTCGGCGGCCAGTCGAAGGACTACGGTAAAGGCGGCCAGGCTGCCCGTACCTGCGCTGCGTCGGACCGTACCGGTCACGCGCTGCTGCACACCCTTTATCAGGGCAACCTGAAAGCCGGTACCACGTTCCTGAACGAGTACTACGCGGTTGACCTGGTCAAGAACGCACAAGGCGAGTTCGTCGGTGTGATCGCCATCTGCATCGAAACCGGTGAAACCACCTACATCCGCGCCAAGGCTACTGTGCTGGCGACCGGTGGTGCAGGTCGTATCTACGCGTCGACCACCAATGCCCTGATCAACACCGGTGACGGCGTCGGCATGGCCCTGCGTGCTGGCGTACCGGTACAAGACATCGAAATGTGGCAGTTCCACCCGACCGGCATCGCCGGCGCCGGTGTGCTGGTGACCGAAGGTTGCCGTGGTGAAGGTGGTTACCTGATCAACAAGCACGGCGAGCGTTTCATGGAGCGTTATGCTCCGAACGCCAAAGACTTGGCGGGTCGTGACGTTGTGGCTCGCTCGATGGTTAAAGAGATCATCGCCGGTAACGGCTGTGGCCCGAATGGCGACCACGTACTGCTCAAGCTCGATCACCTGGGCGAAGAAGTGCTGCACAGCCGCCTGCCTGGTATCTGCGAGCTGTCCAAGACCTTTGCCCACGTTGACCCGGTAGTTGCGCCGGTTCCGGTGGTTCCAACTTGCCACTATATGATGGGCGGCGTGCCGACCAACATTCATGGCCAGGCAATCACCCAGAACGCCGAAGGCGAGGACGAGATCATCCATGGTCTGTTCGCGGTAGGCGAAGTGGCTTGCGTATCGGTTCACGGTGCCAACCGCCTGGGCGGCAACTCGCTGCTTGACCTGGTGGTATTCGGTCGCGCGGCCGGCCTGCACCTGGAAAAGGCGCTGACTGACGGCATCGAATACGATGACGCCACCGACGCCAACATCGAAGCTGCCCTGGCGCGTCTGAACGCTCTGAACGAGCGCACTGATGGCGAAGACGTAGCAACCCTGCGTCGCGAGCTGCAAAGCTGCATGCAGAACTACTTCGGTGTGTTCCGTACCGGCGAATACATGCAGAAGGGTATTGCCCAGCTGGCCGACCTGCGCACGCGCATCGCCAACGTCAAGATCAACGATAAGAGCCAGGCGTTCAACACCGCTCGTATCGAAGCCCTTGAACTGCAAAACCTGCTGGAAGTGGCTGAAGCGACGGCGATCGCCGCCGAGGTTCGTAAAGAATCCCGTGGTGCTCACGCTCGTGAAGACTTCGAAGATCGCGACGACGAAAACTGGTTGTGCCACACCCTGTACTTCCCGGGTGACAAGCGCGTAACCAAGCGTGCCGTGAACTTCTCGCCGAAGACGGTACCGACGTTTGAACCGAAGATTCGGACTTACTAAGGGTGGCTGCCATGTTGAAAGTCAGTGTTTATCGCTACAACCCTGATCAGGACGCTGCGCCGTTCATGCAGGAATTCCAGGTCGATACCGGTGGTAAAGACCTGATGGTGCTGGATGTACTGGCACTGATCAAAGAGCAGGACGAGGGTTTCTCCTATCGTCGCTCTTGCCGTGAAGGTGTGTGCGGTTCCGACGGCATGAACATCAACGGCAAAAACGGCCTGGCGTGCATCACGCCGCTGTCCGCCGTGGTCAAAGGCAACAAGCTGATCGTTCGTCCGCTGCCAGGTTTGCCGGTTATCCGTGACCTGGTCGTCGATATGAGCATCTTCTACAAGCAATACGAGAAAGTTAAGCCGTTCCTGCAGAACGACACGCCGGCTCCGGCCATCGAGCGTCTGCAGTCCCCGGAAGAACGTGAAAAACTCGATGGCCTGTACGAGTGCATCCTGTGCGCTTGCTGCTCGACATCCTGCCCGTCCTTCTGGTGGAACCCGGACAAGTTCCTGGGTCCAGCTGCGCTGCTGCAAGCCTACCGCTTCCTGGCAGACAGCCGTGATACCAAGACGTCCGAGCGTCTGGCTTCGCTGGATGACCCGTTCAGCGTATTCCGCTGCCGCGGGATCATGAACTGCGTCAACGTATGTCCTAAAGGCCTGAACCCGACTAAGGCCATTGGTCACATCCGTAACATGCTGCTGCAGAGCGGCGTGTAACTGACGTTGTAGTAAAAGCAGGACCGTTGTGCCCGTAAATGCTGCGGCGCAGGCTTCAACCGGCGCCGTAGTTTTAACTTGAGCAGCGACTTACAAAGCCGCGGCTCTTATTTTGAAGAAATGAGACAAGCAGGGGCATTCGGGTTGGTACCCGAACTATCAGCGTGATCCTAAGTGGCTTGTTTTGGTCGCTGCACTTGGCCTTTTGCAAGCAAACTCGGTGTTTTCGCCGGTGGTGTCCCCAAATCGAGGGTGACCAAGCATGCAAGAAAGCGTGATGCAGCGCATGTGGAACAGCGGCTATCTTTCAGGTGGTAACGCTGCCTATGTGGAAGAGCTTTATGAGCTCTACCTGCACGACCCTAACGCTGTGCCAGAAGAATGGCGCACCAAATTTCAGACGTTGTCTTCAGACGGCAACGCTGCCACCGATGTATCGCACGCAACAATTCGCGATCAGTTCGTGCTGCTGGCAAAGAACCAGCGCCGCGCCCAACCGGTTTCCGCCGGCAGCGTGAGCAGTGAGCATGAGAAGAAGCAAGTTGAAGTACTGCGACTGATCCAGGCCTACCGTATGCGTGGCCACCAGGCAGCCCAGCTTGACCCGCTGGGGCTGTGGCGGCGTCCTGCACCTGCAGACCTGTCGATCAATCATTACGGCTTGACCAATGCCGATCTTGATACGACCTTCCGTGCCGGCGACCTGTTCATCGGCAAAGAGGAAGCGAGCCTACGCGAAATTCACGAAGCGTTGCAGCAGACATATTGCCGCACCATCGGCGCTGAATTTACGCACATCACCGATTCCGAGCAGCGCCAGTGGTTCCAGCACCGCCTGGAAGGCGTGCGTGGCCGTCCGGTATTGTCCGCCGATGTGCGCGGCCACCTGCTGGAGCGTGTGACCGCGGCCGAAGGCCTCGAAAAATACCTGGGCACCAAATACCCAGGCACCAAGCGTTTCGGCCTGGAAGGCGGCGAAAGCCTGATTCCGATGCTCGACGAGCTGATCCAGCGTTCCGGTTCCTATGGCACCAAGGAAATCGTGATCGGCATGGCTCACCGTGGTCGCCTGAACGTGTTGGTCAACACCTTCGGCAAGAACCCGCGTGAGCTGTTCGACGAGTTCGAAGGCAAGAAGAAGGTCGAGTTGGGTTCCGGTGACGTTAAATACCACCAGGGCTTCTCGTCCAACGTGATGACCACCGGCGGTGAAGTTCACCTGGCCATGGCATTCAACCCCTCCCACCTGGAAATCGTTTCGCCAGTGGTCGAGGGTTCGGTGCGTGCTCGCCAGGATCGTCGTAACGACGCCACCGGTGAGAAAGTGCTGCCGATTTCCATCCACGGTGACGCGGCATTCGCCGGTCAAGGCGTGGTCCTGGAAACGTTCCAGATGTCGCAGACTCGCGGCTTCAAGACCGGCGGTACCGTTCACATCGTCATCAACAACCAGGTGGGCTTCACCATCAGCAACCCGTTGGATGCGCGCTCCACCGAGTACGCCACCGACGTTGCCAAGATGATCCAGGCGCCGATCCTCCATGTGAATGGCGATGATCCGGAAGCCGTGCTGTTCGTGACCCAACTGGCTGTCGACTACCGCATGCAGTTCAAGCGTGACGTGGTCATCGACCTGGTTTGCTACCGCCGTCGCGGTCACAACGAAGCGGACGAGCCAAGCGGCACCCAGCCGTTGATGTACCAGCAGATCACCAAGCAGCGCACCACCCGTGAGCTGTACGCCGAAAGCCTGACCAAGGCCGGCGTGGTTGACGATGCGCGTGTTCAGGCGAAAGTCGACGAATACCGCAACGCGCTGGACAACGGCCTGCATGTAGTGAAAAGCCTGGTCAAGGAGCCGAACAAAGAGCTGTTCGTTGACTGGCGCCCGTACCTGGGTCACACCTGGACTGCCCGTCACGATACCTCGTTCGATTTGAAGACGTTGCAGGAACTGTCCGCCAAGCTGCTGGAAATTCCCGAAGGCTTCGTCGTACAGCGCCAGGTTGCGAAGATCTACGAAGACCGTCAGAAGATGCAAGTTGGCGGCCTGCCGATCAACTGGGGTTACGCCGAAACCATGGCGTACGCGACCCTGGCGTTCGAAGGTCACCCGATCCGCATGACCGGCCAGGACATCGGCCGCGGTACGTTCTCGCACCGTCATGCTGTATTGCACAACCAGAAAGACGCGGGCACCTACATCCCGTTGCAGAACCTTTACGAAGGCCAGCCACGTTTCGACCTGTACGATTCGTTCCTGTCCGAAGAAGCCGTACTGGCGTTCGAATACGGTTACTCGACCACCACGCCGAACGCGCTGGTGATCTGGGAAGCCCAGTTCGGCGACTTCGCCAACGGTGCCCAGGTGGTTATCGACCAGTTCATCACCAGCGGCGAGCACAAGTGGGGCCGTCTGTGCGGTCTGACCATGCTGCTGCCACACGGTTATGAAGGTCAGGGCCCTGAGCACTCCTCGGCCCGTCTGGAGCGTTACCTGCAATTGTGCGCCGAGCACAACATTCAGGTGTGCGTGCCGACGACCCCGGCGCAGATCTACCACTTGCTGCGTCGCCAGGTGATCCGTCCGCTGCGCAAGCCGCTGGTGGTGCTGACGCCGAAGTCGCTGTTGCGTCACAAGCTGGCCGTTTCGACCCTGGAAGATCTGGCCCAAGGTTCGTTCCAGACCGTGATTCCAGAGATCGATACGCTGGACGCCGCCAAGGTCACTCGCCTGATCCTGTGCAGCGGCAAGGTCTACTACGATCTGTTGGAAAAACGCCGTGCCGAAGGCCGCGAAGACATCGCCATCGTGCGTATCGAGCAGCTTTATCCGTTCCCGGAAGATGACCTCATGGAGATCATCGCGCCTTACACCAACCTCACGAACGTAGTGTGGTGTCAGGAAGAACCGATGAACCAGGGCGCCTGGTACAGCAGCCAGCATCATCTGCGTCGCAGCATCGGCAACCACAACAAGGCTTTGGTCCTTGAGTATGCCGGTCGTGATGCTTCTGCTGCACCTGCCTGTGGTTACGCGTCGATGCACGCCGAGCAGCAGGAAAAACTGCTGCAAGATGCTTTCACTGTTTAACGCCTTCGCGCTGACTGAAACCGAATTTTAAGGACCTACAGATAATGGCTATCGAAATCAAAGCCCCGTCATTCCCGGAATCGGTTGCCGATGGCACCGTTGCCACTTGGCACAAGAAACCAGGCGAGGCCGTCAAGCGTGACGACCTGATCGTCGACATCGAGACCGACAAAGTCGTTCTGGAAGTATTGGCCGAAGCTGACGGCGTGCTGGGCGCGATCGTTGCTGAAGAGGGCGCTACCGTTCTGTCGAACCAGGTACTGGGCTCGATCGAAGAGGGCAGCGCTGCTGCAGCGCCTGCTCCTGCCGCTGCTGCACCGGCTGCTTCGGCGCCTGCCGCTGCGCCGGCAGCCGGTGGCGAAGATCCAATCGCTGCTCCGGCTGCGCGTCAACTGGCTGAAGAAAACGGCATCAACCTGGCTTCCATCAAGGGCACCGGCAAAGATGGCCGTGTGACCAAGGAAGACGTGGTTGCCGCAGTTGAAGCCAAGAAGAACGCTCCGGCTGCCGCACCTGCCAAGGCTGCAGCGCCTGCTGCCGCTGCGCCTGTGTTTGCCGCTGGCGACCGCACCGAGAAGCGCGTACCGATGACTCGCGTACGTGCCACCGTGGCCAAGCGCCTGGTTGAAGCTCAGTCGAACATGGCGATGCTGACCACCTTCAACGAAGTCGACATGACCGAAGTCATGGCCCTGCGTTCGAAGTACAAGGATCTGTTCGAGAAGTCCCACAACGGCGTGCGCCTGGGCTTCATGTCGTTCTTCGTGAAAGCGGCCACCGAAGCGCTGAAGCGCTTCCCGGCAGTCAACGCTTCCATCGACGGCGGCGACATCGTTTACCACGGCTACTCGGATATCGGCGTCGCCGTGTCCAGCGACCGTGGCCTGGTGGTTCCAGTCCTGCGTAACGCCGAGCTGATGAGCCTGGCCGAAATCGAAGGCGGCATCGCTGGCTTCGGCAAGAAAGCCCGTGACGGCAAGCTGACCATCGACGAGATGACCGGCGGTACCTTCACCATCACCAACGGTGGTACCTTCGGTTCGATGATGTCGACGCCGATCGTCAACCCACCGCAGGCCGCGATCCTGGGCATGCACAACATCATCCAGCGTCCGATGGCCATCAACGGCCAGGTCGTGATCCGCCCAATGATGTACCTGGCACTGTCTTACGATCACCGCCTGATCGACGGTAAAGAAGCCGTGACGTTCCTGGTGACCATCAAGAACCTGCTGGAAGACCCGGCTCGCCTGCTCCTGGACATCTGATAGAAGCAGTTGCACGTTGCGAGCTACAAGCTGTAGGAAAAAGCAGCTTGGCTTGCAACGTGTGACTAGAAGCTTGTCGCAAATAGAGGATCTATTTTCATGACACAGAAATTTGACGTTGTAGTGATTGGTGCAGGCCCTGGCGGCTATGTTGCCGCCATCAAGGCTGCGCAACTGGGCCTGTCCACTGCTTGCATCGAAAAATACACCGACAAGGAAGGCAAACTGGCGCTGGGCGGTACTTGCCTGAACGTGGGTTGCATTCCGTCCAAGGCGCTGCTGGACAGCTCCTGGAAATTCCACGAAGCCCAAGACGGCTTCGCGATCCACGGCATCAACCATGCTGGCGTGACCATGGACGTACCAGCAATGGTCGGCCGTAAAGCCAACATCGTCAAAGGCCTGACTTCCGGCGTTGCGACCTTGTTCAAGGCCAACGGCGTTACTTCGATTCAAGGCCACGGCAAGCTGCTGGCCGGCAAGAAAGTTGAAGTCACCAAGCCAGACGGTTCGGTTGAAGTCATCGAAGCCGAAAACGTGATCCTGGCGCCAGGTTCGCGTCCAATCGACATTCCGCCTGCTCCTGTTGATAACAACGTGATCGTTGATTCGACCGGCGCCCTGGAATTCCAGGCTGTGCCTAAGCGCCTGGGCGTGATCGGCGCTGGCGTCATCGGTCTGGAGCTGGGCTCGGTATGGTCGCGCCTTGGCGCTGAAGTCACCGTGCTGGAAGCCCTGGACACGTTCCTGCTGGCGGCTGACACTGCAGTCTCCAAGGAAGCGCTGAAAACCCTGACCAAACAAGGTCTGGACATCAAGCTTGGCGCCCGTGTTACCGGTTCCAAGGTCAACGGCGAAGAAGTCGTGGTGACCTACACCGATAAAGACGGCGAGCAGACCATCACCTTCGACAAGCTGATCGTTGCCGTTGGTCGCCGCCCAGTGACCAATGACCTGTTGGCTTCCGACAGCGGCGTGAACATCGACGAGCGTGGTTTCATCCACGTTGACGATCATTGCGCTACCACCGTGCCTGGCGTCTATGCCATTGGCGACGTGGTTCGTGGCATGATGCTGGCCCACAAGGCTTCCGAAGAGGGCATCATGGTTGTTGAGCGCATCAAGGGTCACAAGACCCAGATGAACTACGACCTGATCCCATCGGTTATCTACACCCACCCGGAAATTGCATGGGTCGGCAAGAACGAACAGCAGTTGAAAGCTGAAGGCGTTGAAGTTAACGTCGGCACCTTCCCGTTTGCCGCTTCTGGCCGTGCCATGGCAGCCAACGACACCGGTGGTTTTGTCAAAGTCATCGCTGATGCCAAGACTGACCGCGTTTTGGGCGTCCACGTGATTGGCCCAAGCGCTGCAGAACTGGTTCAGCAAGGCGCGATCGGCATGGAATTCGGCACCAGTGCCGAGGACTTGGGCATGATGGTCTTCTCCCATCCGACCCTGTCCGAAGCGTTGCACGAAGCAGCGTTGGCAGTGAATGGCGGCGCCATCCACATCGCCAACCGCAAGAAGCGCTAAGCGAGATAATAAGAAACCACGGCGGAGTTGCCCGTCGTGAGCCTTGCGCGCAAGACTCACCGCGGAATATCCGCTGGACGCAGCCTTGCGCAGCTTTACGGGCCATAAGCCCCGCAAGTTGCGCAAGCAGCAGTCACAGGTGGCGCGGCACTCATAATGAGCGCAGCGCCGAATGCGCAGTACCTAACGAAGACGGTAAAAAGCATGAATCTTCACGAGTATCAGGGTAAGCAGCTGTTCGCTGAATACGGCCTGCCAGTTTCCAAGGGCTACGCAGTAGACACCCCGGAAGCAGCAGCAGAAGCTTGCGACAAAATCGGCGGCAGCGAGTGGGTTGTCAAAGCCCAGGTCCACGCCGGTGGTCGCGGTAAAGCGGGCGGCGTCAAGCTGGTTCGCAGCAAAGAAGACGCCAAGGCCTTCGCACAGCAGTGGCTGGGCAAGCGTCTGGTGACTTACCAGACTGATGCCAATGGCCAACCAGTCACCAAGATCCTGGTTGAATCGTGCACTGATATCGCTAAAGAGCTGTACCTGGGCGCTGTCGTTGACCGTTCGAGCCGTCGCATCGTGTTCATGGCTTCCACCGAAGGTGGCGTGGACATCGAGAAAATCGCTCACGAAACCCCAGAAAAAATTCTGAAGGCCACTATCGATCCACTGGTTGGCGCTCAGCCATTCCAGGGTCGCGAGCTGGCTTTCCAGCTGGGCCTGGAAGGCAAGCAAGTTGCCCAGTTCGCCAAGATCTTCGTAGGTCTGGCCAAACTGTTCCAGGATCACGATCTGGCCCTGCTGGAAGTGAACCCGCTGGTGATCAAGGCTGACGGCGATCTGCACTGCCTCGATGCCAAGATCAACATCGACGCCAACGCCATGTACCGTCAGCCTAAGCTGAAGACTTTCCACGATCCGTCGCAAGACGATCCGCGCGAAGCGCACGCTGCCAAGTTCGAACTGAACTACGTAGCCCTGGAAGGTAACATCGGCTGCATGGTCAACGGTGCCGGCCTGGCCATGGGTACCATGGACATCGTCAACCTGCATGGCGGCAAGCCAGCCAACTTCCTCGACGTAGGTGGTGGCGCTACCAAGGAACGCGTTACCGAAGCGTTCAAGATCATCCTGTCCGACTCCAACGTCGCCGCAGTACTGGTCAACATCTTCGGCGGCATCGTTCGTTGCGACATGATTGCCGAAGGCATCATCGGTGCAGTGAAAGAAGTCGGCGTTAAAATCCCGGTTGTTGTTCGCCTTGAAGGTAACAACGCTGAACTGGGCGCTAAAGTACTGGCAGAAAGCGGTTTGAACATCATCGCGGCTACCAGCCTGACCGACGCTGCTCAACAAGTTGTCAAAGCTGCGGAGGGCAAGTAATGAGCGTCCTGATCAATAAAGACACCAAAGTTATCTGCCAGGGTATTACCGGTTCGCAAGGTAGTTTCCACACCCAGCAAGCCATCGAATACGGCACCCAGATGGTTGGCGGCGTAACACCAGGCAAAGGCGGCACCGAGCACCTGGGCCTGCCCGTGTTCAACACCGTGAAAGAAGCGGTAGAAGCCACTGGCGCCACTGCCAGCGTGATCTACGTTCCAGCTCCTTTCTGCAAGGACTCGATCCTGGAAGCGGCCTTCGGCGGCATCAAGCTGATCGTCTGCATCACCGAAGGCATTCCTACCCTGGACATGCTGGACGCTAAAGTTAAGTGCGACGAGCTGGGTGTAGTCCTGATCGGCCCTAACTGCCCAGGCGTGATCACCCCAGGCGAATGCAAGATCGGCATTATGCCAGGTCACATTCACTTGCCAGGTAAAGTCGGTATCGTTTCCCGTTCCGGCACCCTGACCTACGAAGCTGTCAAGCAGACCACTGACGCCGGTTTCGGTCAGTCGACTTGCGTCGGCATCGGCGGTGACCCGATCCCAGGCTCCAACTTCATCGACATCCTGAAGCTGTTCCAGGAAGACCCGAAGACCGAAGCGATCGTGATGATCGGTGAGATCGGCGGTTCGGCTGAAGAAGAAGCGGCTGCCTACATCAAGGCACACGTGACCAAGCCGGTTGTTTCCTACATCGCTGGTGTGACTGCCCCTGCGGGCAAGCGCATGGGCCATGCTGGCGCAATCATCTCTGGCGGCAAAGGCACTGCAGACGAGAAATTCGCTGCACTGCAAGACGCAGGCGTTAAAACCGTGCGTTCGCTGGCAGACATCGGCAAGGCCCTGGCCGAGCTGACCGGTTGGGCTGTCAAGTAAGCCTCGCGCTTAGCTGACGCTTTACCACACAAAGGCCACCTTCGGGTGGCCTTTGTGCATTCTGGATATAGCCAGATTGACGAATGTGCTCGGTTCAATGTGGGAGCTGGCTTGCCTGCGATACAGACAACTGGGTGCATCAGCCAAACCGAGTCGATGCCATCGCAGGCAAGCCAGCTCCCACAGGGTTCTGTGTTGCCCAATTAAGTATGAAAACGCGACATTCAAATGTCGCTTATCGGACAGTTCGCCCCGCAACAGTGCGTTTGTCAGCCTGATTCTGTACTCTAGCCGCCTCTTTATGCGTCCGCGTCCCAAAAGGAAGCTGCGCGCTAGACCGGTCGGTCCCCACAAGGGCCGGCAGCATTTCCCTCATCCATAGGGAAGCCCTCTCTAAATTCCGATTCAGTAGTGTGGTATTTCCTCAAATGAAAGTGTTGAAAAGCCAGGATATCCTGGCGCTGGGCTTTATGACCTTTGCCCTGTTCGTGGGCGCCGGCAACATCATCTTCCCGCCTATCGTGGGTTTGCAGTCCGGGCCGCATGTGTGGATGGCGGCGCTGGGCTTCCTGATCACCGCAGTCGGTTTGCCGGTGGTCACCGTGATCGCCCTGGCCAAGGTCGGTGGTGGCATGGACGCGCTGAGCAGCCCAATTGGCAAGATTGCCGGTGGCTTGCTGGCGGCAGCGGCCTACCTGGCAGTGGGCCCGCTGTTTGCGACCCCACGCACCGCAACAGTATCGTTTGAAGTGGGCCTGGCGCCCTTGACCGGTGAAAGCCCGTTGGCGTTGTTCCTCTACAGCTCGGTGTATTTCCTGGTGGTGTTCTTTGTCTCCCTGTATCCAGGGCGACTGCTGGACACCGTGGGCCGTTTCCTGGCGCCGCTGAAGATCATCGCCCTGGCTATCCTCGGTATCGCTGCGTTTGCCTTGCCCGCCGGTGAGGTGGGGGTTGCCACGCCGGAATACGTTGCCGCGCCGTTCTCCCAAGGCTTTATCAATGGTTACCTGACCATGGATACCCTGGGCGCCCTGGTGTTCGGCATTGTGATCGTCAACGCTATCCGCTCCCGTGGCGTCGAGTCGCCCAAGCTGATCACCCGTTACGCGATCATTGCCGGGCTAATTGCCGGCGTGGGCCTGGCACTGGTGTACGTCAGCCTGTTCCGTCTGGGTTCGGGCAGCCATGCCGTGGCCGCGGGTGCCAGCAATGGCGCGGCGGTACTGCATGCCTATGTGCAATACACGTTCGGCTCCTTGGGTAGTGGTTTCCTCGCCGTGCTGATTTCCCTGGCATGCCTGGTGACCGCCGTGGGCCTGACCTGTGCCTGCGCCGAGTACTTCAGCAAGATCCTGCCGCTGTCCTACAAGACCCTGGTGGTGATCCTGGCACTGTTCTCGCTGTTTGTGTCCAACCTGGGCTTGACCAAACTCATTGCCTTCTCGATCCCGGTGCTGACCGCGATCTACCCGCCGTGCATCGTGTTGGTGGCCTTGAGCTTCTGCAAAGGGTTCTGGCAGGAACAGGGCCGTATCGTCGGCCCGGTGATGCTGGTGTCGTTCATCTTTGGCTGCATCGACGCGCTCAAGGGCGCGGGCCTGGCGGGTTGGATGCCTACACAGTTGGCCAACTTGCCGCTGAGCGAGCAAGGTTTGGCGTGGCTGGTACCATCGTTGATGACGCTGGTCGTGGCCGTGGTGATTGACCGTATGCTGGGCAAGCGCAGCGAAGCGATCGCTTAAAACCTCTGACTTATACGCTGCAATTAAAAAGCCCCGGATCAAATGATCCGGGGCTTTTTTTGTACGCAGTGCCAAGCCAGGCTGCCTGTTTCAGGGTATCGGGAACTTGCTCTTTGTCGAATCCACTCCCATGTTCCTCAAATATTCCTGGGCGGGCCTTAAATCGCTTTTTTTGGGTAGATAGTGTCCAGAGACATCGGAAAGGTGGAATTTCCCGAAGGCGTCTTTCCTTATATAGCCTGCGCTGACTACCTTTTCTGATTGGCCACTGCCAGCACCGATTTCCGCGATTGCAGGATGTGATAACCATTTTGGCGGTGCACTTTTGTCGATAGTACCGATGATCAGTTGGTTGTCTTGAGTGAAGACGAACTTGCTGACTGTATCGGGTTTCAATACAACCTTCAGGTCATCCGGCTTTGTGATGCGAACCAGTTCCGCTCGGGCCGCTCGGGGGTTCAATGCCGCTCCGGCCAGATGCAGCTCGGCGTTCAGGTCACGAGCCCTGGTATTGACCAGCACTGCAAGTGGTTTTCGAATGGGCGGCTCTATTCGCGAACTGCCGGAGGTGGTGGAGCTGCTTGCAGGCACTAGGTTTTCCGCCGAGGAGGCAGAATGAGGCTGCGGTAGGGGGGCTAGCGTTTGAGGTAGTTTGGCGCCTCCCGGCAAACCGGTTAGCACCCATTCGCCGTTCCCTTTGTTCAAAAGCGTAGCCACCCGACGCTTTGTCTCGGGGTTTATAACGTTTACAAATCCTGATTCGAATTTGAACGCTGGGCTTATTTGATAGACCCTGCTCACGTCTGAGTTATCGGTGTAACGGATCAACCATTTTTCACCGACTTGTTGTGGCCCGGTGGCGCTGAGCGGTTTTCCTGCCAGTAGCTGATTATCCAGTGCGTGCGCGGCGAGGTCCCCACGGTTCTGTACAGGGTGGGCCGGGTTCGGCAATTGAGTCGGGATGCTTGAGGGGCGGCCGGCCGATATCGACGTACCCGGAACCGGTACGACGTGACCGCTTGGCGTACCGTTTGTACCTGCCGTGATTGTCAGTCGCTGTTGGAGCGTGCGCCCAGGGCTTCTGAACACTGGGCGCAACGGGGTCCTTTTGAGTAAAGGGATACCCGACGCAGCCATGGCGAAGTCGTTGTACACCGCCCCCCAGCGTCCCGGTTGGGTGAGGAGCTTGGGCAGGCTTTGTCCGGGTGTACGCAACGTTCTTAGCGCAGCCTTGGAGAGCCTGTTGGTGGCTGACATACCAGCGTTGACCGGGATGAGGCTTAGAACGAATTGGGCTATGTCTGCGGCGAACATTAATTTGTTGGCTGTGGATCGGGCCGATATCTCTGCGCTGGTTGTCATCCCAACCGACGCTCTCCCTCTGAGTAACCCCACCTCCTGCATGTACAGGTTTTCAGTGATGCTACCTTTGAACGGCTTCAGCCGGATGCCCGCTTCATGGTCGGCCGCGAATTTCTTGAGCCACGTGCCGAGCTGAGGCAAAAACAGGGTGTCGTGAATATTGTATCGATCAACAGGTGATACCCGCTGATCCATGTAGGACATCCACTCGGACGTGTTCAGCAGCGTGTTAAGTTGATCCTCGTCCACAATTTCTCTGAAAGGACGTCCGTCGGGAGCATCCGGGCTGTACAGCACCAGCGAGGGGTGGTTGGTCGGTTTGATGACCATCATGCCCTGGACGGGTTTGCCGTTCAGGACCACTCTATGCGAGACGATGGACGCACCATTCACGATTGGCCAGGTGGTGGAGTCGCTATGCTCAAGCGTCGCTTCGATCCATTGTTCGGCGATTTTTTGCCTGTTCAGATAGGCGTCGGGATCCAGGCTGGTGATGAACGCGTCCTTGGCCATCCTTGCCTTCAGATGGTTTTTCCACGCGTCGGGCAGCACCCTGGCTTCGTCGGAGGTGGCAGTGGGGCTGAGTTTGTCATCCAGTAGTTTGAGGTATTTGCCGCCCACATCGGTTTGGCTGATCAGGTCCTCGAGAAACGGCTTATCCAGGGTCAGCAGGTATTTTCCATTGGCACTTACGACGCGAGCGGCCCAGGTGCTCGTCGGCGAGCGTTCATGCCATGGCGTTGTGTTCATGAGCGTCAGGTCGGTAAGCGATCGGGTGTGGATCTTCGGCTTTGGTGCGTTTGCGGAACCTAAAAGGCCGCGATTGCTCGACTGCTGTGTGGTCATCTGAACCATCACGTGGTCAGGGTCTATTTCCTCGTGCTGGTAGCGGTCCGGCAGCTTGGCTTTCAACGCCTGGGCCAGCAACTGTTTGGCGAAAATGTTGGGGTCCGGGATGTTTGCCAATAGCGCTTGCAAGTGCGTAAGGCTTGTATCCTGTGCTTCCTCCAGCTCCCTATAGCTCGTTTCTTGTTGGGGAGTCAGTTCTTTAAGCCATTGTGGCTGCAGTTTGTTGTGCAGTTGCTCATTGCGTGCGAGCAGGGCATTACTGCCATCGAAATGCAGTGAAAGATCCGCTGCATCATTGATGGTTTCGACAGTTTGGGCAGAGAGCAACGACGGTGTGCGAGAGGAGCCAGCTTCGGCTTGCGCTTGGGCGAACCCGGCCTGCATGGTTTCATTGACCTCGTCAGCCTGTCGCTGCAACAACTGGGGAAAGGTTTGTGCCACTACGTCGCCGCAGACGGGGGCGAATCCCAGCATTAAATCATCACCCCACTGAGGGTTTCGACTGTGCTCTACCGACACCGGTAGACTTTTGAGTAGCAGGTTGGCCTTCTCGTCATCATTATCGATTCTCTGCATCAATGCTTCGCGGGCTTTGCCAGGGCTCGCGAACTCCTCGAAACCGTCCCCGGGGGTATAAAGCACTACAGGCCCGGTGGTGTCATCCAGCCCGATATTACGGGTGTCACTTGCGGTGTAAGGTGCCTCGGCCGACGAGCCGTCGCTGCGAGTGATAAGAAAACAACCGGCTAAAAATGCGCCGTTGGCGGAGTTGTCATCTATCCGGATCGGATACACCCCAGGCCGATCCCCTGCGGGAAGTTCGCGCTCGCGTGCTTCAAGGGTGGGGTACTGAAAGGCGGTGTCGATCAGCTTTTTGCCAGCCTCGCTGAGGGTTCCGTCTTCAACCCGCAGGGCTGCCTCGGTGGAAAGCATTTGCCGATGCAGGGCGAGCAGTTGGGCTGATCGTGATGGCTGCTTGGGGGAGCCTACGGGTGATCTTTTCCAGTAGCTACTGAGCGCGCCTGAAAAGCGGGTTGCGATATCGTGTGCAAGCGTCAGCAGGGAACCCTGATGCTCCAACCTGGTTTGGGGAGCACCCGCAGGTCCGTCAATGTAAAAGCCCGTTTGTATGTCGGCACTGTGCTCTTCAGTGTTGGGCGTGCCAGTGACGGCGTTTATGTGGACTTGCGCGACTTTTTCGAGCAATGCCTCCGATAAGATTTGCGTAGAAATCAGCACGGGCTCTGCCGGCGGCTGTTTTCGATAGGTGTTGACGTGGATAATGTTCGGGTCGATTGATGTGAGCTGGGGAAAGGCTTTTTTCAACTGAGCCTGGGTGAAGCGTTGGAATGTCATCTGCTGACTGAGTAAATCAATAATTTTCTGGTTGTACGCCTGATGCTGCTCAATCAATTGGGATTGCGCGGCGACTGCGTTCGGCCCTGTATCATTGGCAACGACTGGCTTTATGCCGGCTACCTGGATTTTGATCCGATCATCCGTGTCCAGTCCCAACGGTTTGGGCTGAGGGTGATGCGATAAAGGCGGGTGTTGCGTTGTTGATTCAGAGGCTGTGCCCACGGACAGCTGGATCGCTTGCGGCGCATGTGTTTGGCTGACAGAGAGAGACGTTGAGCGCATTTAACATCCTAAGGATAGATATGCAGTTCCTTCCGCCTGAGAAATGATCAAGGCTTCGTGCCCTGGGGCCAACTAAGTGAGTGGAGGCGTCCTATTGGTTCCAAGGCCGAACTCATGTACATCTGGAAACAGGAATTCTCATAAAAGACAGGTAGTACGGCCGGGGTTTTGATATTTGTTGCACAACTCACCGGGCTCACATTTAGAAGGACCCGCATGTCGTTCGTCGAAACCAATCAAGTCCACCTGCTTGCCGCACTGTGGTTCATTCTCTGCTGGGGCGGCTATACCCGTTATGCCACCTGGAAAGCTCGAGATACGGCCTGCCTGGCCAGCGTGTTACACCTGTACCGTGAAGACTGGATGCGCCGCATGCTGTTGCGCGATAACCGCATCGCCGATGCCAGCGTGATCGGCAACCTGGAGCGTAATGCCTCGTTCTTTGCCTCCAGTACTTTGATCATCCTTGCGGGTATCCTGACCGTGCTCGGTGCTTCGGAGCGGGCGGTGTCGTTGCTGGCAGACATTCCAATGGTGCAGCAGGCGTCCCAGGGCATGTCGGAGGTCAAGTTGCTGTGCCTGGCCCTGGTATTTGTCTATGCGTTTTTTACTTTCAGCTGGTGCATGCGTCAGTACAACTTCGCGGCGGTGCTGGTGGGCTCGGCGCCGATGATTGGTGAACGACATGTGTCGGAGCAGGAGCGCAATGCATTTGCCTTGCGGGCGGCGCGGGTGATTTCGATGGCGGCCAACCAGTTCAACTTTGGCCTGCGTGCGTATTACTTCGGCATGACCATGCTGGCCTGGTTTGTCAGCCCCTGGTTGTTCATGTTGATGAGCAGTGGGGTGGTGTTGGTGCTGTACCGCCGCGAGTTCCATTCCGATGTATTGCAGGTGATGGTGTATACCCCGACCGATATGCCAGTAGTCGACGCTGTAAAAGAGGGCGCATCGTAGCGCTGGCAGTAAATCGCAGACAAAGAAAAGCCCGCTTAGTCAGCGGGCTTTCTTTTTGCTGCAATACAGCTTCAAACCCTGCGATTACTGCTTGGCAGGTTCTGCAGGTGCGGCAGGTGCAGCTTCTTTTGCAGCAGCTTCGTTCGATTCGGCCTGAGCTTTGGCAGCTTCGGCGTTTTCTTTCGCAGCGTCGTTCACTTTATCCTGTGCTTTAGCCATATCTTGCTGAGCTTGCTCAGCATGTGCAGCAGCGTCTTGGGCTTTGTCTTCGGATTTCTTGTCGCAGGCAGCCAGACCGAGAGCAGCGGCCAGCATCATGGAAATAGCTAATGTCTTACGCATGGGGTGTTTCTCCTTATTGAAGATATCTACTGGCCTTTCGAACCCAAGGGGCCAGCATTAGTTCCTTATGTCCCACAGATATATAGCATGTTTCGTACAGGAACTTTACCCAGTCATTCCAATCCGCCGAATTCACACTAATAAGAGTCTAAAAACAATGACCGTAAACCCTTTGTTGGAGCGTGCCGTGCGCTTCGTTTCGGCCCTGCGCCATTGCCAGGTGCTGGGTGTGGCGGTGCATGAAGCCAGCGAGGAGGGCATGACCCTCGTACTGCCTTATGGGCCGCATATTGTCGGTGATCCCCTGACCGGGGTGATCCACGGCGGCGCGCTGACCTCCTTGATGGACACCGCTTGCGGCATGGCGACCCTGTGCGTATTGCCCGAGTTCGAGGTGTGCCCCACCCTGGACCTGCGTATCGACTACATGCATCCCGCCGAACCCCATAAGCCGGTGTATGGCTTCGCGCAATGCTACCGGGTCACCACCGACGTGATCTTCACCCGTGGCGTTGCCTATCAGGATGACCCGCAACAACCTATCGCCCATGTGGTAGGCACGTTCATGCGCATGGGCAAGCGCCTCAAAGGGACTCAAGGCTTGGGCACTGTCATCAAGGGAGAACAGGCATGACGCATCGGTTCAAGACGCGCCTGGAGCAAGCCCTCGACCGTGGCAACTACGATGCGCTGCTCGAGCTGGTGCCCTATGCCAGGCTGATCGGCATCGAATGCACCCGCCTGGGGGATGAGTTGCTGTTTCGCCTGCCGGCCAGCAAGGACAATATTGGTAACCCCATATTGCCAGCGCTGCATGGCGGGGTGATCGCCGGCTTCATGGAGCTGGCAGCCGCCATGCACCTGCTGGTGTTCACTGGCGCTCCGGGCCTGCCGAAAATCATCGACTTCTCCCTGGATTACCTGCGCGCCGGCCAGTTTCGGGACACCTATGCCAAGTGTCAGGTATGGCGCCAGGGCCGGCGCGTGGCCAACGTGGCGATTACCGCTTGGCAGAGCACGCCGGCCGAACCGATTGCCACTGCCCGGGCACATTTCAAAATTGAGGAATTGGTCCGCCCTTGAAATCCTGGTCTTAGTCCCCAACTTTGATGACAACCCGCCGCCAACCCTCAAGGGCGCGGCCACTGCCATCCAATTGGAGTTTGATGACCATGAGTGTGGAAACTCAAAAGGAAACCCTGGGCTTCCAGACCGAGGTGAAGCAACTGCTGCACCTCATGATCCATTCGCTGTATTCCAACAAGGAAATTTTCCTTCGCGAATTGATCTCGAACGCCTCTGACGCTGTCGATAAATTACGTTTCGAAGCCCTGTCCAAGCCCGAGTTGCTGGAAGGCGGCGCGGAACTCAAGATCCGTGTGAGCTACGACAAAGACGCCAAGACCGTCACCCTCGAAGACAACGGTATCGGCATGAGCCGTGACGATGCGATCACCCACCTGGGGACCATCGCCAAGTCCGGCACCGCAGATTTCATGAAGAACCTGTCGGGCGACCAGAAAAAAGACTCTCACCTGATCGGCCAATTCGGCGTGGGCTTCTATTCGGCCTTCATCGTCGCCGACAAGGTTGAAGTATTCAGCCGCCGCGCCGGCCTTGACGCCAGCGAAGGCGTGCACTGGGCTTCCAAAGGCGAGGGCGAATTTGAAATCGCCACTATCGACAAGGCTGACCGCGGCACCCGCATCGTGCTGCACTTGAAAGCCGGTGAAGACGAATTCGCCGATGGCTGGCGTCTGCGCAACATCATCAAGAAGTACTCCGACCACATCGCGTTGCCGATCGAGTTGCCCAAGGAACAGACCGTTGCCGAAGGCGAAGAAGCCCCTGCGGTGGAGTGGGAAACTGTCAACCGCGCCAGCGCCCTGTGGACCCGTCCGCGTACCGAGATCAAGGACGAGGAATACCAGGAGTTCTACAAGCACATTGGGCACGACTACGAGAACCCGCTGAGCTGGAGCCACAACAAGGTTGAAGGCAAGCTCGAATACAGCTCGCTGCTCTACGTACCGGCCCGTGCTCCGTTCGACCTGTACCAGCGCGAGGCGCCAAAAGGCCTGAAGCTGTACGTGCAGCGCGTGTTCGTAATGGACCAGGCGGAATCCTTCCTGCCGCTGTACCTGCGCTTTATCAAAGGTGTGGTCGACTCCAACGACCTGTCGCTGAACGTGTCGCGGGAAATCCTGCAGAAAGACCCGATCATCGACTCCATGAAGTCGGCGCTCACCAAGCGCGTACTCGACATGCTGGAAAAGCTGGCGAAGAACGAGCCTGAGCAGTACAAGAGCTTCTGGAAAAACTTCGGCCAGGTCATGAAAGAAGGCCCGGCGGAAGATTTTGCCAACAAGGAAAAAATCGCCGGTTTGCTGCGTTTTGCCTCGACTCAAGGCGAAGACGGCGAGCAGGTTGTGTCCCTGGCTGACTACCTGGCACGTGCCAAGGAAGGTCAGGACAAGATCTACTACCTGACCGGCGAAACCTACGCCCAGGTCAAGAACAGCCCGCACCTGGAAGTCTTCCGCAAGAAAGGCATCGAAGTGCTGCTGCTGACCGACCGTATCGATGAGTGGCTGATGAGCTACCTCACCGAGTTCGACGGCAAAACCTTCGTCGACGTGGCCCGTGGTGACCTGGACCTGGGTAACCTGGACTCCGAAGAAGAGAAGAAAGAAGCCGAAGAAGTCGCCAAGTCCAAAGAGGGCCTGGTTGAGCGCATCAAGGCTTCCCTGGGTGAAGCGGTGAGTGAAGTGCGGGTTTCCCACCGCCTGACCGATTCCCCGGCGATCCTGGCCATCGGCGAGCAGGACCTGGGCATGCAGATGCGCCAGATCCTGGAAGCCAGCGGCCAGAAAGTGCCGGATTCCAAGCCCATCTTCGAATTCAACCCGTCTCACCCGCTGATCGAGAAACTCGATGGCGAGCAGAGCGAAGAGCGGTTTGGTGACCTGTCGCACATCCTCTTCGACCAGGCCGCCCTGGCAGCCGGCGACAGCTTGAAGGACCCGGCCGCGTATGTGCGCCGACTGAACAAGCTGTTGGTTGAATTGTCGGTTTAACACCGTTGTAGAAAAACCCGCTTCGGCGGGTTTTTTCGTTCTGGCTCTACTGTAGGAGCGAGCTTGCTCGCGAAGAACGTCAACGATAACGCGCAAATGCTGAATGAGCGCGGTGATCTCACGTTTTTCGCGAGCAAGAACTAGGCTTCACCCTCGCTCCTACAGGGAGCATCGTCAATCCATCTGAATTGGAGAAAATGATGAGCCAAGTCACTGTACGTTCCGTGGTCTATCAGATTGATGGCCAGTCTTATGAAAGCCGTCTGGCATTCGATGCCAGCCACAAGGGCCCGTTGCCGGGACTGCTGATGGCGCCGAACTGGATGGGCGTAAGTGCGGGGGCCGAAGAGATTGCGAAGGCCGTTGCCGGCAAAGGCTACGTGGTGCTGATTGCCGACCTCTACGGGCAAAACGTACGTCCTTCAAATGGCGATGAAGCGGGCGCGGCGATGATGCCGTTGAAGAATGATCGCCCGTTGCTGAACAAGCGCATGCAAGCCGCCTTCGAGCAATTGCAAGGCCAGGTTGAAGCCGCGGTGGACACGTCCAAACTGGCCACCTTCGGCTTCTGCTTTGGCGGTTGCTGCTCCCTGGAACTGGCCCGTACCGGCGCGCCGCTGAAGGCTGCCGTGTCGTTCCATGGCACTCTGGATACACCGAACCCCGCAGACGCGAAGAACATCAAGGGTTCAGTGCTGGTGCTGCATGGCGCCTCGGACCCGTTGGTGCCCAAAGAGCAACTGCCAGCGTTCGAAGATGAAATGAACGCGGCGGGTGTGGATTGGCAGTTGCTCAGCTACGGCGGCGCGGTGCATTCCTTCACCGACCCCCATGCCAATGTGTCGGGCAAGATGATGTACGACGCCAAGACCGCCGCACGGGCTTTCCAGTCGATGCATAACTTGTTGGATGAAGTGTTCAAGGGCTGATGCTTCGGCGCCTGTTCGGGCCTCTTCGCGAGCAAGCCCGCTCCCACATTTGAGTGCGTTCACAGATCGAAATGTGGGAGCGGGCTTGCTCGCGAATGCTATCTAACAGGCAACTCGATTCTTTCTGACTCCCCCGGCACAGTGGGCCAATCCCCAGCCGCCCAACGCTGTCTCGCCTGCTCGATCACAGCCGGGTCGCTCGCCACAAAATTCCAGTTGATCCGCCGTGGCCCATCCAGCGGTGCCCCGCCAAATACCATCAGGTGGCAATCACTCTCGGCATACAGAGTCATCTCCTGCCCAGTCGGCAATACCACCAAGCTGTTGACCTCCAGGGCTTCACCGTCCAATTGCACCTCACCCTCCAGCACATACACCGCGCGTTCCTCATGTTCATCAGGAATCAACAGGGTGGTGGCGGTTTGCATCTGTACTTCGGCATACAGCGTCGGCGACAGCACCGGCACCGGTGATCTGAGGCAAAAACCATCACCGGCGATCAAACGCACCTGCACGCCGAGGTTATCGCTTATCGGCAAACTTGCGGCTGGGTGATGGCTGTAGTGTCCGGGCCCGGTCTCGTGGTCCTTGGGCGAGGCCAGCCACACCTGCAGGCCATGCAGGTTGAAACCCCTGGCCTTGACCGCTTCAGGTGTGCGCTCGACGTGGGCAATCGCGCTGCCGGCGGTCATCCAGCTGACATCGCCGGCTTGCACCACCTGGTCCGAGCCAAGGCTGTCCTTGTGCTGCAAGGTGCCTTCAAACAGGTAGGTGAGGGTGGACAGGCCGATGTGGGGATGCTGGCGGATATTCATGCCGTTACCCGGTGCGTAGCGGGTCGGCAGCATATGATCGAAAAATACAAAGGGACCGACGCTGCGGCATTCACGTGAGGGCAGGGGCCGCAGGATAGGCTGGCCTTCTACATCTTCGGGGCGAGGGCGAATCACGGTGAGGGTGGTCATGGGCATCCCAGTCTGAGCGGGTTGGATGCTTTGAGCATAACCCGCTCGATGGGAAGTTGGGGCTATTGGCTGAAGGCGCCTTCCGACAATTTCGTCTCGATAGTGACTTCGGCGGTGGTCATCAGCTTATGTACCGGGCACTTATCGGCCACGCGATGCAGTTCATCGCGCTGGGCGTCGGTGAGTACGCCCTTGAGGGTCAGCTTGACGTTGAGTTTGTATTTACCCTTTTGCTCTTCGTCGCTGTCGTGAGTGACCTCCACGGTCACGCCGGTCAGCGGGATATCTTTTTTCTGCGCGTAGAGCCTTACGGTCAAGGCTTTGCACGACGCCAGCGCAGCATCGAAATAATCGTGGGGGGAGGGCGCCGAATCGTCACCGCCCAGGCTCTTGGGCAGGTCGGTAAACAGCTCGTGATTATTGATATTCACGCTGTGACGGAAGTTTTCAGCGTTCAGCGTATTAACGGTAACAGGCATGGCAAACCTCATAAGGGCGCAGGATGAAGGTCATGCAGTTATAGAGCATGCTGGCACCCCAGTGTTCCGGTTTTTTCCATGCTGAACCCTGAAGGCTGGCGCAAGGTCTACCCGTATCAACCCTTATTGAGGTTTTACCGTGTCTGGAGCCCGCCTGAGTCTTGCCTTGTTGCTCGCCGCCAGCAGCCTTGTCGTGCAGGCCCGTGACTATGCCTACAGCGACGCGCACCTGCACTACGTGGATTTTTTCCAGGAAACCGCCGGCATGGACAAGCTGCTCAAGGCCATGGCGGACAACCGCATTGAGCACGTCATGATTTCCGGGATTCCCGTGGCCAAGAAATGGCACGAAGACGAGCCCAAGCGCCCGCGCTATTACGCCGGTGACGACGCCGATGCATATTGGTACAGCGCCACGGATGTGATCGTCGCGGCGGCGGTCAATAAACTTTCCCCCGAGCAACGCCAGCACTTTCATCCCTTCCTCGCCGGTTTCAATCCCAACGACAAAAACTCCGCCGCCCACATCCAGCGTATGCTCGACCTCAACCCAGGGCTGTGGCGGGGCATCGGTGAAGTGTTCACCCGGCACGATGACCTTACCGCCCTGACCTCCGGTGACACCCCGCGCGCCAATAACGAAGCCATGACGCGCATCTATCACCTGGCGGCCGAAAACGACCTGCCGGTGATGCTGCACTCCAACATCACCTCCAAACGTGAGCGCAACCCGCTGTACCTGGCGGAAGTCGAGCAGCCGTTACGCAATCACCCGCACACGCGTTTTATCTGGGCCCATGCCGGTACCAGCAAGGAAATTCACCGTCATCAGGTGCAGATGGACTTTTTGTTGCCTACCCTGACGCGCCTGCTTGAGGCGTACCCCAACCTGTATATCGACCTGTCCTGGAGCATGCTCACGCCCTATCTGCTGGATGACGCCGGCAAGCCACGGCCGCAATGGGTTGCGCTGGTGGAGCGCTTCCCGGATCGCTTCATGCTCGGCTCCGATGTTGTGGGGCGCTTCAATAAGTTGGGCAAAGAGATGCGCCGTTTCGATCCTTTCCTCGATGCGTTGCCCGAAGACGTTGCCCACAAGGTTGCGCGCGACAACTTCCTCGCCATCCTGCCCAAGCCGCATCGCGATGGCGACGCGCCTTGATATCGCGTTTTGATCTTACGCCAATGACCTGAGGTGCCGATAACGTCCAAGAGACCCGCTGCAGGTGGATGCAGTACTTTTGGAAGGAACCCTGGCATGAATATCCGCAGTTTGAATATCGCCCCTCGCGCCGGCCTGGGCTTTGGTGTGCTGGCGTTGATGGTGTTCGTCTTGGGCGGCTTTGCCCTGTTGCAGATGGCCAATATGCGCCAGCAGTCGGACCAGGTGGAGACCAACTGGCTGCCCAGCGTGATGGCGGTGGGGGAGATGAACCAGGATGTGTTGCGCATTCGGGCGCTGACGTTGCGCTTGCTGGTCAACCGCGACCCCCAGGCGGTGGCGCAGAACGAGCAGAAAATTGCCGAAATAAAAACCGGTTTGCACCACGCTGAAGGCGTGTACGAGGCATTGATCGTCTTGCCTGAGGAGCGCGTGCTGTTTGATCGCTTCAAGGTCGAGGAGCAGCAGTACCTGCAACGCCAGGAGCAGGTGGTGGGCTTATCCAAGGCCAATCGGCTGGAGGAGGCCATTGCGGTGGTCAATGGCGAAATGAATCAGATGGCTGACCAGATGGCCGTGACGCTGCGTGACTTGGTCAATCTGAACAAGTCCAGCGCCAACGAGGCCGCCCGGCTGGCACAGCAGGTGTTCAGCCAGTCGCGGGTCTGGGTGATGACCATGATTGGCGTCACGGCGTTGGTCACGATTGGCCTGGCGGTGTGGCTGACACGCAGCATCGTGCTGCCGCTGGCACAGTCGTTGAAAGTGGCCCAGGGCGTTGCCAGTGGCGACTTGACGGGCGACATCAGGCTCAGTGGCAGCGACGAGCCGGCGCGCTTGCAACAGGCGCTCAAACGCATGCAGGAGAGCTTGCGCGACACTATCCGGCGCATATCAGAATCGTCGAACCAATTGGCGTCGGCTTCCGAAGAGCTCAGTTGCGTCACCGAGGATGCGACCCGTGGTTTACACCAGCAGAACCAGGAAATCGAACAGGCGGCCACGGCAGTCAATCAGATGACGGTGGCGGTGGAGGAGGTGGCGAGCAATGCCGTGGCCACGTCCCAGGCATCTCGCGAATCCGACCGGATTGCCCAGCAAGGGCGTGAGCAGGTGCAGCAGACGGTGGTGTCGATTGAAGCCCTCGCGACCGATGTGACCGCCAATGTGACCCAGGTCGAAGCGCTGGCGCAAAAGGTCTATGGCATCAGCACAGTGCTGGATGTGATTCGCTCGATTGCCGAGCAAACCAACTTGCTGGCACTGAACGCGGCGATTGAAGCGGCGCGAGCGGGGGATGCCGGGCGCGGGTTTGCGGTGGTAGCCGATGAAGTGCGGGCCTTGGCCCATCGCACGCAACAGTCGACCCAGGAAATCGAGCAGATGATCAGCGGGATTCAGCAGGGCACCGACCAGGCTGTCAGCTCGATGCAGCAGAGCAATACACGGGCGCGCTCTACATTGGATCTCGCCAAATCGGCGGGCATGGCCCTGGAAGAGATTGCCTCGGCATTCACCTTGATCAACGAACGCAACCTCGTGATTGCCAGCGCGTCGGAGCAGCAGGCGGCGGTGGCTCGGGAGGTGGATCGTAACCTGATGAATATCCGCGACCTAGCGCACCAGACATCGACCGGGGCCAACCAGACCAGTGCAGCGAGTCAGGAGTTGTCGCGGTTGGCGGTGGATCTGAATTCGATGGTGGCGCGGTTTTCGGTGTAGGGCGGGGAACCGGGGCGGCCCAGCCGCAGGCAAGCCAGCTCCCACACTGGACCGTATTCCTCCAGGATGAACGCGGTCGAATGTGGGAGCTGGCTTGCCTGCGATGAAGGCGACGCGGTTTCAAATCAAACGCAAAAAAAAAGCCCCGAACCAGTCGGGGCTTTTTCGTGTGATCAACCTGCGGGCTTACTTGCCCTGCCAGCGCTTGAGTACCAAGGTGGCATTGGTGCCACCGAAGCCAAAGCTGTTGCTCATCACGGTGTCGATCTTGGCGTTTTCAACGGTCTTGGTCAGGATTGGCATATCGGCCACAACCGGATCAATTTCGTCGATGTTGGCCGAGCCGGCCATGAAGTTGCCTTCCATCATCAGCAGGCAATAGATCGCTTCGTGAACGCCAGCGGCGCCCAAGGAGTGACCCGACAGGCTCTTGGTGGAGCTGATCTTCGGAGCCTTGTCGCCAAATACCGCGCGCACGCCTTCCATTTCCTTGGCATCGCCGACCGGGGTCGAAGTGCCGTGAGTGTTCAGGTAGTCGATTGGGGTATCGACGGTGGACATTGCCATCTGCATGCAGCGGATGGCGCCTTCACCGCTTGGCGCAACCATATCGTAGCCGTCGGACGTCGCGCCGTAGCCGACGATTTCCGCGTAGATCTTGGCGCCACGGGCCAGGGCGTGTTCCAGCTCCTCGACCACCACCATGCCACCACCACCGGCGATGACGAAACCGTCACGCTTGGCGTCGTAGGCGCGGGAGGCTTTTTCCGGGGTTTCGTTGTACTGGGTGGACAAGGCACCCATGGCGTCGAACAGGAACGACTGGCTCCAATGCTCTTCTTCACCGCCGCCGGCAAACACGATGTCCTGCTTGCCCAGTTGGATCTGCTCAACGGCAGTCCCGATGCAGTGGGCGCTGGTGGCGCATGCGGAGGAGATCGAGTAGTTCACGCCCTTGATCTGGAATGGCGTAGCCAGGCAGGCGGAAACGGTGCTGCCCATGGTCCGCGTTACACGGTACGGGCCAACGCGCTTCACGCCTTTTTCGCGCAGGATGTCCAGCGCTTCCATCTGGTTGAGGGTCGATGCGCCGCCGGAGCCGGCGATCAGGCCGGTGCGTACGTTCGAAACCTGGTCTTCGCTCAGGCCGGAGTCGGCGATCGCGTCTTTCATGGCCAGGTAGGCGTAGGCGGCAGCGTGGCCGACGAAGCGATAGATCTTGCGATCGATCAGTTCTTCGAGGGGCAGGTCAATGGAGCCGGAAACCTGGCTACGCAGACCCATTTCGGCATATTCCGGGTTGAAGCGGATGCCAGGGCGACTTGCACGCAGGTTAGCGGTGACGGTCTCTTTGTCATTGCCCAGGCAAGAAACGATGCCCAGACCAGTGATAACGACGCGGCGCATGCGGATAACCCTTAAAAGTTGTCAGTGGAAGTGAATACGCCGACCCGAAGGCCTTCGGCAGTATAGATCTCGCGACCGTCGACAGTCACCGAACCGTCGGCGATGGCCAGGTTCAGCTTGCCCTTGAGGACGCGCTTGATTTGAATGTTGTAGGTGACTTTCTTGGCGCTCGGCAGTACCTGGCCAAAGAACTTCACTTCGCCCGAACCCAGGGCGCGACCGCGGCCCGGCAGGCCTTGCCAGCCCAGGTAGAAGCCAACCAGTTGCCACATGGCGTCAAGGCCCAGGCAACCTGGCATCACAGGGTCGCCTTCGAAGTGGCAAGCGAAGAACCACAGGTCAGGGGTGATATCCAGCTCGGCGACCAATTCACCTTTGCCGTACTTGCCACCCTCTTCGCTGATATGGGTGATGCGATCCACCATCAGCATGTTCGGGGCGGGCAGTTGCGCGTTACCTGGGCCGAACAGCTCACCGCGACTGCAGCGCAGCAGGTCTTCCCGAGTAAAGGCGTTTTGTTTGGTCATGCGAGCTCCTCAATAATCCCATGCGGCAGGGTAGGGCAAATCTTCCCGAACCGAATGAAGCGTTCATGCCTCATAGCGGCAGCCTACACATAGACTATTGCGTTGTAGTGAAAGTCACAGCGGCAAGGCACTGAATGTACACTTGTTCACTGAAATTTTAAACCGGGCCTGTTTATCAGCCCGTTCGGGTGCCTAAGACTGCCGCACTTTCGTCTTTCACGCCAGTCGCAGTTGGCTGATGGCGCGGCGCTATTGCACCCAGCGCTGCAGGATTTGCTGCAAATCCGTGCGTTTGAACGGCTTGGCCAGGTAATCGTTCATTCCGGCTGCCAGGCAGGCTTCGCGATCGCCCTGCAAGGCGTTGGCCGTCAGGGCGATGATCGGCAGATCGGCGCAACCGGGCAGTTGGCGAATCTGCCGTGTGGCTTCGTAGCCGTCGATCAAGGGCAGGCGACAATCCATCAGGATAGCGGTGAAAATCAGGCTCTCGGCGCTGCGGATCGCCTCGGCGCCGTCCGTGGCCAGGCTGACTTCAAAGCCCAGGCTGCGCAGCATCGCTTCGACCACGGTGCGGTTGACCGGGTTGTCCTCTACCAACAGCACGTGGCGCCCATCGCCGGCGCTGGCTTTGCCAAGCGCGTCAGGTGCGGTGACCGGGGCATGCTGCTGGTCAATGGCCAGCGGAATCTCCAAGGTGAACACTGAACCTCGACCTTCTTCGCTCTGGGCGCGCAAGGTGCCACCCATACGTTCGGCCAGGGTGCGCGCAATCGGCAGGCCCAGGCCCGTGCCACCGTAACGCCTGGAAATGGAGCTGTCTGCCTGCTGGAATGCATCGAACATCAAATCCAGGCGTTCGGCGGAAATACCGATACCGCTGTCGCGTACGGTGCAGGTGAACCACACCAACTCATGGTCCAGGGTTTGCCAGTGGGGCTCCACGGTCACGCTGCCATGTTCGGTAAATTTCAATGCATTGCCGATCAGGTTCACCAGAATCTGGCGGATCCGCGTCGGGTCGCCGCGCACACGCAGAGCCTCCATGCCCATGGGAATGGGCAGTTCCAGGCTCAGCCCGCGCTGCTGGGCGCTGTGCTGGAAAGCCTGGGCGCAGCTGTTGATCAGATCGGCCAGGTTGAACGGAATATGTTCCAGTTCCAGGGCGGCGCGTTCAATGCGTGAAAAATCGAGGATGTCATTGATCACCTTGAGCAAATGCTCGGTGGACTCGCACGCCAGCGCCGCGTACTCGGTCTGCTCCTCGGTCATCTCCGTGGTTTCCAGCAGTTGCAGCATGCCCAGCACGCCATTCATGGGCGTGCGCAGTTCGTGGCTCATCATCGCCAGAAAATCCGACTTGGCGTTGTTCGCCCGCTCGGCTTCTTCACGGGTCTGGATCAACTGCGCCATGGCTTGTTGCTGTTCGCGACTGGCCTGTTGAAGGCCCTCGGCCAGGTTGTTGATATGCCGCGAGAGGTCGCCCAATTCCGAGTCATCGACGATGGGCAGTGGCGTCTTGTAATCGCCTTGCTGGATGGCCTTGACCGCGTGCCCCATGGCGCTGATCGGCTGTGACAGGCTGGCCGACAAGCGTCGCGCCAGCAGGAAGGTAAACAGCAGGGCAAACAGCGCCAGGACCCCTGCCTTGAACAGGATTTCCTGCTGGCGCTGGCTGAAAGCGTCGTTGGACATACCCACAATCACTCGCCCCAGGTAGTCCGCGCGGGGTGCCTTGGGTTCGCTGAGGTTGTCCTGGAAAAAGTCATTGTTGAGCTGGATGTGTTGCAGGCGGATCGGTGCCTGGAACACCTTCACCGACAGCGAACGGTCATGCCGCTCGGACGGCTGCTCCACATACACCAAGATGTTCTCGGCGCTGTCCTGGATCTCCAGGAAGCGCACATGGGGTGTGGCCAAGGTCGCACGCAGCAGGGTTTCAAGCACATCGTTGTTGCCGGAAATCACGCCGTACTCAGTGGCAGGCGCCAGCTGGTTGGCGATCAATTGACCGGTGTGGTCCAGCTCCTGGCGCAAGTCCTGGATGCGCACGAAGGTGAAGAAGGTGATGAGCAGCAGGGTCAACAGCAGCGCGGGGCCCAGGGTAATGAGCTGGGTGCGGGTGTTGATATCCCAACGACGGCGCAAGGTCATGGGCGTTGTTCTCCTTCGGCCAGGCGGGCGGCAACGGCGATTTCATCGACCTGTTCGATGCCCAGTGAGCGCGCGACTTGTGGGTTGCCCACGACTTTGAAGTACTGCGGGTAGAGCGTGCTGGGCCAACTGGCCGGCGGCTGGTCCAGCAGTCGGTCCAGTACCGCGAGCCAGTCGGATTGATCGCTGTAGGTGCTGGCCAGGCTGCCGGCCCGCACAAACCCAGCGTTGGGCCCCACCAACGGCAGTTGTTGGGCGTAGCTGCTCAGCAACAGGTTTTTTACGGTCTTGGGGTTGTACAGCTGCGGATCGTCGAGGCCCAGTAGCACGTCGCTGTTTTTGAACAGGGTTTGCAGCGGGCGACTGTCGCTGGTGTTGTCCCATGGCTGGGGCATGATTTCCAGGCCCATGGGTTTGGCGAACTGGATCAGTTCGCGCAGCAGGAATTCGCTATCGACGCCGTACAGCACGCCGACGCGCCGGGCCTGGGGCAGGATATTGGCGATCAGGCGCAACTGACGTTCCAGCGGCGGGTCGCTCCATAGCAGACTGATTTTTGCCGGGTGGGAGTTGCCCAGGCGTTGTCGGGCCTGCAGGCGGCTGATGCGCAGCACCAGGGTTGGTGGCCCCTGAGCATCCTGCAGGCGCCAGTCCAGACCCGGCAGGTCAAGGAGAATCAGGCGGGTGCTGGCAGGCAGGTGACTGGGCGCTGGCAACTGCTTGAGTGGCGTGAAGCTGACCTGGTCTTCGGGGCGTTGTTGGGCAAGGGCCTGGGTAAAAGCGCGCACGCCGGCGCTGTCTTCGGCGGCCGTCAGCAGAATGTCGGCACTCCACGCCGGCGCTGTCAGCAACAGGCAGGCGAGCAGCAGGCCGCGGCGCCAAAACCGTGAAACCAACAAGAGGGTCATCCGTGACTGGTCGGCCATGTCAGAAGTCCAGCTCGGCGCTGAAGTAGAGAACGTGGCGATGGTCGTAGTTGTTGTCGGCCCAGGTGGTGGGCTGGTCATCCAGGCGTTGCTGCAACATGCCCGCCAGCTCCACATTGGCTTTGCCTACGGCAATGCGCTTGGCCACCCGCAGGTCGACCCGCTGGAAGCGATATTGGTTGAGTGCGTCGTCGCCATAGTAGAACAAGGCGCTGGACCAACCCTGGCCCCACTCACGCAGCCAACCGGCCGAGCCACTGTTACGCGCGGTTTGCGCTTTGTCCAGCGGGTTGCTGGAGGTGGCGTCTACATAAGCATAGGTCAGGCGCAGGCGGTCGGCGTCACTCACGCGCCAGTCGAACTGCGACTCGGCACCGCTAAAACGCGAGCTGTTGGCGTTGCTGGCGATGTATTGGTTGTTGCGCAGCGGCGAGCTGATCATGTCGGTGATTTCGTCATAGAACAGCTTCACGTCGACATTCAGCCCCAGCTCGGCAAAGAAACCGTTGTAGCCCAGTTCGCGCGAACGCATCAACTCTTTGTCGAGGTTGCCAGGGCCGCGCGTCACGACAAAATATTGACCGGCGTTTTGCCCGTAGGTCGGGGAGCTGAGATTGGTGACGCGGTAGCTCCAATTGACGTTGTTCTCGAACATGTCCGGCGAGCGGATTGCCTCGGAGTACACCGCGCGCAAGCCGTGGCGAGGATTGATCAGGTAATTGACCGCCACACGTGGCGTGAGCGAGTTGCCGCTCAGGTGGGTGTCTTCGTACATGGCGCCACCTTGCAGCAGCCAGTGCTCGCTGGCGCGCCATTCCAGGTGGCCGAACAGGCGCCAGGTGGTGTCGTCCAGGGTGCCATTGAAGTAGGTTTCGGAGTCGGCGCGGTCATAGCGGTAATTCATACCGCTGACCAGGCGCAGGCTGTCGGAGAGGCTGAGCGTGTCCTGGATCTCCACGTCGTAGCGGCTTTCGCGGGTGCTCTGGTCGATATCGCCGCACACGCTTTGGTTGGCACCGTTGCGCCACTGGTCCAGCACCTGGTTGGCCAAGGCCTGTTCGGCGGCGTTACCCGGTGGGGCGGAGCCTTGGCTGTAGGTGTCCATGTGCCGTGCCAGCAATTCGGCATAGTTGGGGTTGAGCTGCCATAACTGGGTCAGTTCAGGGCTGAACGAGGCCTTGGCGTCACAGGCTTTCCAGATTTGCTTGCGGTCCCATTGCTGTGCCGAGCCCTGGATATACAGGCTGTGGTCGGGGTTGAAGTCGAAGTTCCAGCGCAGGGAGCCTGCGTAGTCCTTGGCGGTGACATCGGAATTAGTGCCGCCTTCGGTAATTCCGGCAAACACCGGGGTGTAGGTATAAGGGCGCTGGTTGGTGCCTTCCTTGACGTTCAGTTGCCAATCGAGACTTTGTTGCGCGTTCAAGGCCTGGCTCACCGCCAGGCTGAAACGGTTGAGGCGACGCCCGTCACGGCGGTCGGCGCCGACCGCGTCGCTGTCAAAACCATCGTCCTGTTGCCCGGACAGAGACAAGCGCAAATCGCCGGTCTCCCAGCCCACACCCTGGCTGGCATAGAAGTCATTGATGCCACGCTCGCCACGGATGACCTTTACCCGCGAGCCGTGACTGTTGGCTGGCGAGCGGGTGAGGATATTCACCACCGCCATCAGCGCATTGGCACCGTAGCTGACGGTGTTGGGGCCGCGAAAGACCTCGATGCGCTCGATGTCCTCCATGGCCACTGGGATATCGCTCCAATCCACCGTGGCCAGGCCGGCGCGGTAGACCGAGCGACCGTCGATCAGCACCTGCATGCGCCGTGCGTCACTGGCGCTGGTGCCATGGTAATTCACCGACGCCTGGTTGCCGCTGGTGTAGCCGACCATCATCCCCGGGACCAGCCGCAGCAGTTCCGAGATGTCCCGGGCACCGCTGGCCTTGATCAGCTCACTGTCGATCACCGTCATGCTGCCGGGCACGGCGGCGGCCGATTGCTTGAGACGCGTGGCGGTCAAGACCTGCGGCAGCGGCTGGCTGTCGAGGAACAGATCGTCGGCATGCGAGCAGGTAGCGCACAACAGCACCAACAACAATGATGAGCGAGGAGGAGGGCCCAGATACACGGCACGGCCTTGTTAATTGCGGATAGCCGCCCATGTTAACCGAGGTGCGGCTGTTTGCCAGTCGTCGGACTTGCATTTACTTCGCACGCCTCTGGCATTTTCTGACTCGCGCGAATTGATACGGGGGCTGGCCGCAAGCGGGGCGCCCCGTATAATGCCGCCATCGCCACTGGTATGGATTAACGGATTGCATATGACTGAACAGCGCCCTATTGCGGTCCTGGGAGGCGGAAGTTTTGGTACCGCCGTGGCTAACCTGCTGGCCGAGAACGGTCACGCGGTGCGCCAGTGGATGCGCGACCCCGAGCAGGCCGAAGCCATTCGCGTGCATCGCGAAAACCCTCGTTACCTTAAAGGTATCAAGATTCATCCCGCCGTCGAGCCGGTGACCGACCTGCTGGAAACCCTCACGGCCTGCGACCTGTGCTTTGTCGCGCTGCCTTCCAGCGCCTTGCGCTCGGTACTGGCGCCACACGCCGAACGCTTGGCCGGCAAGTTACTGGTCAGCCTGACCAAGGGCATCGAAGCCCACACCTTCAAGTTGATGAGTGAAATCCTCACCGAAATCGCCCCTCAGGCGCGCATTGGCGTGCTGTCCGGGCCAAACCTTGCGCGGGAAGTCGCCGAGCACGCGTTGACCGCCACCGTGGTCGCCAGTGAGGACGAGGCTTTGTGCGAGCGCGTCCAGGCCGTGTTGCACGGCCGTACCTTCCGGGTCTACGCCAGCGGCGATCGCTTCGGCGTCGAATTGGGCGGGGCCTTGAAAAACGTCTACGCGATCATTGCTGGCATGGCCGTGGCCCTGGGCATGGGCGAAAACACCAAGAGCATGCTGATTACCCGCGCACTGGCCGAGATGACACGTTTTGCGGTGAACCAGGGCGCCAACCCGATGACCTTCCTCGGCCTGGCGGGCGTAGGGGACTTGATCGTCACCTGTTCTTCGCCCAAAAGCCGCAACTACCAGGTCGGGTTCGCCTTGGGCCAAGGGCTGAGCCTGGAGGAAGCGGTGACGCGTCTGGGCGAAGTGGCCGAGGGGGTCAACACCCTCAAGGTCTTGAAGGCCAAGGCCCAGGAAGTGGGCGTGTACATGCCGCTGGTCGCCGGCCTGCATGCGATCCTGTTCGAAGGGCGCACCCTGAACCAGGTCATCGAGCTGCTGATGCGGGCCGAGCCCAAGACCGATGTCGACTTTATTTCCACCAGTGGTTTCAACTGAGGAACGCGTCATGAACGATCCCAAAGCTGCCCCCCCATACGAGTCGATTGTCTTGCGCATCCTGTGGATGCTGGTGTTTGCGCTGGTGTGGCAGGTAGCCCAATTCCTGCTCGGTGCGCTGGTGGTGGTGCAATTGGTTTACCGGCTGATCTACGGCGCACCGAACCTGGGCCTGATGAACTTTGGCGACAGCCTCAGCCAGTTCCTGGCGCAGATTGGCCGCTTCGGCAGCTTCCACACCGAACAAAAGCCCTGGCCGTTCGCCGATTGGCCAACCCCACGCGCCCCCGAAGGCGAAGCGGCCCACAGCGTACCGCCGGCACCGCACCCGGTACGTGATGAAGAGCCGAAGCTATGAAGGTGTGGATTCTGCGTCACGGCGAGGCCCAAGCGCATGCGCGCACGGACGCCGAGCGCAACCTTACCGAGCATGGGCGTGCTGAAGTATTGCGCAGTGCTGCGCACCTGATTGGCCAGCCCTTGGGCGCCATCATTGCCAGCCCTTATGTTAGGGCGCAGCAGACGGCGCAGTTGGTGCGCGATGTGCTGGGGTTTGAGCCTGAGATCCGCACGGTGCCGTGGCTGACGCCCGATGGGGATGTCCAGCGAGTGCTGGAGAAACTCGACACCGATGACAACGTGCTGTTGGTTAGCCACCAACCGCTGGTGGGTAGCCTGATCAGTTTTCTGCAGCATGGGCATCAGCGCCAGCCACAGCCGATGTACACGGCCAGCCTGGCGGAGCTTGAGGGTGACTTTCCGTTGGCTGGCTTGATGAGTCTGGTGGATGTGAAGAATCCCTAGGCATCGTGCGACGCTGTGGCGAGGGAGCTTGCTTCCGCGACGGCCTGCCAGCCGGCGCCTATCTCGCTGACGCCCCGCGATCCAATTGTGGGAGCTGGCTTGCCCGCGATGACGGCCTGCCAGCCGACGCTATCTCGCTGACGCCCCGCGATCCAATTGTGGGAGCTGGCTTGCCTGCGAAGGCGGCCTGCCAGCCGACGCCTATCTCGCTGACGCCCCAACGATTCCACTGTGGGAGCGGGCTTGCTCGCGAAGACGGCGTCACAGTCGACACCGTTATACCGAGTACATATCCATTCCTGCGGTAACGGCCACTTAGGGTTCCGCCCTGAACGGCGGGTCACTTTGGCAAAGCCGGAATGCCGGCCCAGCCCAAAGTAACCAAAGGGCTCTTGCCCCACCACTCGGCACCTCGCCCAGGCTCGGTGTGCCCGTAATCCGCCAGTGATTTGGGGGGGCGCCTAAGATCGAGAGCAGATCAAGAGCGTCTCGCTTCGCATCGTGGTTAGCGGCAGGCCGTTTCCTTCTCCTGTGCTATACAGTCAACCAAGCAAGTGCTTGGTTGGCTGTATCTTGGATCACAAAGGAGCGCGTCCCATGCCTGTCGCTTTTCGTTTGCCGTTGCAGGTCTTCTTCGAGCGTGAAGCGCGGCACCCGCGCAAAGTCTTCCTCGTTCAGCCCATCGGCGGCGGTGAGGTGCAGGCCCTCACCTGGGGCGAGGTCGGCCACCAGGCTCGTTGCGCCGCGCACTGGCTGCGCGCGCGGGAGTTGCCCCAGGGCTCGCATATTGCCTTGATTTCAAAAAACTGCGCCCACTGGATCATCGCCGACCTGGCGATCTGGATGGCTGGGCATGTGTCGGTGCCGCTTTATCCCAACCTCACCGCGGACTCAGTCGCCCATGTGCTGACTCACTCGCAGGCGCGGTTGGCGCTGATCGGCAAGCTGGATGATTGGTCGGCGATGGCGCCTGGCGTTCCTGTGGGTGTGCCGACTATCAGTCTGCCGCTGTGCCCTCCTGAAGAGACTTTCGATTTCAGTTGGGCGGACCTGCAAGCCTGTTCACCGATCCAGGACAACCCGCTACCGGATGTCGCCAGCCTGGCCACTATCATCTACACCTCCGGTACGACCGGCCTGCCTAAAGGGGTGATGCACAGTTTCGGCGCCTTGGGGTTTGCTGCCTCGGGCGGTACTGAGCTGTTTGGCCTGGGGGAGGGCGACCGGTTGCTGTCGTACCTGCCGCTGTGCCATGTGGCGGAGCGGATGTTTGTAGAAATGGCGTCGATCTATACCGGGCAAACCGTTTTTTTCGCCGAGAGCCTGGAAACCTTCCTCACCGATCTGCGCAGGGCGCGGCCGACGGCCTTGTTTGGCGTGCCGCGCATCTGGACCAAATTCCAACTGGGCGTCTACGCCAAAATCCCGGAAAAACGCCTCGATACCCTGTTACGCCTGCCTTTTATCGGCAAACGCGTCGGCCATAAAATTCTCGCCGGCCTGGGGCTGGATGCGCTGCGCATTGCCCTGTCCGGCGCCGCGCCGGTGCCCGAGGCGTTGCTGCGTTGGTATCAGCGCCTGGGCCTGGATGTGCTGGAGGTGTACGGCATGACCGAAAACTGCGGCTATTCCCATGTGTGTCGCCCAGGTGGGCAAACGCTCGGTTGGATCGGCCAGCCCTGCCCAGGCGTGCAAGTGCGTATCGACCCGTCAGGCGAAGTGCAGGTACACAGTGGCGCGACCATGTTGGGCTACTTCAAGGACCCGCAGAAAACCGCGGATACGCTCACTGCAGATGGCTTCCTGCGTACGGGTGACAAGGGCGAGCAGAACGCGGACGGTCGCCTGCGCCTGACCGGACGTCTCAAGGAAATCTTCAAGACCAGCAAAGGCAAATACGTAGCCCCGGCGCCGATTGAAAACCGCCTGGCCGAACATGCACGTATTGAACAGGTGTGTGTGGTCGGCGAGGGGCTCAGTGCGCCGATAGGGCTGTGCGTGTTGTCGGCACCCGGCGAGGACCGCCAAGCCCTCGGCGGTGGTCTTGAACGCTGGCTGGCACAGGTGAACGCAGGCCTGGACAAGCACGAACGCATGGGGCAATTGGTGGTGGTGAAAGACCAATGGGCGGTGGAAAACGGTTTTCTCACGCCGACCTTGAAGATCAAACGCAACGTGATCGAGTCGACGTACGGGCCACAATTGCAAGCATGGAGCGCGCGCGCCGAAACCGTTTTGTGGCAGGATTAGGGCCGTAATAAAACCAACAAGGACAATCGTATGAGCCTGTGGCGTACCCAACCGAATATCGAACACCTCAACGCGATCCAGAAAAACACCATCGGTGAAATGCTGGATATTCGTTTCGAAAGCTTCGACGACGAATCCCTTACCGCCAGTATGGTGGTCGACCACCGCACCCATCAGCCCTACGGCCTGCTGCACGGCGGCGCCTCGGTGGTGCTGGCCGAAAGTGTCGGCTCCATGGCCGCCTACTTGTGCATTGATGCCAGCAAGTTCTATTGCGTGGGTCTTGAGGTCAACGCCAACCACCTGCGCGGCGTGCGCAACGGCCGGGTAACTGCGGTGGCCAAGGCTATTCATATCGGGCGTACCACGCAGGTGTGGGACATCCGCCTGAGCAGCGACGAGGGCAAGGCCAGTTGTGTCTCGCGCCTGACCATGGCCGTGGTGCCGCTGGGTGAACAACCGCCGGCGCGATAGGCGTGGCGTGAGTGTCATCATTCCTGGCAGTTACAGTCATTGCTGTAGGGGCCGGGCATGGTGACAATCCCCCTCTGTTTTTGTTGATGGAACCTGTATGTCGCAGCACGTGTTTTTTACCCACGCCAATGGCTTCCCTTCGGCCACCTACGGCAAGCTGTTTGCCGCCCTGGCCCCGGAATATGCGGTGGCTCATCTACCGCAGCACGGTCACGACCCCAGATTCCCGGTGGATGATAACTGGCAGAACCTGGTGGACGAGCTGATCCATCATCTGGAGCAGCAGCCAGAGCCGGTATGGGGCGTGGGCCATTCCCTGGGTGGCGTGCTGCATTTACACGCGGCCATGCGCTGCCCGCACCTGTACCGGGGCGTGGTGATGCTGGATTCGCCGGTGCTCACCCGCGCAGACCGCTGGGTGATCCGCGCAGCCAAGCGTTTTGGCTTTATCGACCGTCTCACCCCGGCTGGGCGCACGCTTGGCCGGCGCGAAGAATTCACCGACCTGGACACCGCGCGCAGCTATTTCGCCGGCAAGACCCTGTTCCGTGGCTTTGACCCCGATTGCTTTGACGCGTACCTGCAACATGGCCTGCAGCAAGTGGGCGATCGCCTGCGCCTGCGGTTCGACCCAGCCACCGAAATCAGCATCTATCGCGGCGTGCCCCACACCAGCCCGGGCCAGGTACGCCAGTTGAAGGTGCCGCTGGCCGTGGTGCGTGGCCGCCAGAGCCGGGTGGTGATGCGTCACCATGCCAGCGGTGTCGACCGCTTGCCCATGGGCGAAATGCTCACCATGCCCGGCGGCCATATGTTTCCCCTCGAACGCCCTCAGGACACTGCTGCCTTGATCAAGACCCTGTTCGCCCGCTGGCAGGCCCGTGAGCGCAGTTGCGCATGAGTACGCCCGTCGAAGAGGTACGCCTGAGCCTGCCGCACATCGAACTGGCCGCGCATCTGTTCGGGCCCGAGGATGGGCTGCCGGTGATTGCTTTGCATGGCTGGCTGGACAACGCCAACAGCTTTGCGCGCCTGGCGCCCAAGCTGCGAGGGTTGCGCATCGTCGCCCTGGACATGGCGGGGCATGGGCATTCGGCGCACCGCCCGGCTGGCGCCGGTTATGCCTTGTGGGATTACGTCTATGACGTGCTGCAGGTGGCTGAGCAACTGGGCTGGAAACGTTTTGCATTACTTGGCCACTCCCTGGGCGCCATCGTCTCTCTGGTATTGGCCGGGGCAGTGCCGGAGCGGGTGACATACCTGGGCCTGATTGACGGCGTGATCCCACCGACCGCCAGCGGCGAGAATGCGGCCGAGCGCCTGGGCATGGCGTTGCAGGCGCAATTGAGCCTGCAGGACAAGCGCAAGCCGGTCTACAACAGCCTTGATCGAGCGGTCGAGGCGCGGATGAAAGGCGTGGTCGCGGTCAGCCGTGAAGCAGCGCAGCTCCTGGCCCAGCGCGGTTTGATGCCCGTACCGGGCGGTTATACCTGGCGCAGCGATAGCCGCCTGACTCTGGCGTCGCCGATGCGCCTGACCGACGAACAAGCCATGGCCTTCGTGCGAAGGGTAGGGTGCCCTACCCAGTTGGTGGTCGCGGCTGACGGCATGCTGGCGAAACATTCCGAATTGCTTTCTCAGCTACCCTTCACGGTTACCATGCTGCCAGGCGGCCATCATTTACACCTGAATGACGAGCCCGGTGCGGCTCTTGTTGCAGACTGTTTCAATCGGTTCTTCTCCACGCCTTGACTTGGCGAGGTCAACTGCCGAGGCTGGGCGGATTGAAAGGGAGTCAACCATGAACACACTCGATATCGCTGTGACCAACATTGGCCAGGGCTCACTGATCCGATGAGCCTGGGTAAAGGATGTATCCGTGCCCTGGGCCTTTGTTGTTTCAGCCCCCTGGTATTTGCCGCCGATCTGCCTGGCAGCCAGGATCTACCGGCGGTAGCCCGTCAGGTTGATGCGCAAATCGTCGATTACCGCCCCGCTGAAGACAAGGAACGCATTTACCCCATGGGCGCAATCCGCAAGATCAGCGGCCAGTTACGTTATGAAGGCCAGGCCATCGCACGCGGCCCAGCCACTGCAATCACCTATGAATTGCCCGCCGAACACAGCTCCAGCGCCGCCTTTACCGCAACGCGCGAAGCTTTGCAGGCCAAGGGTGCGCAGTTGTTGTTCTGGTGCAAGGCCCGCGATTGTGGCGAAAGCAGCCTGTGGGCCAACGAAGTGTTTGGCAACGCCAAGCTGGTGGGCGCCGACGGCCAACAGGAATACCTGCTGCTACGCCTGGCCGCCCCGCAGGACAATTCCCTGGTCGCGCTGTACGGGATCACACGTGGTAACCGCCGCGCCTACCTGCATGTGGAGCAACTCGACGCCAGCGCGCCCTTGGGCGAGCTGCTGCCCACCTCGGCGACCCTGCTGCGGGAACTCAAAAGTACCGGCGAGCTGGATTTTCCCGCGCTGGGCGCCGAGCCTGACGACACCTGGCTGACCTTGATATCCCGAGCCTTGAACCTCGACACCACCCTGCGCGTGAGCCTGAGCGGGCCGCAGGCCGAGGCCTGGCGCCAGGCGCTGGTGGAGAAGGGCGTGCGCACCGCCCGTCTGGAAACCGGCACCGGTGAAACCCAAGGGCTGCATCTGCATCTGATACGCTAAGCACCACAGGGCGAACGGACCCGTGCCGTTCGCCTAAGCTCTCTTCCTACAGCCTTCTTTTCGAGATACCCGATGCTCAATAACGATCGCCTGCTGGTGCAAATCCTGCTGCTGGTGCTGTTTGGTGCCAGCTTCTGGGTCATGGCGCCGTTCTGGTCGGCGCTGTTCTGGGGCGCGGTGCTGGCATTTGCCAGCTGGCCGCTGATGCGTTTGCTCACCCGTTGGCTCGGCGGCCGAGAATCCCTGGCCGCTGGCATCCTGACGTTGGGGTGGATGTTGCTGGTGGCGGTGCCATTGGTATGGCTTGGGTTCAACCTGGCTGACCATGTGCGTGATGCGGTGGCGCTCATCAAGGACATCCAGGTCGACGGCTTGCCCGAGGCGCCGACCTGGTTGGGGTCGATCCCCTTCGTAGGCGAGCGCCTGGTGGCGACCTGGGACAGCATTGATCAACAAGGCGCGGCGCTGATGGTGAGCATCAAGCCGTACCTGGGCCAGGTCGGCAATTGGTTGTTGGCGCGCAGTGCGCAAATTGGCGGCGGCATTCTTGAGCTGACCCTGAGCCTGGTCTTCGTATTCTTTTTCTACCGTGACGGGCCGCGCCTGGCGATGTTTGTGCACCGCCTGTTGGAGCGCCTGATTGGCGAGCGCGCTGGCTATTACATCGAACTGGTGGCCGGCACGGTGCAGCGGGTGGTCAATGGTGTGATCGGCACCGCTGCGGCCCAGGCGCTGCTGGCCCTGATCGGCTTTCTGATCGCTGGCGTACCGGGCGCGCTGGTGCTGGGTATCGTGACTTTCCTGCTCAGCCTTATTCCCATGGGGCCGCCGCTGGTGTGGATTCCGGCCACGGCGTGGCTGGCTTGGAAGGGCGATTACACCTACGCGGTATTCCTGGGTGTATGGGGCACGTTCGTGATCAGCGGCGTGGATAACGTGCTCAAGCCGTACCTGATCAGCCGTGGCGGCAACCTGCCGTTGGTGATTGTGCTGTTGGGTGTGTTTGGTGGGTTGATAGCGTTCGGCTTTATCGGCCTGTTTATTGGCCCGACGTTGCTGGCGGTGGCCTACAGCCTGTTGACAGACTGGAGCGCGAGCCAGGCGCAAGTGCGTCGTGAAGACAAACCGTGTAACTGATGGGTGTACCTAACTGTGGTGCGCCGCGGTACTTGTGGGAGCTGGCTTGCCTNCAATCGCAGGCAAGCCAGCTCCCACATTTGGTTCGCGGCGCGTCAGGTAAATGGGAGTGCTTAAACCCTCGGCAACCACATCACCGCCGTCAACCCACCGCCCGGTGTATCTTCCAGGCTCAGGTGGCCGCCGAGTCGCTCGACGGCCTCCCTGGCAATGGTCATCCCCAAACCGACCCCTCCGGAATTGCGGTTGCGCGACCCTTCCAGGCGAAAGAACGGCTCGAACACCGCTTCGCGCTTATCGGCGGCGATTCCCGGGCCGTGGTCGATCACCCGTATCACCAGGGCGCCACGGCTGTCAGCCAGTTCTACCCGGGCGGTGCCGGCATAGCGCAGGGCGTTGTCGATCAAATTGTTCAGGCATGAGCGCAGCGCCATCGGCTGTACCTGCAACGGTGTACAGGTGCCGGAAAATTTCACGTCGCGGCCTTGGTCCTGAGCGTTTTCACTCAGGGATTCCACCAATGCCTGTACGTCGAGCCAATGTCGTGTCTCGCTGGTGCGCTGTTCGTGCAGGTAGCTCAAGGTGGCATCCAGCATGCCGATCATGTCGTCCAGGTCTTGGCGCATCTGGCCTTGCAACTTGGGGTCTTCGATCTGTTCCAGGCGCAGCTTGAGGCGCGAGAGGGGGGTGCGCAGGTCATGGGAGACCGCGCCGAGCATGCGGGCGCGCTGGCTGACTTGTTCGCGGATGCGCTTTTGCATCAGGTTGAAGGTCGAGGCCGCCTGGCGCGCTTCGCGAGGGCCGGATTCCACCAGGGGCGGGCTGTCGAGGTCGACGCTCAAGCGCTCGGCCGCCGCGCTCAGGCGCTGGATCGGCCGGCTCAGCAGTTTGGCGCCGTACCAGGCGGCGATGATCAGCGAGATAAATTGAAATGTCAGGGGTACCACCGGGCCGCCAAACCAGGGGCGAGGCGCCTTGCGCAAGGGCGTGAGGCTGCCGTCCGGTTGTTCGACGAACGCCGCGCGGGGCGGTGGCGGCGGGCCGTAGTGGTGGAACCAGAAGAACGCCAGCACATGGGCCAGCACAATCGCCACCAGCAACAGGCCGAACAGTCGCCCGAACAGCGTATTGAAGGGCGCGCGCATCAACCGATATCCCGGGCGTCGAACAGGTAGCCTTCGCCGCGTACGGTCTTGATCAGTTGCGGAGCCTTGGGGTCATCCCCCAGCTTCTGACGCAGGCGCGACACGAGCAAGTCGATGCTGCGATCAAAGGCCTCGATAGAGCGCCCACGGGCCGCGTCCAACAGCTGTTCGCGGCTCAGCACACGGCGGGGGCGTTCGATGAACACCCACAACAAACGAAACTCGGCGTTGGACAGCGGCACCACCAGGCCATCATCGGCCACCAACTGGCGCAGCACGCTGTTCAGGCGCCAATTGTCGAAACGGATATTGGCCCGCTGTTCGGTGCGGTCATCACGCACCCGGCGCAAGATTGTCTGGATACGCGCGACCAGTTCCCGGGGTTCGAACGGCTTGGACATATAGTCGTCTGCCCCCAGTTCCAGGCCGATGATGCGGTCGGTGGGTTCGCAGCGGGCAGTGAGCATCAGGATCGGAATGTCCGACTCGGCGCGCAGCCAGCGGCACAATGTCAGCCCGTCTTCGCCCGGCAGCATCAGGTCGAGCACCACCACATCGAAGGTCTCCGCTTGCATGGCTTGGCGCATGGCGGTGCCGTCGGTGACGCCTGAGGCGAGAATATTGAAGCGTGCCAGGTAGTCGATCAGCAGTTCGCGGATCGGTACGTCGTCGTCGACAATCAGCGCGCGGGTGTTCCAGCGCTTGTCTTCGGCGATCACCGCGTCTTTTGGCGCTTCGTTTACAGGGTCGCAAGGGGTATGCATAGCGAGGTCATCTGCCTGGTTGTGGCTGTCAGCATAGGCGCCCAGTTCCAGGGCTGGAAGTGCTGGGCGGGCGGTCATGTGCGCGAGGCTAGCCGGACGGCGTATTGAGGGCATGTCGTGAATGTATCGGCGCTGAAACAATCACCCTGAATCGCCGGTATTGGGCGCTTGATCGGTATTTACCGATCATCGGATCCCGCAACGGCGCTGCTTGCGCTACAATCCGCGCCGATTTCGACTTGCCTGAGAGCCCATTCCAATGTCCGTCTGCCAGACTCCTATCATCGTCGCCCTGGATTACCCCACCCGTGACGCCGCACTGAAGCTGGCTGACCAGTTGGACCCCAAGCTTTGCCGGGTCAAGGTCGGCAAGGAACTGTTCACCAGTTGCGCGGCGGAAATCGTCGGCACCCTGCGTGACAAAGGCTTCGAAGTGTTCCTGGATCTGAAATTCCATGACATCCCCAACACCACGGCGATGGCCGTCAAAGCCGCGGCCGAGATGGGCGTGTGGATGGTCAATGTGCACTGCTCCGGTGGCCTGCGCATGATGAGCGCCTGCCGCGAAGTGCTGGAACAGCGCAGCGGCCCAAAACCGTTGTTGATCGGTGTAACCGTGCTCACCAGCATGGAGCGTGAAGACCTGGCAGGTATTGGCCTGGATATCGAGCCGCAGGTTCAGGTGTTGCGCCTGGCAGCCCTGGCGCAGAAAGCCGGCCTCGACGGCCTGGTGTGTTCGGCCCTGGAAGCCCAGGCCCTGAAGAACGCTCACCCCTCGCTGCAACTGGTGACACCGGGTATCCGTCCTACCGGCAGCGCCCAAGATGACCAGCGCCGCATCCTGACCCCACGCCAGGCCCTGGATGCGGGCTCGGATTACCTGGTGATTGGCCGTCCGATCAGCCAGGCGGCGGATCCTGCCAAGGCGTTGGCAGCGGTCGTCGCCGAGATCGCCTGATTTTTAGAGCGGCAAAAATGTGGGAGCTGGCTTGCCTGCGATAGTATCAACTCGGTATCANATCGCAGGCAAGCCAGCTCCCACATCTGTTTTTTTGGTGTGTCAGCTGACTTTGAGCACCAACTTCCCGAAGTTCTCGCCATTGAACAGCTTCATCAGCGTTTCCGGGAATGTCTCCAGCCCTTCGACAATATCTTCCTTGCTCTTGAGCTTGCCCTGGGCCATCCAGCCGGCCATTTCCTGGCCCGCCGCCGCGAAGTTCGCCGCGTGGTCCATCACCACAAAGCCTTCCATGCGCGCACGATTGACCAGCAATGACAGGTAGTTGGCCGGGCCTTTGACCGCTTCCTTGTTGTTGTACTGGCTGATTGCGCCGCAAATCACTACGCGGGCTTTGAGCGCCAGGCGGCTGAGCACGGCGTCGAGAATATCGCCGCCGACGTTATCGAAATACACGTCCACGCCTTTGGGGCACTCGCGCTTGAGGGCGGCGGGCACGTCTTCAGTTTTGTAGTCGATGGCGGCGTCGAAGCCCAGCTCATCCACCAGGAACTTGCACTTTTCGGCGCCACCGGCGATCCCCACCACGCGACAGCCTTTGAGCTTGGCGATCTGCCCGGCGATGCTACCCACGGCACCGGCAGCACCGGAGATCACCACGGTGTCACCGGTTTTCGGGGCGCCGGTCTCCAGTAGGGCAAAGTACGCCGTCATGCCGGTCATGCCCAGGGCGGACAGGTAGCGGGGCAGAGGTGCCAGCTTGGGGTCCACCTTATAGAAACCACGGGGCTCGCCGAGGAAGTAATCCTGCACGCCCAGTGCACCGTTCACGTAGTCCCCCACCGCGAAGTTCGGATGCTTCGAGGCAATCACCTTGCCTACGCCCAAGGCGCGCATCACTTCGCCGATGCCTACTGGTGGGATGTAGGACTTGCCTTCATTCATCCAGCCACGCATGGCCGGGTCGAGGGACAGGTATTCATTGCGCACCAGCACTTGGCCGTCCTGGGGTTCGCCCACTGGCACTTCCTGGTAAGTGAAGGTCTCTCGCGTGGCGGCACCGACCGGGCGTTTGGCGAGCAGAAATTGGCGGTTGGTCTGGGCGGTCATGGCAAGGACTCTTTAGAAATGGAACATGAGTGATAGACCCTCAGTGGCAGAAGGGCAAGGGTGTGCAAAGCAGGCGAATGCCCGGTAATAGGCTTCGCTGATAATCAGCCGGGCGGCTTTATCACTGCGATTCATGCAGCGCCAACCGGCCTTCTGATAGTGCTGACGCACGGCTGCGGGCGTTGGCTAGACTCGCTCCACCGTTACTAACCCCCACAGGACAGTTCCCATGAGCATGACGTTTTCCGGCCAGGTCGCCTTGGTGACCGGCGCCGCTGCTGGTATTGGCCGCGCCACCGCGCTGGCATTCGCCGCCGAAGGCTTGAAGGTGGTGGTCGCGGACCTTGATGTGGCAGGAGGCGAGGGCACTGTGGCACTGATCCACCAGGCCGGTGGCGAAGGGATATTTGTGCGCTGCAACGTCACGCTCGACACGGACGTGCAGCAATTGATGGCACAAACCGTCGCCACCTATGGGCGCCTGGACTACGCCTTCAACAACGCCGGCATCGAGATCGAAAAGGGCAAGCTGGCCGACGGCAGTCTTGATGAATTTGATGCCATCATGGGGGTTAACGTCAAAGGCGTGTGGCTGTGCATGAAGTATCAGTTGCCGTTGCTGTTGGCCCAGGGCGGTGGGGCCATCGTCAACACCGCATCGGTGGCGGGGCTGGGGGCGGCACCGAAGATGAGCATCTATGCGGCGTCCAAGCATGCGGTGATTGGCCTGACCAAATCGGCGGCCATCGAGTACGCGAAGAAGAAAATTCGCGTGAATGCCGTCTGCCCGGCCGTGATTGATACCGACATGTTTCGTCGCGCCTATGAGGCCGACCCACGCAAGGCTGAGTTTGCCGCAGCCATGCACCCGGTGGGACGCATTGGCAAGGTTGAGGAAATCGCCAGCGCCGTGTTGTACCTGTGCAGTGATGGCGCAGCGTTTACCACCGGTCAGGCCCTGGCGGTGGACGGTGGCGCGACGGCGATCTAGGACCGCGCTTGGCACGCTGTTTGAAAAGAGCGCGGGGTGATGTGGGGCGTTTCCATAGCTGGCAGAGTGCCGTGGCTGAATATGTTTCCGAAGGTAAATAATCTAATAAAATCAATACTTTAATAAAACTTGGCGACCGGTTTTACCAGGCTTCTGTGCTTAACTGTTTTGGGTTAACAGACAGTTTAAGTGAGTGGCTCATGGATTTAGGGATCGATCGACAAGCCCTGGTACCGGTTGTTCAGCAGATCGTCGGCGCGGTGGCAGAATGGATTCGCAAGGAGGGGGTGAGCCCTGGCACACGCTTGCCGTCCATTCGCCAATTGGCCCTCGATAACCTGCTGAGCCAGTCCAGCGTGATCGAGGCATTCGAGCGCTTGGTGGCCCAGGGGCTGCTGGCTCCCAGGCAGGGTTCGGGGTTCGTGGTGGCGCATCCCGCCACGGCCCACGAAAACCATTGGTATGAAGGTGCGGAACAAGGCTGGGGTGCATTTACCGATAGCCCGCTGGGCGAGCTGAAGTTGGGCTGCGGTTGGTTACCCGACACTTGGCGCGAAAGCGATGACATCAGCTACGCGATCCGTGAACTGAGCCGCACCGACACTGGTGGCCTGTTCAACTACAGCACACCCTTGGGGCTGCCGGCGTTGCGCGAACAACTGCTCAAGCGCCTGACGCAGATTCACGTGCCCGCCAGCCTGGACTGTATCCTGACCACCCATGGCGCCAGCCATGCCCAGGACCTGCTGATACGCACGTTGCTCAAACCCGGTGATGAGGTGGTGGTCGAAACACCCGGGTATGGCAATCTCTACCGCCAACTGGCCTTTCGGGGGGTCACGCTGCTGCAAGTGCCACGTGCCCATGGCGGCCCGGATATCCCGGCATTGGAAGCGCTGCTGCAAACCCATCGGCCCAAGTGCCTGTTCATCAACAGCCTGTATCACAACCCCACCGGCACCAGCCTGTGCCGCCCGGTGGCGGAGCGCTTGTTGGAGTTGGCACGCGAGCGCGACTTCCTGATTATCGAAGAGGATGTGTACGGCGACCTGCAGCATGCCAGTTGCACGCGCTTGTCAGCGCTGGCCCATGATGATCGGGTGATCTATGTGTCGAGCTTTTCCAAAACCCTGAGCAGCGCCCTGCGCGTGGGTTACCTGTGTGCCAGTGCTGCGATCATTACGCAATTGGCCCAGCTCAAGACCCTGACAGGCATCGGCACTTCACGGTTTGCCGAAGCCATGGTGGCGACGTTGCTGAGTAACGGCACTTATCGTAAGTGGATGCAGCGCCTGCGCAAGCGCTTGAATGCGCAGATGGCCGCGACGTTGCAGGTACTGGAGGATGAAGAGTGGCAGGTATTTGCCGCACCCGCGGGCGGGATGTTCCTGTGGGCACGACCAGGCTTGGCCGACCCCTTGCGATTGCAAGCCTGCGCCCAGCGACTGGGTGTGTTGCTGTCGCCCGGCGCATTGTTCAGCCCCACGGGGGAGCGTAGCGAATGGCTACGCATCAATGTGGCCTACGCGGCTGATCAACGCGCATTGACGCTGTTCCGAGCCATGGGCGCGGCAAGATCGACCTCGACCATTCTGAAAACGACGCGCATGTAGCTTTTTGCCATTATTCCGGCGCCAGCGGCTTGTGCTCAGTGCCTCGGGGTTGCGAATCTCGCTGCTTGTAAACCTGGCTTATGGCATTTGCCATCGCAAGAGGATCAAGTGCAATGATTTCGGGCGTGCAACGACGTTTCGCCAACCTCGGTATGGCAAAAAAACTCGGCTTGGGTTTTACCCTGGTACTGCTGTTGACGGCCCTGGTAGCGGCCATCGGTGTGTGGTCCCTGCAGACCATCGGCCAGCGCTTCGAAGGCCTCACGTCGATGTCGACGCTCAACAGCGACCTGCTCAAGGTGCGCTTGATCGAGCAGAACTATGCGTTGCACGCCGACCCCAAGGCCGTTGATGCCCTGCATGCCAGTGTCGATGCGCTGCTGGCCCAAGCCACGCGTCTCAAGGCTCGGTCTGCCAGCAACGAGCGAGTGATGGGTGATGTTGAGCAAGCCTTGGTCGCCTATCGCCAGGCATTCGATGAGTTCGTCGAGTTGACCCAGACCAAGGACCTCGCCCTGGAAATGGCCAGTTGGTCGGTGTCCAGCGTGGCCAATAACCTGGATGTGCTGCAAGCCGGGCTGGCGGACGACGGCGCCTATGGCCTCAAGGAAAGCCAAGGCAAGGAGGGCGCGGAGTTTATCGAGCAGGCGGGGCAGGTCAGCCAGGTGTCGCGTCTGATGTTGCAGGCCATGAACGAGGCGCGGGTGCGCCTGGATCAGAGCCGCAGGGCGGACGCAGACGACGCCGGGCAGGGCAAGATCGAGCAAGCCGACCAGGCCCTGGCTGAAGTCGAGAAACTCAAAACCACGGTCAAGGACCCCGGCTACCAGACCGTGCTCAATGAAGTCTCCGGGCATATCGCGTCGTTCAGTGACAAGCTCGGCGAATACACCGGGCTGTTGGCCCAGGAAAAAGTGGTCTACACCCAGTTGCATGACCGCGCCGAGCAAGTGGTGAATCGAGTCAACCAGGCGTACGCCGCCGAAGACCAGTCCATGCAAACGCAGTTGCAGCACAGCACGCTGCTGATCATCGGTTCATCTGCCCTGGCGCTGCTGGTGGGCTTGATCGCTGCATGGGTGATCACCCGCTTGATTGTTGCGCCGTTGCGGGCGGTGATCGCCGTGGCTCAGCAGATCGCCTCGGGTGACCTGAGTGGGCGCATGGAGATCAGCCGGCGTGATGAAATCGGCCAGCTGATGCAGGCGATGCAGCAGATGGGCAACAGCTTGAGCCAGATGGTCAGCGGGTTGCAGGCGGGGATCGAACAGCTCGCCAGCTCCGCGCATTCATTGTCCAGCGTCACCGAGCAAACCACTGCCGAAGTCAGCAACCAGAAGGACGAAACCGAGCAAGTCGCTACGGCGATGAACCAGATGACCGCCACGGTGCACGATGTGGCACGCAATGCCGAGCAGGCTGCCCAAGCCGCACAGACCGCGGATGCCAAGGTCGATAGCGGCCAGCAGGTGGTGCGCATGAGTCTGCAGCGTATCGAGTTGCTGGCCACATCCAGCAACAGTGCCAGCGCCAGTATCGAAAGCCTCAGCGCGCAAATCCAGAATATAGGTACCGTCTTGAGCGTGATCCAGAGCGTGGCCGAACAGACCAACTTGTTGGCTTTGAACGCTGCGATTGAGGCGGCGCGTGCTGGTGAGCAGGGGCGTGGCTTTGCAGTGGTGGCCGATGAAGTGCGGGCATTGGCCAAGCGCACCCAGCAATCGACCGAGGAAATCGAACGGCTGGTCAGCACGCTGCGCAGTGCGGCGCAGTCCTCGGTGCAGCAGATCCAGCAGAGTGGCGAGCTGGTGAAGCTGGCGGTCAGTGATGCGCTGGAAACCGAAGGGGCCTTGGGCAGCATTGCGGCGGCTGTTTCATTGATCCAGCAGATGAACCAACAGATCGCCGCTGCCGCCGAGGAGCAAAGCTCGGTGGCTGAAGAGATCAACCGCAGCGTCACCAGTATTCGGGCGAGTGCCGATCATTCGGCGTTGAGCATGCAAGGCAATGCCGCCTCGAGCATCCAGTTGGCGCAGTTGGGCGCGCAACTCAAGGGGATGGTGGGGCATTTCCACCTTTGATCGCAGCGTAGGCGCTGCGATCTGAGGGCGGGGCGATCAGGCGTGGTTGGCGAGGAAGGTCAGCAGCGCCTCGTTGACGAAATCCGGGTTCTCGCGGCTGGAGATATGCCCGGCTTCGGGGATCAGGATCAGGCTGCAACCGATCAGGTCGGCCATTTCCTCGGACTCGGCGGGTGGCCGGGGTTTGTCCTGCTCGCCGCACATCACCAGGGTGGTGTCGGCGTCCAATGCAGGTAAGTGCGCCAAGATGTCTTCGCGGCTGAAGATCAGGCGGCCCAGCGGCACGATACTGTCCAGCAAGCGTTCTCTGGGGAAGTCTTGCAGTGACTGGCGAAAATCCCGGTACAGCGCGGATTCGCGGTCGATGCCCGGGCGGAAGAAGATCGGTGCGATCACATCCAGCAACGGTTCGGGGATCGCCCCGGCGTCTTCAATCATCTTGAACAGCGAGAAATAATACTGGCGCGTTGCTTCGGGTTCGGCCCCGAGGTAGGTGTCCATCAGCACTACGCTGTTGATGCGCTCGGGAGCCTGCAATGCCAGGCGTGCGCCCCACATGCCGCCGACCGAGAGGCCCACCAGGTTGGCTTGCTCGATACTAAGATGATCCAGCAACGCCAGGGCCTGGCGGGCGAGGTCATCCAGGGAATGAGTGGGTGCTGGCAACGGCCCGGACTCACCGTGGCCCCACAACTCGGGGACGATCACGCGGTATTGCTGCGACAGCGCTTCAATCTGCGGCGCCCACATGTCGCTGGCCCACAGGTAACTCGAACCCAGTAGCACGACAGGGCCGGCGCCCTGGTCGATATAGTGCAGCGGTTGTCCATCAATCACGGCGACAGGCATAACAGGCCTCTAATTTCACGGAGTGAGGGGCACTTTTTTACGCTAGTCGGGAGCGGGGGGATAGGTGCACATTGATGGCATGTGATGATTTCACTGTGGGAGCTGGCTTGCCTGCGATGAAGGCCTGCCAGCCGATGCTCACCTACCTGACACCCCACAATCCCACTGTGGGAGCGGGCTTGCTCGCGAAAGCGGTGTGTCAGTCAACATCAATGTTTGCTGGGCCGACGTCTTCGCAGGCAAGCCACCACCTTTGATCTTCGTTGCTATGAGCATTGCGTTCGCGTTGCCATCAATCGTAGATCGCTTTCTTCTTCCACTCGGCGTCGGCATCGACGACTTTCAAGCCCTCGGTCAGCTCGTTGACTTCGTCCTCGGCCGGCTTGCTGTTGGTCAGCACTGTGGAGTTGGCGCGCGCCAGTTGGGACTCCAGCAGTTGCAACTGGGCGCTGTAGAGCACCGGCTCCGGTTGTTTGCGCAGGTACTGCACGCCGCGCTCGAACGCCAGGCGTGCCTGGCCGGGTTGGCCTTGCAGCAGGGCGTGCTGGCCGAGGTTGTTGAAAAACTCGATATGCAGCAGCACCAGGATATGACGGATTTCCTTGATCCAGTGCTTGGCCTCGTTGGTCGGCAGGAAGCCATCCTGGGCGGCGCGGGTGACTTGGCCGTGCAGGGCTTCGAGTAGGAAGCGCACGTCCTTGGCCTTGGCTTCGGTCTGGATCGGGGCCGGTGGGTTGGGCACCGGAATCGATTCGCCTTGGGCGATCAGCGCATTCAGTTCGTTGATGCGGGCCTTGAGCGGTGTGCTGGACTTGTTGAGGTTCAACAGGCGCTGGTTGACGTTCAGTTCCAGGCGAGCCAGCAACAGCTTGAGCGCTGGGGTCATCAGTTGGCCGGGGAAGGTCTCGGTGATTTCACCGCAGCGACGCAGCCGATCGTTAAGCTCGATCTCGGTACGCTTCTTTTCCAGCTTGTTGTTTTCCACCACGTGGTTCATGTAGCCAATGGCGATCAGTATTACGATCCCGGCTATTACCAGCAGGGTGATCATGAGTGGTGTCACCGGTGTGACCTCTTTAATAGGGTGTGCTGTGGAGTGTAGTGACTGGGTCATCCGGCGGATAGGACCGATCGACCAGTTGCCCAGGTGATTTCTTCTATATAGGTAGGCGCTTCCTGAATGGATGCACATTGCCATCATTTGTTAGGGTGAACTATAGCGTCTTGTCGAACGCCAGAATATAGGCGCCAAGGCTCGGACGGTGCCAATGCCCGCGAAGGCCGTGAAACCATGGCGAAGTCATTGATTTAAATAAATTTATCCTTGGGGGTTGACGACCTTTCAATCCATCCATAGAATGCGCGCCACTTACAGCGTAAAGCACACAGCGAAACGCGGTAGGGAGTGAATGTTGTAGGTGTGTCCCCTTCGTCTAGTGGCCTAGGACACCGCCCTTTCACGGCGGTAACAGGGGTTCGAGTCCCCTAGGGGACGCCATATGCGGGAATAGCTCAGTTGGTAGAGCACGACCTTGCCAAGGTCGGGGTCGCGAGTTCGAGTCTCGTTTCCCGCTCCAATTTACAAGCAGTGTGGCCTTCGGGCGGCATTGAGTGAAACCAGGACCAAGTCTTCGGACAAGGCCTCTGGGCACTGGAACACACACCATGTGTTTCAGTAGCGTGTCCCCTTCGTCTAGTGGCCTAGGACACCGCCCTTTCACGGCGGTAACAGGGGTTCGAGTCCCCTAGGGGACGCCATTTGCGGGAATAGCTCAGTTGGTAGAGCACGACCTTGCCAAGGTCGGGGTCGCGAGTTCGAGTCTCGTTTCCCGCTCCATATTTAACGAAAACGCCGATCAGTGATGATCGGCGTTTTTGTTTGTGCGCAATTTACTTCGCCAGCGCACCACCCCGTTCAAAGCGTCGAAGGGATCTCTTGCCGTGGCATGAAAAAACGCGCAAACAGTTCGGACTGAGATTTGATATTCAGCTTGCTGTAGATGTTGCGGCGGTGGACTTTGATGGTTTCTGTCGACAGCGACAGCTTGCCGGCGATCTCTTTGTTGGAGAACCCACTGAGGAGTAACTTGAGCACGTCCTTTTCACGTGCCGTTACTTGTGTTTCCAACTGAGTAAGTGCCTCGGCCCATGGGGCCGGCTCGGCGAGGTTTTTCGTCGGGTCAGTTTCAAAAAACATGCGTTGATGCATCAATGCCGTCACCCACGGCTTGATCAGGTCCAATACTGTTATCTGCGCCTGGGTGAATCGCAGGTTGCTGCCAAACGACATGCACAGCGTTGTGCCAGCATCGAGCCGTACATTGTATTGCGCCTCATCGACCGAGATGTATTGCGCGAAATATTGTTGGTAGTACTCGGTTTCCCGGAAGTGTTCCGGCGCAATATCGAGCAGATGGAAGAACCCGCTCTGTGGGTTTTCTCGATCAGCGATATAGAACGGGTCCAGCAGATACAGGCCTTTCACATAGCGGTGAATAAAGGCGTCGATTTCTTCGCTGTCTGCTACTTCGGGCAGGCTGATCACGCGCACCGCGTGGTCGCCAAAAACCAGCACCACCCAATTGTCTATCTGCACATATTCATTCAATACGCGAATCAACGAACTCCAGAACTCCGGGCGATTGAGCTGCATGATCAGTTTTCCAACCGATCGGTGCCAAGCCAGGCTATGAAGGTCAAGCGACATGTTCTACCCCTTTAGGGTTAGGGCTTTGCAGGCCAGAGCTAAGTACTTGTAGGTATTTACTATTCGTTGATGCTCGGTATATTCACCCCGAGCTTACGATAGCCATGAAGGCGTGTCGTGTGGACAGGGATAGTCATATGAGTCGAGCACACTTGCGAGCTATTTTTTTAGCTTCGCTCCTGGGGGCTGCAACCAGCACGCCCGCAGCCGCCGCTGAATCTTCGGTGTATCTGTATAACTGGTTCGGGTTTCTTGAACCGCAGACGCCCAGGCAATTCCAGCAGGAGACCGGCATCAAGCTGCATATGGATGCTTTCGACAGCGCCGAAATCATGCAGAGCAAGGTCATGGCTGGGCGCACCGGCTATGACCTGGTCGTGGCCACCTCCAATGTATTACCCGGCTTGATCAAGGCTGGGGTGCTGCAGCCGCTGGATCGCGCGCAGTTGAGTAACCTTTCGCACATCGACCCTGACATCCTCTCCCTGCTGGCGGTCAATGACCCAGGCAATCGCTACGCCGTGCCCTATGTCTGGGGTACCACTGGCATTGGCTACGACGTGGATAAAGTCAAGGCGGCGCTGGGCGATGACGCCCCGGTGGATAGTTGGGACCTGATCTTCAAAGAAGAAAACATCAGCAAGCTCAAGTCTTGTGGCGTAGCCATGCTCGACTCCCCCAGCGAAATCATTTCGATCGCCTTGCACTACCTGGGGTTGCCCAGTAACAGTACCGATCCAGAGGATTACCAGAAGGCCCAGGCGCTGCTGTTGAAAATCCGTCCCTATGTGCTCTATTTCGACTCGTCCAGAATCGACGCCGACCTGGCGGACGGCAATATCTGTGCAGTCGTCGGCTGGGCCAATGGTGCGCTGGCCGCTCAGGCGATTAATGAAAAGTCCAACAGCGGCCGCAAGATTGCCTACAGCCTGCCGCGCGAAGGCGCCTTGGTCTGGTCTGAAAACTGGGTGTTGCTCAAGGATGCTCGCCACCCAAAGGCCGCTCTGGCGTTCATCAACTACATGCTGCAGCCGCAGGTGATAGCCAAGACGTCCAACTACATGCTCTATCCCAACGCCAACAAAGATGCCACTGAGTTCGTCGAGCAAAAGTTGCGGGATAACCCTTGGATTTATCCCGATAAAAAGACCATGGCCACACTGGTTCCGCTTGAGCCCTTGCCGCTGAAGGCGGAGCGCATTCGCACACGGGTCTGGACCAAGGTCAAAAGCGGTACGTGACGGGGTCGGGGAGGGAGACAGCATGCGCCAGGGTCGTGATCAGCGTTATTTAGAGTCGGACGACTACAAGGCCTACAAAGAGATTGAAGAACAGATCGGCCTCTGTACGCCAGAGCAAGCCTGGGCCATGTATTACGTTTCGACGGGCATGGTGCGTGAAAACATTACCCTGGCCGTGATGGAGCACATTGGCCGGGGCAATCGTGCCCTGTTGCTTGAGTTTCCAGACCTGCTGCGAATCGCAGGGCGTGACGCTGAGCCGGGGGAGATCGCCTCCAACTGGCCTCTGCTGCGAAGGCGTCGTCGGTAAGTCTACTCTGCGTATCTCTGGAGGGGCGAGGTGCAGGCGGTTGTAGGTTATTATTGTGAGGCTTGTAGGGAAAGTCTGTGTTTTTTGTGGGGGCGATACCTTTTCGCCCTGTGCTCTCTACTCTGGCCACCCATTCTCCTTGTCCACTTCAGAGAACTGACCGGATGCTTCAACTCGATTTCTATTCAACCCTCGTTGCCGCTTCACTGGTGCTATTGCTGGGGCGCGGGCTTGTGGCTCGCATCGGCTTCTTACGTACCTACAACATTCCGGAACCAGTAGCCGGTGGCCTGTTGGTCGCCATGCTGCTCCTGGCGTTGCGCGCGTTTGCCGATATCGAAGTACGCTTCGATCCTTCATTGCAAACCCCGTTGATGCTGGCGTTCTTTGCCACTATCGGTTTGAACGCCGATTTTGCCAGCCTGAAGAAGGGCGGGCGGATCCTGGCGGTGTTTCTGCTGGTGGTAACGGGCTTGCTGGTGGTGCAAAACGCCATGGGTATCGCGCTGGCCTCGGCGCTCGGCCTTGACCCATTGATGGGCCTGCTCGCGGGCTCGGTGACCTTGTCCGGTGGGCATGGCACCGGTGCGGCCTGGGGCGCGGTGTTCAGTGAGCAGTATGGCGTGGCGTCTGCGTCTGAATTGGCGATTGCCTCGGCGACCTTTGGCCTGGTGCTCGGTGGCCTGATCGGCGGGCCCGTGGCGCGTTTTCTGATCAAGCGGGTCGAGGTTCCAGGTATTGGGCAACCGCAATCGAGCCTGGCCAAGGGGTTCGAGCAACCGAACGAAGAGCGCCTGATCACCGCGTTTTCGTTTATCGAGACCCTGGCGCTGGTGGCGATCAGCCTGCAGGGCGGCAACTTGTTGAATGCCGCCATCCAAGGCACCGCTTTTGAATTGCCGACGTTCGTGTGCGTATTGTTCGTCGGTGTGGTGCTGCGCAATGGGCTGTCCATGCTCGGCTGGCATCAGGTGTTCGAACGCGAAGTCTCGGTGCTGGGCAATGTCAGTTTGTCGTTGTTCCTGGCGATGGCGCTGATGTCACTCAAGCTCTGGGACTTGGCGGCACTGGCTTTGCCGATTGTCATTCTGTTGGCCGCACAGGCATTGCTGATGGCGCTGTTCGCGATTTTCGTGACGTTCCGGGTGATGGGCCGCAACTACGATGCGGCGGTGCTGGCGGCAGGCCATTGCGGCTTCGGGCTAGGCGCCACGCCTACGGCGATTGCCAATATGCAGGCGGTGACGCAGCGCTTCGGGCCTTCGCAGATCGCGTTTCTGGTGGTGCCGATGGTGGGCGCGTTCTTCATCGATATCGCTAACGCGGTGGTGATCAAGTTGTACCTGGCGCTGCCATTTCTAGGGGCCGCAGGGTAAGTTTTTCAGCGCCTGCCCATGGCGTTCATCGCCTGGGCCAGGCGCTGAGTGGCTTGCTGGATTTCGTCCCGGTCGAGGGAGGCAAAGCCCAGGCGCAGCGCGTTTACCGGTTGGTCGTTGGGGGAAAACTGACGACCACTGCGCGCCACAACGCCGTGGTCCAGTGCGGTGCTTGCCAACTTATCGACGTCTATTTCTTCCTCGAAACGTACCCATAGCGCCAAACCACCCTCGGGCTCGCGCACTTGTATGCGAGCACCAAACGCCTGATCCAGGCAATCTTGCAATACCGTACGGCGCGCCCGATATTCTTTCGACACGCGGCGCAAATGCTTCTTCAACTGCCCCTCATTGATCAGGTCTGCCAGCATGGCTTGAGCGACCGCGTCGGTATCGCCCAGCATCAGCGCGGCATTGCGTTGCAGGGCTTCAATCACAGAGGTGGGCGCCACGATATAGCTGCAGCGGAACGTCGAGCCCAGCACCTTGGACAACGAGCCGATGTAGAGCACATGGCGTTGGGCGCGGTCACTGGCCAGCGGCAGGTAAGGGCGGCCACTGAAATGGTATTCGTGGTCGTAGTCCTCTTCGATAATGCAGAAGTCATGCAGCGCGGCCAACGTCAGCAAGTGCTGCCGGCGTGCAGCGTGCAAGCTCACGGTGGTGGGGAATTGGTGATGAGGCGTGAGGTAAATCATGCGCACCTTGTGCTCACGGCATAAGCGCTCGATCTGGTCGGTGCGGCAACCTTCATCATCGATGTCGACCGTGACCAACTTCGCCCCGAGCTTGCGGAAAATTTCCCATGCCGGTGGGTAGCTCAGACGTTCCACCAGGACCACGTCGCCGGGCTTGAGCAGCAGGCTGGCGCTCAGGAACAGGGACATCTGGGTGCCCTGGGTCAGGCAGATATTTTCGGCAGTGACCGTCAGCCCACGGTTGTTGCGCAGCATCTCGGCCAGGGCGCAGCGCAAATGATAGCCGGTGCCTTCGCTGCCGTAGCGCACGGTATTGGAGGCAAAGCTGTTGCGCAGTGCATGGCGATAGTAACGGTGCAGAACTGCCTGGGGCAGCAGGCGGTGGTCGCTGGTGCCGTTGTCGAAAAACAGCGCATCGCGCCGATGCTGTAGAGCGACCACTTGGGCGTTATGGGTGAAATAGAGTACCAGCGGTTGCTCCAGTAACGGCGGCGCGAATGACGGTTGCGTAACGCTGGGCAGGTGTTTGAGTGTCAGCTTTACATTGACGAAGGTGCCACGGCGCGGCTCGCTGGTCAGCCAGCCCTTGGTCATGGCTTCTTCGTAGGCCAGGATCACCGTCTTGCGGTTGACGTCGAGCAAGTGTGCCATTTCCCGCGTGCCCGGCAGTAACGTCCCGGGCGGCAGGCGGCCTTCGAGGATGGCATTGACCAAGCCTTCGGCGATCGTGCGGTAAGTCGCCTGGTTTGCACCTTCTTCAAGCCGGAGCAGTGGACGCCATTTACGCATCTGGACCATCTGAAGTATCCAAATCTGGAGGTTTTAATGGGCCTAGTCTAGCGCAACAATCAAGCCTTACTTATCCCGAGGTCTTTATGAATAAACGTCATGTCATCGAACTGTCGCCCTCGGGGAAAAGCTTTGAAGCGGGCGATGAACTCTTGCTCGACGCCATGCTCGCCAGTGGCCTGGCCGTGCCGTTCTCCTGCCGCCGTGGCGCCTGCGGTTCGTGCAAGGTGGTGGTCGCCGAAGGTGCGTACCGGGCCAAACGCCTGGCGCCGGGTGCGCCGCACCCTTCTTATCTTTTGGCAGCCAATGAGATGTTGTTATGCCAGAGCCACGCCTGTGGCGACATGCGCCTGCATATTCCCGGCTGGTCGCTGGATACCCCCGCGCTGGTAGTGGCGGCGCAGGTTCACAGCAAGCGTGCGCTAGGCCCCGATGTGATCGAGTTGGTATTGATGCCCGAAACCCCAGTGGCGGTGCGGGCTGGCCAATACCTCAAGTTCCACCTGGCGGACGGTGACACGCGCTGCTTCTCGATTGCCAACCTGCCCGATGAGGACGATGGGCGCTTGGTCTTCCAGATTCGCCGGGTGAGCGGCGGGTATTTTTCCGAGGGTATCCTGGGGGGTCTCGCCGTGGGTGAGCGTCTGCACGTGGAAGGGCCGTTTGGTGCCTGTACCTGGCAGGACGATGAGGCGGCGCCCGTGGTGCTATTCGCTACGGGTACTGGTTACGCGGGCATCAAGCCTATCTTGCTGACCGCGCTCAAGCGCGATGTCGACGTGACGTTGTATTGGGGCGGCGCGCAATCGGCGGACTTTTATGACAGCGCTTTCCTCGACCACCTGATGCTTGAGCATCCCCGTTTTCGCTGGCATCCCGTGCGGTCCTCCGAGGGCAGGGTTCAGGAGGTTGCAATGAGTCATGGGTATCAGTGGGAACAGGCCCAGGTCTATGCGTGCGGCAACGGTGCAATGCTCGGCCAAGTACGCATCCACTGCCTTGAAGCGGGGTTGCCCAGCCACCGGTTTATCGCGGAGGCGTTTGTCGCCAGTGGTCGGTCAAGTGCTGGAGCAGTCTCCCTATCGTTTGACCCGGTGTGGGAGAAAGTCGGCCCGCGTTATTCCTTGGACGGCATGCTGGCTGCGCGGGAAAAATCCATACGTGCCCTGGCGGCGATTGCCAGCCAGTTGAAAGTCGGCATGACCACCGGCGAGGCCCTTGAGATGGCCGCGAGGCAACTGCAGGCCATGGGCGCTTCGCACACTTGGCATCCGACCTACATTCGTTTTGGCGCCGACACTGTGCGCCCACCGCGCGAGGGTATTGATCGTCAGCGCAGGCTGCGCGCTAATGACATTGCCGTGGTCGATCTTGGCCCGGTGTGGGATGGCTACGAAGGCGACTATGGCGATACGTTTGTGTTTGGCGATGGGCCGTTGCACCAGGCCTGTACGACGGCCTTGCATGAAGTCTTCGATGAAACACGCCAGGCGTGGCTGCGTGGTCTGACCGGGCGTGAGCTCTACGACTTCGCCGAGCAGAGCGCTGCGTCAAAGGGCTGGAGGCTGGCGCGCAACCTGGCGGGGCACCGCCTTGCGGATTTTCCCCATGCATTGTTCGAAAGCAAGGAGTTGGCTGACCTGGAGATCCCACCGAGTGAAATGGCCTGGGTATTGGAGATCCAGCTGTGCCATCCCACTGAGCCGGTGGGGGGGTTCTTTGAGGACATGCTGATGTTGCAAGGCTGAAGAGCTGTCATTGTTGCCGAGTCGTGTTTGACGCGATGGCCCTGCAAAGCGAGATCTCACCCACACCGCCGATCCCCTGTGGGAGCTGTCGAGCTTCAGCGAGGCTGCGAAAGCGGTGGTTCAGGCGCTGAAGAGGGTGCCTGTGCCGTTGCCTTCGCCGCCTCGCTTGGGTACCAGGTGGGTCAGAGCTTCGGCAATTGCCCGACGCGGCCCATCATTTCGGTGACGATCTGCAGGTCCAGCAGGAACTGGTCGACGGTCTTGAATTCGCTGTCGGTGTGCCCGGTGTACTTCTCTTCCGGGCGGGCCAGGCCGAATTGCACGCCGTTGGGCAGGTCGTGCACCGAGGTTGCGCCGGCCGAGGTGCCGAATTTGTGCGCCATGCCCAGGTTTTCAGTGGCCACTGCCAGCAAGGCTTTTACCCATTCGCCTTCAGGGTTGCGGTACATCGGCGTGTCCAGCGAGTAAGTGAAGCTCACGTTGACCTTGGCGTTCTTGTCCCAGGCGTTCAGCTTCTGCTCGATTTGCGCCTTGAGCGACTCCGGGGTTTTACCTTTCGGTGCGCGCAGGTTCACGGCCAGTTTGAAGGCTTTGTCATCCTGCCCCACAAACGTCAGCGAGGCGGTCAACGGCCCCATGAAATCATCCGCGTAGCCCACACCCAATTTGCCGCCCAGGTAATCCAGGCCCCAGTTGTCGGCGGCATAGCGCGCGGCATCGGTGATGTGGTTGTGCTGGAGGGCGACCTTGCCGTCGAGGCTGTGGATCAGGTCCAGCATGCGCGCCACCGGGCTGACCCCGGTTTCAGGTTCGGAAGAGTGAGCAGATACGCCGGTAACCGTGAGTTTGACGTCCTTGCCATCGACCTTGGCCGTCACTTGGAAGTCGCCACCGTTGCGCTTGGCATAGTCGGCACCGGCCTGTTGCAGGCTGGCGGCCAGTTCGGCGGGGGTGTCGCTGACCAGGGTGGCCACCGAGGCCGATGGAATCTGGTTGTTCGCCTTGCCGCCGGTCATCGCGATGATTTCTGCGCCTTTGCCTTCGCCCTTGCGCACCGGGAAGGTGGCCATCACGGTACCCGAGCCTTTTTCGGCGATCACCACCGGGTAACCGCCATCCAGCGCCAGGTTGTATTGCGGCACGGGGTTGCGTTCGAAGTAGTAAGGAATGGCATCACCGGCGGTTTCTTCAGTGGTGTCCACCAGAAGCTTGAACGTGCGCGCCAGTGGCAGTTTTTCTTCCTTGATCACTTTCATGGCGTACATCGCCACCACGATGCCGTTCTTGTCATCCTCGGTACCGCGGCCATACATACGGTCGCCAATCAGCGTGACCTTGAACGGGTCGAGTTTGGTACCGTCTTGCAGCACCCAGTTTTCCGGGGTAACGGGCACCACATCGGCATGGGCGTGCACACCCACGACTTCATCACCGCTGCCTTCCAGGGAAATTTCGTACACGCGGTTGTCGACGTTACGGAAGTTCAGGTTGAAGGACTTGGCCAGGGCCTCGATCTTTGCGGCAATCTTGAGGAATTCCGGGTTTTTGTACTGTGGCAGACCGTCTACGTTGAACGTCGGGACTTCCACTAGTTCACGCAAGGTTTCGAGCGCGGCTTTGCCATATTTAACGCGGGTGTAAATGCCCAGCAGGCGATTGATCTCGTTCTGTTGCTCGGCGCTCAGGGGTTTGTTGCCCACAAACGCGCTGATAGCCGGGCCGGTGTCGGCCGCTTTGCCCAGCTCGCCCTGGGCCAGAGTGCCGAGGAAACCGCGGAAATCGGTAACCGAGGTCTCGTTGAACTGCTTCAGGATTGCCGTGCTCTGGTCCGCGCTGATGTTGGCGAATGCGGGCGTGGCGACGGCCGAAAGGCTGGCGGCGAACAGGGTGGCAACCGTCAATTGCTTAAGTGGAAAGTGCATGGTTGAAGGCATTCCTTTGCAGGTAGTGAGTAGGAGATTTCTGACGGAAGAGACAGAAACATTTCCACACACTACCATTACTCAGGTGCCCAAGGTCAATGCTGGCCAGGGTGGGGCGCGGGATACTCTTGCGTCACGCTCAAGGCTCTAGCGTAAGGCCCATCCCACAGTTGTTCATGCAACTGGCCTACACGCCTGGCCATCGCCTCACTGCGCATCACCACCTCCAGATTGCGCGAATTATCCAGGTAGCCGCCCAACCAATTGCTGGTGCCGACCCACGCCACTTGCCCGTCGATCTCCATGGTTTTGCTGTGTATCACCCGCGCATAAGGGATAAAGCCTTGCTTGGCTTCGGGCAGGGTGACGATCTTGATCTCAATATTGGGCAGCACCACCAGGCTCTTGAGATAGGGCAGTTCCAGCGGGTCGGTATTCCAGTTGGACACCATCAGTTTGATCGACACGCCACGGGCTGCGGCGGCGCGCACGGCGTTGTCGATCGCCGCGTAGTACGGTCGGGTTCGATCCGGTCCGTAGGACAGCGGCGCGTAGTCGAGCAATTGCACGCGCACCTCTTTTTGGGCTTCGCCCAGCAGGCGCGGCAGTTCCAGCTGTGAGTCGCCCACGCCGGGCGGGTTGTAGCGTTGCGGGCTGGCCACCAGGTAGTTGCCGGTACGTGCGGGTGCCGGGCCGCTGGCGGGTAGCGGCACCGGTTGTTTACCCTCCAGCGCTGCCTGGGCTTGCCAGTCTTGCTCGAAGATCGCCTGCACCTGGCCCACCACCGTTTCGTCAGTGATCCGCAGCCCGGTTTCGTGGATATGTTCCAAGGCGCGCCAGTCGAAATTCTGACTGCCGACAAACGCCTGCTTGCCATCCACCAGCAGGTACTTGGCGTGGATGATGCCGCCGCTCAGTTGCCCGTAGGGCAGCACGCGCAAGGTCAGGTTGGGAATGGCGCGCAAGCGTTCCAGGGTGGCGGCATCCGACAGCTTGATGCCTTTTTCTTCGAGCAGGAAACGAATCTTCACGCCGCGTTTGCCGGCGGCTTCCAGGTGTTCAAGCACGCTGTTCATCACCGAGCCAGGGTGGTCCGCGGCGTAGAACTGGCCGATATCAATGTGGCTTTTGGCGCCGTCGAACAGCTCGATCCATACCGGGCCGGGCTGGCGCAAATCGTCGGTGCCCAGGGCGGTGTCCATAGGCACGGTATGCACCAATTCAAAACCTGGAATGGAAAAGTCCGCCTGGGCCAGCGGACTGAGGAGCAAGCCGGTCAGGCCGGCAATACGCAACTTTATCGAAAGGGACATAAGCGTCTCATCGCACCAAAGGTAAAGGCGAGCGCCCAAGGCGCCCGCCCTGCAGGTCAGGCTGTGCGGCTATGCAGCGGGGTGGGCACGCGATGAGTCACTTCATCCTGTGCGCGGGCGCCGGTGGCGGCGCGGATCAACAGGATCTTCAACTGGTCGTTGATGCGCTCCAGGCTGTCCTGGAAGAAGTTGTGGAACACCACGCAAAAAAGCGCGATGGCGATACCTAATCCCGTGGCAAACAAGGCCGTCCCGATACCACCGGAAATCTGCCCTGGGTCCGATACGCCCGCGGTGGCCAGCGCCTTGAAGGTGTCGATGATGCCGAGAATGGTGCCCAGCAGGCCCAGCAGTGGGGCGGCGGTGGTGATGGTCTCGATGATCCACAGGCTGCGGGCCAGTGGGGCGCGGGTCTTCAGGTATTGGGTATCGATTTCGTCGTCCAGGTCCTTGCGCGAACCGTGGGTCGCCTTCTGGGCCAGCACCGGCAAGATCATGTTCAGCGGCAGGCTGTCGCGACGGGTCAGGTTGTCCGGCAGGTCACGCTCGCCGTGCACATTGGCGCCCAGGGCGTCGATCAATGCGCGTGCCTGGCGGCGTACGTAGGCGAAGTAGATGCCGCGTTCGATGGCGATGAAGATCGCAATGGCCATCGCCGCGTACATCACATAGAAAGTGACGTCGTGGAGCAGGTTCATATCCATGATGGTGTTCCTCTTGGGGTGAGTCTTAGAAATTCGCTTCCAGCGAAACCGTGACGGTACGGTCCAGGCCGACGATGTACGCGGGGTCGCCATCGCGGAAACCGCTGTAGCTGGCCGCGTTGGTCTTGGTGGTGTACACGCCGTCCAGGTATTTCTTGTCGAACAGGTTGTCGACGTTCAGGCGCAGGGTCGCGTCCTTGACCACTTTCTTGTCCACCGGCAGGTAAATACCGGCGCCGAGGTTGAACACGGTGCGACCGGAAATCGCCTCGTCGTTGGTCAGGTCGCCGTAGAGCTTGCTGGTGTACTTGCCACCGAAGGTGCCGTAGAAGCGCCCGTCGTCATACCCGATGTTGGCCGCCAGCATGTTCTTGGGCACGTTGGCGAACTGCTTGCCACTGGTGGGCAGCACGATGGGTTTGCCGGCGTTGTAGACGGTCAGGTCATCCTGCTGCTCGGCCTTGGTGTAGGTGTAGGAGGTGTAGTAATTGAAGTGGTGGGGCAACTGGCCGCTCCACTCCAGCTCCAGGCCTTTGTTGACGACGGAGCCGGCGTTGATGTCGGCAAAGTCACCGTTGATGTCCCGGGACGAAACCTGGCGGTTCTTGAAGTCCATGTAGAACAGGGTGGCGGCCAGGTTCATATCGTCGCCGCTGTAGCGCCAGCCCAGTTCATGGTTCCAGCTGGTTTCCGGTTCGGCGTCGATCGAGCCGGCGCCTTTGTCGTAGAGCACGTAGTTCTGCGGTACCCGCATGTTGCGCGACAGGCTGTAGAACAACTGGTCACGCTCGTCCAGCTGGTATTTCAGGCCGGCGTTGGGCAGCAGTTTGTTGTAGGTCTGGTTACGTTTTTCCGGGCGTTCGTTGAGGCTGCCGTGGTTGGTGCCTTCACGCTCGACGTTCATGTAGGCCAGGCCTGCGATGAGGGTCCAGTCCGGGTTGATGTACCAGGTGTCCTGGGCCCAGACCTTTTGCGCTGGCGTCACGGTGAAACGGTCGCGACCCTGCACGGTGTTGCCGTTGGCATCGACGATGGCGCTGTTGGAATCTGGCCAGGTATCCACTGGCTTGCCGTTGCTCTTGAGCGGAATGAACGGCTGGGTCTGGCTCTGGCGTGCGCGCTCGTACCAGTAACCGAATTGCAGGCTGTGGTCGCCAAGGTCCCAGGTCAGCTTGGTGGTGATACCCGGACGCCAGGTTTGCGTGCGTGAAGGGCGGTAGTACACGCCGCTGTTGGGTGTGCCGTCGGCGTTGTATTGGGCGGCCGTGGGCAGGTTGCCGAGGTCGAACACACCGCCCTGGTTGGAGCCACGGTTGAGGGCATAGCTGGATGAACCGACGCCGCTGCCATTGCCCCAGTAGTAATACGGGATCACCGACAGTGCGAGGTTATCGGCCAGTTTGAACTGGGTGTTGAGCACGGCGGTGAACGTCTGGAACGGGTTCTGCGCCAGGGCGTAATAGCTGTTGTACTTGCCGTTGCTGCCCACGCTGGGTGTTGCCGGATAAGGGTCGTACTTGCGGCCATATTGCTGGAACTGCGCCTTGGTCAACTGGCTGTAACTGTTGTTGTCCTGCTCGTGGTACTTGAGGATCAGGTTGGCGGTGTTGCCATTGCCAGCGTCGAAAAAGCTGTTCCACTCCACCTTGTCCGCGCGTACTGCGCCCGAACCGCGCCACATCTCACCTTCGGTATGGGACACCGACAGCCAGTTGCTCAGGCCGTTGATTTCGCCGGTATTGAGGCGGGCAAAAGTCTTGCGCGTGGCATTGCTGCCGACGACCTGTTTGACGAAGGCGCCGGTTTCCTTGGTCGGGCGAATGGTCACGATGCCAATGTTGCCGCCGCTGGAACCAATGTGCGGGCCGTCGGATTCCGAAGCGCCCTGGGTGACGAAGATCTGGTCAATGTTTTCCGGGTCGCCCAGCAGGTTGGAGTACAGCGCGTAGTTGCCGGAGTCGTTGATCGGCATGCCGTCCACCGACATGCCCACCTGGTCGGAGTTCATGCCGCGCATGGTGAAGCGAAAGCCCGACAGGCCGGTGTTGTCTTCACTGGAGATGTTCAAGCCTGGGGTGTACTTGAGTTTGTCGATGGCATTGCCGGTGGCCGCCTGTTTATCCAGTGCTTCCTTGGTCACTGTGGAGCGGCCCTTGATGCTTTCCTCCGGCACCATGTAACCGCCCCCGGCGGTCGCCTTGCCTTGTACCCCAATGGTGCCGACATCACTGTCGCTGGTCTCTGCCATGACCAGTCCCTGGCTCATGCTGGTCGCGGCCACAAGTGCCAGATGAATACGGGTGAACTTCATCACTGTCGTCCTGGTGTCGGGTGCTTATTGCACGCTGTAGTTGAAGGTGGCGGTGAAGCGCTGCTCATTTCGCCCCCCGAAGGCTTGCTCGGGGAACGGTTTGACTTGCTTGATGCGACGCAAGCTGTTGGTGGCTGCCCGGTTGAGCAACATGCTCGAGGCCTGGGTTTGTAAACCTGAGTCGAGGACGCGGCCCTGACGGTCTACCAACAGCCACACCACCACCTCGCCGCTCGGGCGTTCGAGGGACGCCTGGCGCCCGGTGGGGTACTGCTTGTAGGTGTCCAGTTCGTTGCGCAAGCCTTTGAGGTAACCGCTTTCCAGGGCCTGGCCATCGACCTTCGGTGGCGCCGGTGGGGCAGGCGTCGGTGCCGCTTGGGTGACGGCGGCCGGGGCTGGCTTGGCGGCCACCGGTGGCGGCGTCGGCACGGGCTTGGCGACCACGGGCGCAGGCTTGGGCACAGGTTTTGGCTTTGGCTTGGGTTCGGGTTTTGGCAGCGGCTTGGGCGGTGGCGGCGGGGGCGCCGGCTCGGCCTCTTCCTCTTCAATCACCGGCGGTGGCGGTTCTTGCTCCACCACCGGTTCCGGTATGACTTGCGGTTCCGGCTCAACCAAGGCCAATTCGACCGCCGACTCGTCATACACCGGCTCGACCTTCAACGTCTGGGACTGGATACCCAGTGCAATCAGCACCAGGGCGATCAGGGCCGGAACACCGCCCAGCAGCTGACGCGCACGAAACAGAACGTACATGATCAGGACTTACGCGTGGCGATGGACACGGAGGTGAAGCCACCCAGGCGCAGGGTGTCCATCACTTCCACCAGGCGCGAAACCTCCACGCCTTTGTCGCTGTTGACGATGATCGTCGACTTGGTATCGGGCTTTTCGGCCGCCTTCAGCGCCGGCACCAGGGCCTCCACCGTCAGGTCCTTGCCGTCCAGTTGCAACTGGCCTTCCAGGCCCAGGGTGAGGATGAATTTGTTTTGCGGCTTGAGCTGCTGCGAACTGCTGGCGCTGGGCAATTGGGTCTTCATGCCGAGCGCGGGAATCACGTTCAGGCTCACCAGTACGAAAAACACCAGCAGGAACATCATCACGTCGATCATCGGGATCAGCTCGATGTGCGCCTTGCGTTTCTTGGGTTCGTCCCAGGTTCTCATTCCGTTACCCCGTCATTGAATTAGGGGCAAAACGCTAACAGCCAAAAATGACCGATTGGTTAACTTTAATTGACCGTTTAGAGGCTCTAGGACGCGTCTTTCAGAAAACTTACCGGTCAGTTTTCGGGCGTAATGAAACTGACACTCGGGGCATCCATGCTTGAGAAATTTATCTTGAGAGCCGGCTCCCATGCCCACTGCACTGCCTCAATTGACGACCCCGCGACTGCTGTTGCGCGCCCTGCAAATGCATCAGGCGCAGGTGCTTTTCACGCTTGCCAACGGGCCGAAAATTGCCGACAACACGGCGAACATTCCAGCGCCCTACACCCTGGAAACCGCCCAGGATTTTATTGTCGGGGCCGCCGACAAGTACCGCACTGGTGAACTGCTGAACCTGGGGATGCATGTGCGCAGCACTGACGAATTGGTCGGCATGGTCAGCCTGCGCATCAACGCTCGCCATCACTATGGGCACTTGGGTGGCTGGGTGGCGGCGCACTGCCGTAACCAGGGGTATGCGGCGGAAGCGGCGAGCGCGGTGATGGACTTCGGGTTCGAGGCGCTAGGGTTGCAGCGCGTGGGCAGCCAGTGTTTCGCGCGCAACAAGGAATCGGCGCGGGTCATGGAGAAGATCGGCCTGCGTTATGAAGGCTGCATGCGCCAGGCGTTTTTAAAGAACGGCGTGTATGAGGACATGCTCGGGTTTGCCACCGTGCGTGATGTCTGGGAGCGCTGCCTGTGAGCGGCGAAGTGGACCACGGCCGGCGCCGGGTCCTTGGCGGGCTGGCGGTCGCTACCGCGTTTTCGATTCTCAGCCCGTTTGCGCGCAGTGCCGGGGTGGATTATCCGTTCACCCTCGGCGTGGCTTCCGGTGACCCGTTGCCAGATGGCTTTGTGATCTGGACGCGCCTGGCGCCGTTGTTCAACGCCGCGGATGGCCGTGGCGGCCTGAGTCGCTCGGTGCCGCTGCGTTGGCGGGTGGCCAGCGATGCGGCGATGACGCGCATTGTGAAGCAGGGCGAAGTACTGGCGACGCCCCGTTTTGCTCACGCAGTGCATGTCGAAGTGGCGGGGCTGGCGGCGGATCGGCCGTATTGGTACCAGTTTGAAGGGCTCGGTGCGCAGAGCCCGGTGGGCCAGTCGCGCACGATGCCGCCGCTGCAGGCCATGGCCTCGGCCCGGCTGGGGTTTGTGTCCTGCTCGCACTGGGAGCGCGGTTACTTCAGCGCCTACCGACACCTTGCCGCCGAGCAGCCGGACCTGGTGTTTTTCCTCGGTGATTATATTTACGACAGTTCCTATGCTGCGGATTCGGGCAAGGTGTTTCGTTCTCACGGCAGCGGCAATGCGCAAAGCCTGAGTGATTACCGCAACCGCTACGCACTGTACAAGACTGATCCAGACCTGCAGGCCCTGCACGCCGCGGCTCCCAGCGTCGTAACCTGGGACGATCACGAAGTACAGAATGACTACGCCAACCGCTGGTCCCAGGACCCGAAGGTGGCGGTGGCGCAGTTTCTCAAGCAACGGGCCGCGGCGTACCAGGCGTTTTACGAACACATGCCCCTGCGTGCCAGCAGCGTGCCGAAGGGGCCGGACATGCGCATCTACCGGCGCCTGGACTATGGGCGGCTCGCGCGTTTTCATGTGCTCGACGGTCGCCAGTACCGTTCCGAGCAACCCTGCATCGCGGCCAATGGCAGCCACCAAGGGCATATTGTCACCACCCCTTGCAGCGACCTGCGTGACCCTGGCCGCACGTTGCTCGGCTGGCAGCAAGAGTCTTGGCTGGACCAGGGGTTTGCCCAGTCCAGTGCGCAGTGGAATGTCATCGCCCAGGATTTGCTGGTGGCGCCGCTGATGCAGCGTGACTTGACCAACCATAAGCTTGGCCGCTGGACCGATGGTTGGGATGGCTACATGGCGAACCGCTCACGGATGCTGGCGTCGCTCGTGCGCAATCGCGTGAAGAACCCGGTGTTCTGGGGAGGGGATATTCATTCGTTCTGGGCCACCGACCTGCATCTCGACGCCGACAGGCCAGACTCGGCGGTGGTCGCCACCGAGTTCGTCGGCTCGTCGGTCACCTCAGATGGCCCTCCCTACGACGCGTTCATGAAGATCATGCCGCTCAACCCCCATGTGAAGTTTTTCGACAGTCGCCAGCGTGGGTATGTGTCGGTGGAGTTGGCGGCCAACACCATGTTGACGAATTTTCGGGCGATCAGTGATCCGCGTGACCCGGCGGCGACGGTGTCGACGTTGAAGTCGTTCATCAATGAATCGGGCCAGCCGAGCGTGGCCCTGTAGGAGCGCGCTTGCTCGCGAAAACGAAAGGGCGCCGATGGGAATCAGGTATCCCGCGTTATCGTTAACGGTCTTCGCGAGCAAGCTCGCTCCTACAGTGTCAGGGTATCAGCGAGGCTGTAGCGCACCGAGAGCGCGCCTTTTTTCTCCGACAACGCCAGGATCGTTACCTGGCCCAGTTCGCTCAACGCTTGAACATGCGTACCGCCACAGGCGTACGCCGGTAATTCGCCGAAGCCGACTTCGCGGGTGCCGTCTTCCAGCGTCATATGGCGGGAATAGTCGGCGGCGATCCATGTGTTGACCCACTGCTGGAGCGCCTGCGCATCCATGTCTTGCGCGGTCTCGCCACGGATAAAAGTGATCTTGCCTTCGCCGGGCCAATGGTGGGCCTTGATCGGCATCCAGCCCAGGCGTTCGCCGGCATTGCCAATCAAGTGCCCCGCCGAATGCAGACGCGTATGCAAGGCGCGCCGCTGTGCGTCGACTCGTGCAACGACGAGGCCGGGCTCCAGAGGTCGGTCGACGTAGTGCACCACCTGTTCGGCTTCCTGCATGACTCGCAGCACCTGGCTGTCGCCGAGCCAGCCGGTGTCGGACGGCTGGCCTCCGCCTTGGGGATGGAAAATGGTCGACTGCACAATCACGGCGAATTGCTCTTCGTACGGGGTGCAACTGAGCACTTCCAGCTCGGCCGTCAGGTGGTCGTGGGTAAAAAACAGGCGCTCGGTCATCATCTACATCCGCATCAGGGTTCTGTGGGCAGTATAAATAGTGCGCAGATGGGTGATAATCCGCTCAATTATCAATGGACCTGTGCGTCATGAGCATCAATCTTCCTTTGCCGCTATTGGGTGAAATGGCGATTTTCGTCAAGGTCGTGGAAACCGGCAGCTTCTCCGAAGCGGCGCGGCAACTCAGCGTTTCACCTTCGGCGGTGAGCCGCAGCATCTCGCGCCTGGAACAAGCCCTGGCCACGCGCCTGCTGCAACGTACCACGCGCAAGCTGCGCCTGAGCGAGGGCGGCGAGGAGGTGTTCAAGCGTTGCCAGGAGATGGTCAATGCGGCGCGCTCGGTGATGGAAATCAGTGGGCAATTTACCCATGAAGCCGAGGGGCTGGTGCGGGTCAGTGTGCCCAAGGCGGTGGGGCGATTTGTGGTGCACCCGCATATGCCGGAATTTTTGCGGCGCTATCCCAAGGTGGATGTGCAATTGATCCTGGAAGACAGGCATGTGGATTTGATCGACGACAACGTCGACTTGAGCATCCGCATCACCGACAGCCCACCGCCAGGTTTGGTCGGGCGCCAGCTGTTGCCCATCGAACATTTGCTGTGCGCGACGCCGCAGTACCTGTCCGAGCACGGTACACCGAGCCATCCCCATGATCTGCTCGGGCACAGTTGCATCTATCTGGGTGAGACACCGGGAGATTCACGCTGGAAGTTTCGCCAGGCTGGCAAGGCGGTAACGGTCGGCGTACGCGGCCGGTATGCGGCGAACCACACCGGGGTGCGACTGGAGGCTGCGTTGCAGCATGTCGGGATTGCCAGCTTGCCGTATTTCACCGCGCGGCACGCATTGGAAGCAGGAGATTTGGTGCAGGTGTTGCCGGGGTGGGATTTTATTGCGTCGTACCATGGCGAGGCGTGGTTGCTGCATTCGCCCACACGTTACCTGCCGCCGAAGTTGCGGGTGTTTATCGATTATCTGGTGGAGTGCATGGCCAGGGAGCCCACGCTGCACCGACGGTAGGAACGCGGTTGCTCGTTCCCACGCTCTGCGTGGGAATGCCACCTTGGACGCTCCGCGTCCTGCCTTTATGCCTGTGCACGGGTGACGCAGAGCGTCACAGGGTAGGTTCCCACGCAGAGCGTAGGAACGAGCATAGTTGTCAGTGCTTGCTCTGGTCCTGAGGCATCGCCAGCAGCTGTTTTTCCTGGTTCCAGTCGAACGGTTCGTCGTTCTGTTCGGCTTCATAGCGACGTTCTTCCAGGGCCTGGTACAGGTCCAGTTCTTCGTCGGGCATGAAGTGCAGGCAGTCGCCGCCAAAGAACCACAGCAGGTCACGGGGCACCAGGTGGGCGATTTGCGGGTAGCGCAGGATGACCTGGCTCATCAGGTCCTGGCCCAGGTACTGGCTTTCGATCGGGTCGATTGGCAACAGGGCGCGCAGTTCGTCGAAACGCTCCAGGAACAGCGAGTGGCTTTCCTCGGGTACCTGTTCGGCTTCGCCGACGGCAACCAGGATGCTGCGCAAGTGGTCGAGCAAGACAAGATGATCGGCAACGACGTTGGACACGAGATAAGGCCTCTAAAGCAAAAACGGGCGCGAGAGTATAAGCCTCTCGCGCCCGTTTTTATATGACCGCTCGACTCAGCGGACTTTATCTTCTGCCTGCATCAGCTCTTCCTTGCTGAAATCATCCACGTCGATCACCTTGCGTCGCGCAGCCTCGGCATCGCGCAAGGTTTGCGCCTCGGCCGGTTGCAGCACGCCGGCCTGCAGGGCCGCGTCGATGGCATGCTCGCCGGCAGCCGGCTTGACCTGGCCGCTTTTGAGCGCGCTGTGGAGTTTTTTCTGCAAGGGGTGGCTGGCACCGAGCAGGTCGTAGGCATGTTGCAGGGCGCCCACGGGATCTTCTGCTGATTGCGGGCGATAACAGCCGGCCAGCAATTCTTCCAGGGTCGGGTCGCCTTTGGCGCGGCCGATCACGGCTGCCACTTCGGCATCCAGAGCGTCGGACGGCCCGGTATGACGACGCCCGAACGGGAACACGATCACCCGCAACAGGCAGCCCAGCACCTTGTTCGGGAAGTTGCTCAGCAGCTCATCCAATGCGCGTTCCGATTCGCCCAGGCTTTCTTCCATGGCCCAGGCAAACAGCGGCTCCAGATGGTCCGGCGAGTCCAGGTCGTGATAACGCTTGAGCGCCGCCGACGCCAGGTACATGTGGCTGAGCACATCACCCAGGCGAGCGGACAAGCGTTCGCGGCGCTTGAGCTCGCCACCCAGCAACATCATGCTCAGGTCGGCCAGCAGGGCAAACGCAGCCGCCTGGCGGTTCAGGGCACGGAAGTAGCCCTGGCTCAAACGGTTGCCCGGGGCTTTTTCGAAGTGCCCGAAGCCCAGGTTCAGCACCAGGGTGCTGGCGGCGTTGCTGACGGCGAAGCCGATGTGCTGCATCAGCAGGCCGTCAAATTCCTTCAACGCCTGGTCATGGTCTTCGCGGCCGGCCAGGGCCATTTCCTTGAGCACGAAGGGGTGGCAGCGAATCGCGCCCTGGCCGAAGATCATCAGGTTACGCGAAAGGATATTCGCGCCTTCCACGGTGATGAAGATCGGTGCGCCCTGCCAGTTGCGGCCCAGGTAGTTGTTGGGGCCCATGATGATGCCCTTGCCGCCGTGCACGTCCATGGCGTGGCTGATGCACTCACGGCCGCGTTCGGTCAGGTGATACTTGAGGATCGCCGACAACACCGACGGCTTCTCGCCCAGGTCCACGGCGTTGGCGGTGAGCATGCGTGCGCTGTCCATCAGCCAGGCGTTGCCACCGATGCGTGCCAGGGCTTCCTGGATGCCTTCGAAGGCCGACAGCGGTACGTTGAACTGTTCGCGCACCTGGGCGTATTGGCCGGTCACCAGGCTGGTGAACTTGGCGGCGCCGGTGCCGACGGCGGGCAGCGAGATCGAACGGCCGACCGACAGGCAGTTCATCAGCATCATCCAGCCCTTGCCGAGCATTTCCTGGCCACCAATCAGGTATTCCAGGGGGATGAACACATCCTTGCCGGAGTTGGGGCCGTTCATGAAAGCGGCGCCAAGCGGCAGGTGACGACGGCCGATTTCCACGCCAGGGGTGTCGGTAGGAATCAACGCGAGGCTGATGCCCAGGTCTTCTTCTTCACCCAACAGGTGGTCCGGGTCATGAGCCTTGAAGGCCAGGCCGAGCAAGGTCGCGACCGGGCCGAGGGTGATGTAGCGCTTTTCCCAGTTCAGGCGCAGGCCGAGGGTTTCCTTGCCTTCCCATTCGCCTTTGCAGATCACGCCGGTGTCGGGCATGGCGCCCGCATCGGAGCCGGCCAGCGGGCCGGTGAGGGCGAAGCACGGGATGTCGTCGCCACGGGCCAGGCGCGGCAGGTAATGATTGCGCTGTTCCTCGGTGCCGTAGTGCAGCAGCAGTTCGGCGGGGCCGAGTGAGTTGGGGACCATCACGGTGGAGGCCAGGTCACCACTGCGGGTCGCGAGCTTCATGGCGACCTGGGAGTGGGCATAGGCGGAGAAGCCCTTGCCACCGTACTCCTTGGGAATGATCAGGGCGAAGAAGCCATGGGTCTTGATGTGTTCCCAGGCTTGCGGCGGCAGGTCCATGGCCTGGCCGATTTCCCAGTCGCTGACCATGGCGCAGAGTTCTTCGGTGGGGCCGTCGATGAACGCCTGCTCTTCCTCGGTCAATTGCGCCTTGGGGTAGGCCAGCAATTTGTCCCAGTCCGGGCGGCCACTGAACAGCTCGCCGTCCCACCACACGGTACCGGCATCAATCGCATCGCGCTCGGTCTCGGACATCGGCGGCAGCACTTTCTGGAACCAGCTGAACAGCGGCTTGGTGAAGTATTGGCGGCGCAGGTCAGGCAGCAACAAAGGCGCGGCCACCACGGCCAGGAGTACCCAGAAGATCAGCAGCAGCCAACCCGGTGCGTGGCTCCAGGCGCCCATCGCCAGCAGGTAGACGGCGACCACACCCAGGGCGGGCAGGGGGGCAGTACGGCGGTGTGCCAGGTAGGCAATGCCGACCACCAGCACCAGTATCCACAACAACAGCATATTCAATCCTCCGTGAACCAGGGGCGAAACCACCAGGGAGCTTAGTCGGCATCCGAACAAGCCGGGTGATCAGGGTGTAACAAGGTGTACTGGGCAACCCATCAGCCGGCGCCGGCATTTGGCCGAATCGTCGTTATCTCTCTGGCAGGCCTGGTGGTTAAACTCCAGGCTCCCCTCGGAGATCAAGCTCATGAATACGTACTTGAGTCCCAGCCGCTTCATCGATAGTGACCACCCTGTGGTGGTGGAGTTCGCCGAGAAACATCGCGGAACCCGCCCGGATTTAAGTGACCAGGCAGTCAGTCTTTACTACGCCGTGCGCGAGGCCATTCGCTACAACCCCTATACCTTCAGCCGTGACCCCAACACCTTGAGCGCCAGCTTCGCCCTGGCGGCCGGCGAAAGCTACTGTGTGCCCAAAGCTACGTTGCTCGCCGCTTGCGCGCGCCACTGCGGCATTCCCGCACGCATTGGCCTGGCGGACGTGCGCAACCACCTGTCCACACCGCGACTGCTCGCTCTGCTCAAAAGTGACGTGTTCGCCATGCACGGTTATACCGAGCTTTACCTGAACGGCCGCTGGGTCAAGGCCACTCCGGCGTTCAACCAGCAACTGTGCGAAGTGTTCGACGTGCCGCCGTTGGAATTCGATGGGCTGCACGACAGCGTGTTCCACGCGTTCAATCGCCAGGGCCAGCGTTCTATGGAGTACGTGGTGGACCACGGGCAATTTGCTGACGTGCCCGAAGCATTTTTCTTCGGGCATATCCGCCAGTGCTACCCGCACCTGTTTGGCGACGATGCGCCCACCTTGCTCGGCGATATGCAGGGCGATTTAAGCCGCGGCTGAACCGGCGTATGCTGCTGCGTTCATCAAGCCATGTTCATCAACGATAAGGCGCGGTCATGCTGAAGATCTGGGGTCGTAAAAATTCATCAAACGTCAGGAAAGCACTGTGGTGCGCCGAGGAACTCGGCCTGGACTATGAAGCAATTGATGCGGGCGGGGCTTTTGGTGTGGTCGATACCCCGCAATACCGGGCCATGAACCCCAATGGCCGGGTGCCGGTGATCGAAGATGGCGACTTTGTGCTGTGGGAATCCAACACCATCGTGCGTTACCTGTGTGCCAAGCAGGCATCGGACTTTTACCCCAGCGACCTGCAAGCCCGGGCCAACGCCGAAAAGTGGATGGACTGGACCACTTCCACGCTCGCCGATCCGTTCAAAGCGGTGTTCTGGGGCATCGTGCGCACCCCGGCTGACCAGCAAAACTGGGACAGCATCAATGCCGGGCGCCAAGCCTGTATCGACGCGCTCAAAACCGTCGAACAAGCCCTCGCCGAGCAACCCTACCTGTCCGGCCAGGCGTTCGGCATGGGCGATATTCCCTTGGGCTGCTTCATCTACGCCTGGTTCGAGATGCCCATCGAACGCCCTGCCATGCCCCATCTGGAGGCCTGGTACCAGCGCTTGCAACAGCGCCCGGCCTACCGCAAGGCGGTGATGACCGCGTTGACTTAATACACACTATTAATACGGGTGACTGTACTTGTGCGGCATGGGCACGCACCATGCTCGCACTGCATCGCAGGTTGAACTACCTGCGGTGTGCCTTTATCTATTCTTTCTATTCCCTTCTTTGGTGCGTACTTCCATATGAGTTCCGCTCTGTCCATCCGGCAGCTAACCAAAACCTACGGCAACGGTTTCCAGGCCCTGAGTGGTATCGATCTGGACGTTGCCGAAGGTGACTTCTTCGCCTTGCTCGGCCCCAACGGTGCCGGCAAATCCACCACCATCGGCATTCTCTCCACCCTGGTCAACAAGACCAGCGGCACGGTGAACATCTTCGGCCACGACCTGGACAAATCCCCGGCGGCGCTCAAGCGCTCCATTGGCGTGGTGCCCCAGGAATTCAATTTCAACCAGTTCGAAAAGACCTTCGACATTGTCGTGACCCAGGCCGGCTACTACGGCATTCCGGCGAAAGTCGCCAAGGAACGCGCCGAGCAGTACCTGACTCAACTGGGCCTGTGGGACAAGCGTGACGTACCTTCGCGCTCGTTGTCCGGTGGCATGAAGCGACGCCTGATGATCGCCCGCGCCCTGGTGCATGAGCCGCGCCTGTTGATCCTCGACGAACCTACCGCCGGCGTGGATATCGAGCTGCGCCGCTCGATGTGGACCTTCCTCACCGAACTGAACGAGAAGGGCATCACCATCATCCTCACCACCCACTACCTGGAAGAGGCTGAGCAGTTGTGCCGCAACATCGGCATCATCGACCACGGCACCATTGTCGAGAACACCAGCATGCGCAACCTGCTGGGCCAGTTGCATGTGGAAACCTTCCTGCTCGACCTGAAGAACAACCTGTCGGTGGCGCCGCAGTTGCTCGGCTACCCAAGCCGGCTGGTGGACAGCCACACCCTGGAGGTGCAGGTGGACAAAGCCATGGGCATCACCGCGCTGTTCACCCAGTTGGCCACTCAGAACATCGAAGTGTTGAGCCTGCGTAACAAAACCAATCGCCTTGAGGAGTTGTTTGTGTCCCTGGTGGAGAAAAATCTGGCGAAGGTGGCGGTATGAGTTCCGAACTGCAACCCAACCTCGTAGCGCTGCAAACCATTGTTTATCGCGAAGTGAAGCGCTTTACCCGGATCTGGCCGCAGACCCTGCTGCCACCGGCGATCACCATGGTCCTGTACTTTGTGATCTTCGGTAACCTGATCGGCCGGCAGATCGGCGACATGGGTGGCTTCACCTACATGGAATACATCGTGCCGGGCCTGATCATGATGTCGGTGATCACCAACTCCTATGGCAACGTGGTGTCGAGTTTCTTTGGCAGCAAGTTCCAGCGCTCCATTGAAGAGCTGATGGTCTCGCCGGTGTCACCGCACACCATCCTCATCGGCTACACCCTGGGCGGCGTGTTGCGTGGCCTGATGGTGGGAGTGATCGTGACGCTGCTGTCGCTGTTCTTTACCCAGCTGCAGGTGCATCACCTGGGTGTCACTATTCTGGTGGTGGTGCTGACGGCGACGATCTTCTCGCTGCTGGGCTTTATCAACGCCGTGTTCGCACGCAACTTCGATGATATTTCCATCATCCCGACCTTCGTGCTCACGCCGCTGACCTACCTGGGCGGGGTGTTTTACTCCATCACCTTGCTGCCGCCGTTCTGGCAGACGGTGTCCCTGGCCAACCCGGTGCTGCACATGGTCAACGCCTTCCGCTACGGCATTTTGGGCGTGTCGGATATCAAGATCAGTGTGGCGATCACCTTTATGATCGTTGCGACCGTGGTGCTGTATATCGGTTGTGCGCGGTTGCTGGTGAGTGGGCGTGGGATGCGTACCTAGCCGCTGACGGCACGCGGTAAAAAATGTGGGAGCGGGCTTGCTCGCGAATGCGGTAGATCAGTTGCTGATGCATTGACTGACACGACGCCTTCGCGAGCAAGCCCGCTCCCACATTTGCTATGTGTAGGGCTTTAAGCCTTCAGTGCCAATTCGATCAGGGCATGCAGCTCTTCAACAGCCAAAGGCTCTGCCGAAAACAGAATACGAAACACCGTCGGTGCGGCGAGCAGGTTGATCAGATGGTCAACGCTCGGTGGCTGTTCCTGCGGGTAGCGGTCAACAATCACCTGCAACTGCCCACTCAGGATGCTCACGCAATACCCTGGCGTCGGGCTGCTCTGCACGTCGCGCATCATGTTGCGGCCTACGTCCGAACTCATCTCATCCAGGTATTGCTCGGCCCAGGCTTGCAGGTCGCCACGCAGGCTGCCGGTGTTGGCCGGTTCGGTATCGGGGCGCATACGGGCCAGGGCGACGTCGGCGAGCAGTACTGACAGATCGCCCCAGCGCCGGTAAATGGTCGACGGCGTGACGCCTGCACATGCCGCAATCATCGGCACGGTGACGCTGGAACGCTCATGGGCTTCCAGCAATTCGCGCACCGCTCTGTGGACGGATTCTTGTACCCGGGCACTGCGGCCCCCCGGGCGGAGGCCTTCTTTGATCGCCATGGGCGAGACCTTAACACAAAGAATTTGCTTTAAGCGCCAGCGAATAGCACACTGCACAAAAGCAAAATATTAGCTTTAGCGGAGCGTGCCCATGTCCAGTGTCATCTCTCAGCGGTCCAGCCTGGCGGTTCTAGTGATCATGGTGCTGACCTTTCTCGCCGCCTCCAGCGCGCCGACGCCCTTGTACCAGGTGTATCAAGACCACCTGCATTTTTCGGCGGCCATGCTCACCGCCATCTTTGGTGTCTATGCCGTGAGCCTGCTGGCGGCCCTGCTGACGGTGGGGTCGCTCTCGGATTACCTGGGGCGCAAGCCGGTGATCTTCGCCGCGCTGCTGCTCAATAGTGTGGCGATGCTGCTGTTTATCCACGCTGACAGCACCGCCTGCCTGCTGGCCGCCCGCGTGTTACAGGGCTTCGCGACTGGCACTGCCACAGCGGTATTGAGTGCGACGCTGCTCGATACCGACCGCGTCCGCGGCCCGATGCTCAACAGCCTTGCACCGATGCTCGGCATGGCCAGTGGTGGCCTGGGCAGCGGGCTGTTGGTGGAGTTCGCGCCGTGGCCAACCCAATTGATCTATTACACCCTGCTGGGCTTGATGGTGTTGCAGGCTCTGTATGTGTGGCGCCTGCCTGAAACGGTCAGCCGCACACCCGGCGCCTTGAAGTCCCTGGCGCCAACCCTGCATGTGCCGCCGCAGGCGCGCCGCGCGTTGTGGCTGGCGATGCCATTGAATGTGGCCGTGTGGGCGCTGGGTGGGTTTTTTTCCTCGTTGGCACCGTCGTTGGTGCGTGTCGCCACCGGGTCGACCTCGCACTTGATCGGCGGCGGGCTGGTGGCGGTGGTGACCTTGAGCGGCGCGGTGATGATCTACAGCCTGCGCAACCACGCGGCTGACAGGTTCATGCGCGTGTCGGCTGCACTGCTGGCCGTGGGCGTGGGGTTGCTGCTGGTTGCCGTAAACATCGCCAGCCTGTGGCTGTTCTTTGTCGCCAGTGTGATCGCAGGCCTGGGGTTCGGCGGCGGCTTCATGGGCAGTGTGCGCAGCATCGTGGGCCTGGCGTTGCCCCATGAGCGGGCGGGCCTGATGTCGGCGTTCTATGTATTGAGCTACCTGGCGTTCTGCATACCGGCGTTATTGGCGGGGAACCTGAGCCGTGTGTTTGGCCTGATCGCGACCACGGACGGCTACGGTGCGGTGCTTATCTTGCTGTCTCTCGGCGCGCTTGTTGGGTTGTTGTGGCGGGACACGGCGCAGGCAAGGGCGAGGGCCTGATTGCGATCAATATAGGTAAAATAGATAACAGTTAGAGATATTACCCGTTATATAGATATTCGATCAGGTTCTATCATGGCTTCAACCTCAAATGAGGAAGAGGATTAACCCATGACCTGCTCGACTACTCACCGCTACAAACCCTTCAGTCACCTGACCCGTCCCCGGGAAGTGATTCGCCAGTTCACCCCGAACTGGTTCGCCGCGACCATGGGCACCGGTGTGCTGGCGCTGGCCTTGGCCCAGTTGCCAGTCAACTTGCCAGGTTTGCACGCTATCGCCGAGGGCCTGTGGCTGTTCACCATCGGCCTGTTTGTGCTGTTCAGCGTGCTCTACGCCGCCCGCTGGGTGATGTTTTTCCACGAGGCGCGACGCATCTTCGGGCACTCCACCGTCTCGATGTTTTTCGGCACTATCCCCATGGGGCTGGCGACCATTCTTAATGGCTTGCTGCTGTTCGGTTTGCCGCGCTGGGGCAGTGATGTCATCCCGCTGGCCGAAGTTCTGTGGTGGTTGGACGTCGCCATGTCCTTGGCCTGCGGCGGGCTGATCCCATTCATGATGTTCACCCGCCAGGAGCACAGTATCGACCAGATGACCGCCGTCTGGCTGTTGCCCGTGGTGGCGGCCGAAGTGGCGGCGGCCAGCGGCGGCTTGCTTGCGCCGCACTTGGCCGATGCCCATTCGCAGCTGGTGATGTTGGTGACCAGCTACGTGCTGTGGGCGTTTTCCCTGCCGGTAGCGTTCAGCATCCTGACCATCCTGATGCTGCGCATGGCCTTGCATAAGTTGCCTCACGCCAATATGGCCGCGTCGAGCTGGTTGGCCCTGGGCCCGATCGGTACCGGTGCCCTGGGCATGTTGCTGCTCGGTACGGATGCCCCCGCGATCTTTGCCGCCAATGGCCTGGCCAGTGTCGGTGAAATGGCCCACGGCCTGGGCCTGATTGCGGGCATCACCCTGTGGGGCTTCGGCTTGTGGTGGATGTTGATTGCGGTGTTGATCACCCTGCGTTACCTGCGCGCCGGTATCCCGTTCAACCTGGGCTGGTGGGGCTTCACCTTCCCATTGGGGGTTTACGCCTTGGCCACGCTTAAATTGGCGAGCCTGTTACATCTGGCGTTTTTCAGTGTGTTTGGCAGTGTGCTGGTGGTTGCGCTGGCGCTGATGTGGCTGATCGTGGCCAAGCGCACCGTGCAGGGCGCTTATAAAGGCGAGCTTTTTGTTTCGCCTTGTATTGCCGGGCTAGCGAATAAGTAAGCAGGATTAGGTAAAGTCGTGGCCTGATAAATAAAGGCCACGCAGGAACACGGACGACGATGAGCCATCCTTCCCAATTCACCTTGCTGCGCACGCGGCGCTTCTTGCCGTTTTTCATCACCCAGTTGCTGGGCGCGTTCAACGACAACATCTTCAAGCAGTCGCTGATCCTGGCCATCCTTTACAAGCTCACCATCGAGGGTGACCGCTCCATCTGGGTCAACCTGTGTGCTTTGTTGTTTATCCTGCCGTTCTTCCTGTTCTCGGCGTTGGCCGGGCAGTTTGGCGAGAAATTCAACAAGGACGCGTTGATCCGCGCGATCAAGATCGGCGAGATCGTGATCATGGCGGTGGGCGCGACGGGTTTTCTGACCAATCATCTTGAACTGATGCTGCTGGCGCTGTTTGCCATGGGCACTCACTCGGCGCTGTTCGGCCCGGTGAAGTACTCGATCATGCCCCAGGCCTTGCACGACGATGAGTTGGTCGGCGGTAACGGCCTGGTGGAGATGGGCACGTTCCTGGCAATTTTGGCCGGCACCATCGGTGCCGGGATCATGATGTCTTCCACCCATTACGCGCCGGTGGTGGCGGTGGCGATTGTGGCCGTGGCGGTGCTGGGCTACCTGGCCAGCCGCAGCATCCCGCGCGCAGCGGCTTCGACACCGCAGCTGCGCCTGGACTGGAATATCTTCACTCAGTCCTGGGCGACTTTACGCATGGGCCTGGGGCAGACGCCGGCGGTGTCGCGCTCGATTGTCGGCAACTCATGGTTCTGGTTTGTCGGCGCGATTTACCTCACGCAAATACCTGCCTATGCCAAGGAATGGTTGTACGGCGACGAAACCGTGGTGACCTTGATCCTCACGGTGTTCTCGGTGGGCATCGCCCTGGGCTCGATGCTGTGCGAAAAGCTTTCCGGGCGTAAGGTGGAAATCGGCCTGGTGCCGTTTGGCTCATTTGGCCTGACCGTGTTCGGCCTGCTGCTTTGGTGGCACTCCGGCGGCTTCCCGCAGAACGTGCAAGCCAACGATTGGCTCGCGGTGCTCAGCTACGGCCAGGCGTGGTGGGTGCTGTTCGATATCCTCGGCCTGGGGGTGTTCGGTGGCTTTTACATCGTGCCGCTGTATGCGCTGATCCAGTCGCGTACCGCCGAGAACGAACGGGCACGGGTGATCGCGGCGAACAACATTCTCAATGCACTGTTCATGGTGGTCTCGGCCATCGTGTCCATTCTGCTGTTGAGCGTGGCCAAGCTGTCGATCCCCGAGTTGTTCCTGGTGGTGTCGCTGCTCAACATCGCGGTTAACACTTACATCTTTAAAATCGTCCCCGAGTTCACCATGCGCTTCATGATCTGGCTGCTCAGCCATTCCATGTACCGCGTGGAGCATCGCAACCTGCAAGCCATCCCGGATGAAGGCGCGGCGTTGCTGGTGTGCAACCATGTGTCGTTTGTCGATGCGCTGTTGATTGGCGGCGCAGTACGTCGGCCGATTCGCTTTGTCATGTACTACAAGATCTACCGCTTGCCGGTGCTCAATTTTATCTTCCGCACCGCCGGGGCTATTCCGATTGCCGGGCGCCATGAAGACATTCAGATCTACGAACAGGCGTTCGCGCGCATTGCCCAGTACCTCAAGGATGGCGAGTTGGTGTGCATCTTCCCGGAAGGCAAGCTGACAGCCGATGGCGAGATGAATGAGTTTCGCGGTGGGGTGACGCGCATCCTGGAGGAGACGCCGGTGCCGGTGATCCCGATGGCATTGCAGGGGTTGTGGGGGAGTTTCTTCAGCCGTGATCCGAACAAGGGTTTGTTTCATCGGATCTGGTCGCGGGTGGTGTTGGTGGCGGGCGAGCCGGTGGCTGTGGAAGCGGCAACGCCTGAGCAGTTGCACGCTGTGGTGGGCGGTTTGCGGGGGAGTGCCAGGTAGTTTGTCGTTGTTTGTCAGGGCATCATCGCAGGCAAGCCAGCTCCCACATTTTGAATTGTGAATACAGTCAAATGTGGGAGCTGGCTTGCCTGCGATAGCGGTAGTGGCTTATGTCGAGATCTTGAGGCCAATCAGCCCACAAATAATCAACGCCACACTCGCCAACCGAAACAACGCCATGGATTCTCCAAACAGGATAATCCCGGCAATCACGGTGCCCACGGCCCCCACGCCGGTCCAGATGGCATAGGCGGTGCCCAGCGGCAATTCCTTCATGGCCAGCCCCAACAACCCAAGGCTGACAGCCATGGCGGCAATCGTCAGGGCGGTGGGCAGCGGCTTGCTGAACCCGTCGGTGTACTTCAGGCCGACGGCCCAGCCCACTTCAAACAACCCGGCAAAAAACAGAATGATCCAGGACATGATGACCTCGCTTCTATCAAAGTGGGGTCGTCCCCGGGTGAGCGCTTGATAGCGTCGCGAGGTCGTCCCCGCGAAGTTCGGTAGAGTGCCGAAATTGGACCGGGCGATCAAGTTACGGCGTGGTTTCCAGGGCGCGGCGGTCTTCCTTTTCGCTCATGCGGCGGAAATAGGTCGACAGCAATGCGCCGGAAATATTGTGCCAGACGCTGAACAACGCACTGGGCACCGCCGCCAGTGGCGAAAAGTGCGCACTGGCCAGCGCGGCACCCAGCCCGGAGTTCTGCATGCCCACTTCCAGGGCCAGCGACTTGCGTTGCGCCAAGGGCAACTTGAACAGGCGCCCGGTGAAGTAGCCCAGCAGGTAACCGAAGCTGTTGTGCAGCATCACCACGGCCATGATCAGCAGGCCCGACTCGGCAATCTTGCCTTGGCTTGCGGCAACCACGGCCGCGACGATGATCACAATGCTGACCACCGACACCAGTGGCAGCACATCCACCGCATGCCTTACCCGATCACCGAGCAAGCGCTGCGCGACCACGCCCAGTACGATGGGTAGCAGCACCACTTGCAGGATCGACCAGAACAGTTCCATGAACGACACTGGCAGCCAGGCCGAGGCCAGCAGCCAGATCAACGCCGGTGTGAGCAGCGGGGCGAGGAGGGTGGTGACCGCGGCAATCGCCACCGATAACGCCAGGTCACCCCGGGCCAGCCAGGTCATGACGTTGGACGACGTGCCACTTGGGCAACAGCCGACCAGGATCACGCCAACGGCAATTTCCGCCGGCAAATGGAACGCCTGGCACAGCAACCATGCCACGCCCGGCATGATCACGAAATGCGCGACCACGCCCAAGGCCACGCGCCACGGGTGGCGAGCGACTTCGGCGAAGTCTTCCAGTTTCAAGGTCAACCCCATGCCGAACATCACCAGGCCCAGCAGTGGGACGATGGCGCTTTTCAGGCCGATGAACCAGCTGGGTTGGAGAAAGGCGACAACGGCAAAGATCAGCACCCAGTAGGCAAAGGTGTTGCCGACAAAGCGGCTCAAGGCGGCGAGTGCGCGCATGGGGATGTCCTTTTTTATTCGATTTCCGAGTTGTCGATGCAATCAAATGTGGGAGCTGGCTTGCCTGCGATAGCGGNCCAGCTCCCACACTGACCGTGCCCGCATTGGATCGGTGTTGCTTAGATGCCCTGTGGTGTCTCTTCGCCGCCCAGTGCCTCGACCAGCGCCGGCAGGAAATCGCCGAAGGTCAGCATCATCAAGGTAAAGCTGGCATCCAGTTGGCCCAGGGCTTCGTCGCCGCCGTCCTGTTCCGCCTGGTCTTGCAGCAGGTCTTCGAACTTCAGGCGCTTGACGGTCATCTTGTCGTCGAGCATGAAGGACAGCTTGTCCTGCCACGCCAGGGACAGTTGGGTTACGACCTTGCCGGTGGTCAGGTGCAGCTGGATCTCTTCGCCGGTCAGGTCCTGGCGTTTGCAGCGCACGATGCCGCCGTCTTCGTGGGTGTCGCGCAGTTCGCATTCGTCGAGGACGAAGAAGTCATCAGCCGGTTTCTGGGTGGTGACCCAGTCAGTCATGATTGCAGTTGGTGCGGTTTTTACCGTCAGAGGGCGGACGGGCAGGGTGCCGATCACTTCACGCAGGGTCGACAGCAGGTCTTCGGCACGCTTGGGGCTGGCCGAGTTGACCAGGATCAGGCCCTGTTTCGGCGCGATTGCAGCGAAGGTCGACGAGCGACGGATAAAGGCACGCGGCAGGAAGGCCTGGATGATTTCATCCTTGATCTGGTCGCGCTCCTTCTTGTAGACCTTGCGCATTTGCTCGGCTTCGATCTCTTCGACTTTCTCTTTAAGTGCATCACGCACCACGCTACCCGGCAGGATGCGTTCTTCCTTGCGAGCGGCGATCAGCAGGAAATCGCCGCTGACGTGAACCAGGGGGGCGTCTTCACCTTTACCAAAAGGCGCGACAAAACCGTAAGTGGTCAACTCCTGGCTCGCACAAGGGCGCGCCAGCTTGGTGGCCATGGCCGCTTCCAACGCCTCGGCATCAACAGGCAGATCTTGGGTCAGGCGATAGATAAGCAGGTTCTTGAACCACATGGGGTGAGTCTCTCCTCTATACAAAGGGGGGCATTATTCTCTTGATCACGCCGCAGGCCAACCCTGCCTAAGCCATTGGAAGGGCTGAAAAAAAAGATTTAAGAAAGTGCTTGCCAGACTTAGGGTCGCTCCGTAGAATGCGCGCCACACCGAAACGAA